>CAZKTO010000027.1:18178-34686 GCA_964555685.1 uncultured Dehalococcoidia bacterium
AGGGGATCGTGAGCAAGTCCACCATGGGCCAGCCGGGGCGCATCACCGCCTGCATCGGCGAGTGGGAGGAGAAGAGCCCGTGGCCGCCGCTGCACGTCCAGCGGGGGCTCAAGCTCGAGCAGAGCGCCGTCACCGCCTTCGGCTCCCAGGGCACCCTGAACCTCCAGGACACCCAGTGCAAGACGGCCAGGGGTCTCCTCACCGTCCTCGCCCACTCCATCGACATGCCCGCCACCAACAAGGTCCTGGGCTTCGCCGCCTCGGGCGAGATCGCGCTGGCCCTCTGCCCCGATTTCGCGTGGATCGTCTCCCGCGACGGCTGGTCCGTGGACGACGCGAAGCAGTTCCTCTACGAAGAGACCAAGGCGATCCCCCTCTCGCGCTTCCCGCCGGAGCTGCACGAGCACATGGAGAGACGTGGGAGGATCGCGAACGGCGTGGTGCCGCTGGCGGCGAGGCCGGACCAGTTCATCATCGTCGTCGCGGGCGGCCTGGGCGGGCTTCACGCCATCGCCTGCCACGCCTTCGCCGAGACGAACGCCGTCACCCGCCCCATCGCCGTGCCTGCCTAGAGTCCCCCGACACGCGGGGCGCCGGTCGAGGAGGCGTCATGCACGAGACGGACCGCTTGTTCAGCCTGGCGGGCCAGACGGCGGCCCTCACGGGCGCGGCCAGCGGCATCGGGCGCGCCACCGCCCAGACCCTCGCGGCGGCGGGCGCCCAGGTCGTCCTGGGCGATATCGACGAGCGGGGTCTTGCCGAGACGGTCCGCACGATCGAGGACACGGGCGGCACGGCCATCGCCCTGCGCACGGACGTCACCCGTCCCGCCGACGTGGAGGCGCTGGTCGGGCGGGCCGTCGCCCAGTTCGGCCGCCTGGACATCATGGGGAATATCGCCGGCATCCCCCAGGATAGCCTCGTCGTCGACACCAAGGACGAGGACCTGGAGCGGGTGCTGGCCATCAACCTCAAGGGCGTCTTCTACGGCTGCCGGGCCGCCATGCGCGTGATGGTCCCGCAGCGCTCGGGGAAGATCGTCAACATCTCGTCCGGCGTCATCG
Source organism: uncultured Dehalococcoidia bacterium (assembly GCA_964555685.1). Classification (GTDB taxonomy): domain Bacteria; phylum Chloroflexota; class Dehalococcoidia; order SHYB01; family SHYB01; genus CAZKTO01. The sequence goes on from CAZKTO010000027.1 coordinate 19,243, forward strand.
ACGCGCCGGGCGCCGAGGGCTGGGCCTGCTACGGCATGGCCAAGGCCGGCGTGGCGATGCTCACCAAGGTCCTGGCCAGGGAGGCCGCCCCCCACGGCATCCGCGTCAACGCCCTGGCGCCGGGGATCATCGTGACCAACTTCACCTCCCGCCACTGGAAGGACCGGGAGCAGCGCGAGGACCTCCAGAAGAAGGAGCGCTTCATCCAGGGGGTCCGCAGCCGCACGCCCCTGGGCATGGAGGGCCGCCCCGAGTATGTGGCCCACGCCATTCTGTATCTTGTCTCGGAGGCGGGCCAGTTCATGACGGGCCAGATCCTCCACCCCAACGGCGGCACGGCCATGCCGTGGTAGGAGAGGGGCCTATGCCTTACGACCTGGTCATCAAGAATGGCACGGTGATCGATGGCTCCGGGCTGCCGCGGGCGCGGGCCGACGTGGCGGTCAAGGGGGACCGCATCGCCAAGATCGGCCGCGTCACGGAGGGGGCCGCGACGGTCATCGACGCCGAGGGGCTCGTCGTCGCACCGGGCATCGTGGACACCCACACGCACTACGACGCCCAGCTCCTCTGGGACCCCATCGCCACCTGCTCGTGCTGGCACGGCGTCACGACGGTCGTCACCGGCAACTGCGGCTATACCCTGGCGCCCTGCCGGCCCGAGGACCGGGAGTACATGACCCGAACCTTCGCCAAGGTCGAGGGGGTCTCCTTGCCGGCGCTGGAGCACGGCATCCCCTGGACGTGGACGACCTTCCCGGAGTACCTGGACGTGCTGGGCCAGCGTCTGGGGGTCAACGTGGCGCCCTACGTGGGGCACACGGCGGTGCGCCGCTACGTCATGGGCGAGGCGGCCATCGAGCGGGAGGCGACGGTCGACGAGCGCCTGCGCATGAAGCAGCTCGTGGCCGAGGCCATGGAGGCCGGCGCCGCTGGGTTCACCACCTCCCTCTCGCCCACGCAGGTCGGGTGGTACCAGGAGCCCATCCCCAGCCGCCTGGCCAACTACCAGGAGGTGCTGGAGCTGGCCAGCGCCGTGGGCGAGGCGGGCGTCGGGACCATCGGCATCCTGCCCCGGACGCTGCTCGAGGGCGTCTCGCAGGAGGAGCGGCGGGAGATCGCGCGCGTCGGCGCCGCCACCATGCGGCCCCTGGTGCTCCAGATCGCCGGCCGCATCCTGGACGAGGCCGTCCACGCCGGCGTAGCCGCCTACACCCTCATCAACGGCCGCCCCTTCGACCGGGTATTCAACCTCAGAAAGACCTCGATCCTCGATGGCATGCCGGGCTGGCGCGACCTGGTGACGAAGCCCCACGCCGAGAAGCTCCGCCTCATGCGCGACGAGGCCCTCCGCGCCGCGCTCCGCGACGACATCGACCACCCGAACACCGACCCCAAACGGGGCCAGCTCCTGCCGCCCATCCCGTGGCACACCACCTACGTTCAGCGGGTGAAGCTCGCCAAGAACCAGCCCCTCGCCGGCAAGTCCATCAAGCAGCTCGCGACGGAGCAGGGCAAGCACATCGCCGACGCGATGCTGGACCTGGCCCTGGAGGAGGACCTGGAGACCCAGTTCCGCTACCTGACGCTCTGGTCCCCGGAGCGGGAGCGGGAGCTGGCGGCCTTCCTGCGGTCGCCCTACAGCCTCCTGGGCGTCTCCGATGGCGGCGCGCATCTGGACCGGGACGACGGCTCCGAGTACAGCACGTTCTTCATCCGCTACTGGGTCACGGAGCGGGGCATCTTCTCGCTGGAGGAGGCCGTGCGCCTGCTGACGTTCGTCCCGGCCTCCGTCATCGGCCTCTGGGACCGGGGCCTCCTGCGCCAGGGCTACGCCGCCGACATCATGGTCTTCGACCCGAAGGCCCTGCGCATCGCATCCAAGGACGTGGTGGGCGACCTTCCGGGCGGCGAGACGCGCTTCGGCGCCCTGCCCGAGGGCGTCAAGCACACCATCGTCAACGGGCAGGAGCTGACGCGGGACGGGCGGGAGCACACGGGGGCGCTCCCCGGGCGCGTGCTGCGTTTGAACCCGGCGGCCCAGGCCCGCGCCGGCGCTCGCCGCGCCATCTCCTCCCCCGTTGCGGGGGAGGACAGAAGGTGGGGGTGACGGTCGCCCCCATCCCAGCCTTCCCCCATCGAGGGGGAAGGGGATTTGGTGCTGAGCGCCCGCAGGGCGAGGAGGGCGTCATGTCGCGCGACTACCGGATCATCTCCGCCGATTCGCACGTCAACCCATCGCCGGCGATCTATGCCGAGCGGCTGCCCGCCCAGTTCCGCGACCGCGCGCCCCGGGTCGTCCGCCGCGGCGACGAGGAGGTCGCGCTCTTCGAGGGGCGCGAGGAGCGCTTCACCCTGCTGGCCTCGGCGGCCGGCAAGAGGTATGAGGACTACAGGCTCCACGCCCGGTCCTACCAGGAGGGGCGGCCCGGCGGCTACGACCCCACGGCCCGCATGGCCGATATGGACGAGGACGGGGTCGATGCGGAGGTGCTCTATGGGAGTGGCGTGGGCGGCGGCATCACCCTCCGCACCGCCGACCGCCCCCTGCGCTTCGCCCTGATGCGGGCCTACAACGACTGGCTGGCCCAGTTCTGCAGTGCGGCCCCGGACCGCCTCGTCGGCATCGCCGAGGTCCCCCACTGGGACACGGCCCTCGCCATCGGCGAGGCGCAGCGGGCGCGCAAGCTGGGCCTCTGCGGCGTCCTCATCCCGGCCATCCCCGCCATAGACGGCCCCATGTCCGACCCTGCCGACCGGCCCTACACGGACGCCAAGTACGAGCCCCTCTGGTCGGCCCTCGAGGACCTGGGGATGCCGGCGCACATGCACCTGGGCGCCCGGCCCCTCACCCGCGGCCTGGAGAGCAACCTGATGGTCTCCATCGCCTGCAACAAGTCCATGATGTCCGAGCCCATCGTCAGCATGATCTACGGCGGCGTGCTGGAGGCGCACCCCAGGCTCAAGATCGTCTCCGTGGAGAGCGGCGTTGGCTGGATGGCCTTCCTCGTGCCATGGATGGACAACGTCTTCGAACGGCACCGGCACCACACCGGCTCCAGGCTCCGGGAGCGCCCCAGCTTCTACTTCCGGCGCCAGGTCCGCGGCACCTTCATCGAGGACCCCGTGGGCGTGAGGGAGCGGCACACCATCGGCCTCGGCGTCATCATGTGGTCCAACGACTACCCCCATAGCGACAGCACCTGGCCTCACTCGCGCAAGGCCATCGAGGAGCACTTCGCGGGCGTGCCCGAGGCGGACCGCCGGAGGATCGTCGCCGGGAACGCTGCGGGGCTCTACGGGCTGTCGTAAGAAACTATCTCAAAAAGCGCCCTGACGGGTTACAGGGTGGTGGGGTTCTGCCTTCACCCCCCAGCCTCACGGTCGCACACAGCTTGGCCCCCTCCCCTATCACCGCACTCGGTGCCCAGCCCTGCTACTCGACCACGAATACCCCAATCATGCCCAGGTCGGCGTGGTGCACCACGTGGCAGTGGAAGAGCCACAGCCCCGGCTGGCTGAAGGTTATGAGGAGCGTGTCGGCGGCTCCAGCGTCCAGTGGCAGCACGTTGGCCGGCCAGGGCCGCCCGCCAAGCACGCCGAGCGATACGTGGGTGGCCGAGTGCGCGTGGAACGTGTGCTCCAGGTCGCCGATGTTGATGACGTGCAGCTTGATGGACTCGCCGACCTTGGCCTTGAACGCGGGCACCGTCTTGTTGAGCTGCTCGGCCACGCCCGCGAAGCCGCGCTCCTTGAAGATCCGCTCCAGCGTCGCCTCGCCGCCGGGCAGGCCCAGGCCGTTCATGATGAAGGGTGGGACGTTCCCCTCCTTCAGGTGGCCCGACTCGGCCATGAAGAGGACCTCCTGCCGCAGGGGCGGGTCATCCGGGGCCTCGACGATGATGGCCCCATACAGGCCCTGATGGATGTGCTGGGCGATGTGCAAGCCTCCATCCGCCGAGTGGCAGTGGTAGTAGTAGATGCCCGGGGTCGTGGGGCGGAACTCATAGGTGTACTCGCCGCCCGGCGGGATCATGCCACCGGCGCCTTTGCCGGCGATGATGTTGGCCTGGCTGCCGTCGTTCTCGAAGCTGTAGTTGGTCAGGTGCGTGTGGAAGCTGTGGATGAGGTTGTGCTTGTTGATCACGCGCACGCGCAGCGTCTCACCCACCCCGACCTTGAGCGCAGGTCCAGGAACGCTCCCATTGAACGTCCACGCGTGCCAGACGGCCCCGCCGCCGTAGTCGATGTCCTTTGGGGCGATCTCCAGCGTGTAGTCCCGGATTGTCGCGCTCTGGACAACGGGCGCGTGGTCCGTCATCGCAATCGCCGCCCCAACAGCGCCGATCACGGCGCTCATGCCGACTGCGAACGCCAGGATGGCCCCGGCGGGGTTCTTGGATAGCCAGTTCCTGATGCGGCGCATGTAACACCCCCTTGCGAGCTGTGTGAACGATTTCACAAGCTCACGCTAACGCTCGCGCGCCACCGCAACAAGAAGCAGTCGCACTAGGCCGCCTAGTGCGCCAGCCCCAGGACTGAGCCACCGTCCGGGGTTGATGATGGCCTTGAGCGGCAAGATGTGCCGGAGCTCGGGCACGCGGCGTTCAAAGCGCGTCTGCGCTCCCAAGATGGGCCGGTTGCATTACAAAACCGGTGCGCGCGCCCCATGAACGCCAGCCGAGTGACCGGTACGATGGTGCCATAACACAGGGCTGCGGGAGCCCGCCCGGAGGGGAGTATCATGCCGGATTTCGACATCATTAGCGCCGATTCCCACGTCATCGAACCGCCCGACCTGTGGGAGAAGTGGCTGCCCAAGAAGTTCAAGGACCGGGCGCCCAAGCTCGTGAAGGACGAGGACGGCGGGGACGCCTGGCTCTTCGACCAGGGGCGCCCGCCGGAGCCTCTCGGCCTGGTGACCGTGACGGGCTACGGCTACGACAAGTTCAAGTGGACCGGCTGGACCTATGACAAGATCGAGCCAGGCTGCTTTATCGGCAAGGAGCGCCTGAAGCAGCTCGACTTCGACGGCGTCCAGGCCGAGGTCATCTACCCGCCCCAGCGCACCATGGGCTACTTCATGACCGGCACGCAGCCCGACTTCCACGTGGCTGGCCTGGAGGCGTACCACCGCTGGGTCAAGGACGACTTCTGCGCCGCCGACCCCAAGCGGCTGAAGGCGATGTACCAGATCCCGAACCTGGGTATCGAGAAGGCGGTGGCCTCCCTGAAAGAGGCGAAGAGACAAGGCTACGCCGGCGCCACCATCTCCGCCTGGCCCAGCGGCAACGCGGCCCTCGGCACGGCCGACGACCCCTTCTGGGCCGCGGCCCAGGACTTACAAGTCCCGCTCTCGATGCACATCCTCCTGCTCTCCTACCGGCCGCCGGCGCCGCCGACGCCAATCCAGCGGTCCATGCGCGGCCTCGCCTCGGGGCAGTTCCAGCAGATGCCGCTCATCATCCTGGACATGATCTTCGACGGTGTCTTCGACCGCTTCTCCAACCTCAAGATCATCGCCTCGGAGGCTGGCCTCGGCTGGGTGCCCTACTTCATGGAGCAGATGGATGACCGCTACTGGCGGAACCGGACCTGGGGCAAGGTTCAGCTCCAGCGCCTGCCCAGCTCCTACGTCAAGCGGAACTGGCTCTTCGGCATTATCCGGGACTACTACGGCATCCGGAACCGGCACGAGGTTGGCATCGAGAACATCCTGTTCGCCACCGACTTCCCGCACCACATCAACGACTACCCCTACACCCGCCGCGTGGTGAACGAGATGTTCGCCGCCGTGCCTGCTGGCGAGCGGCAGCAGATGGTGTACGAGAACGCGGCCAGGATGTTCGGGTTCCCGACGAACGGAGGGCGGCCATGAAGTTCAGCATCTTCTTCGAGATCGAGGTCCTGCCGCAGCAGTACTCCGAGAGGGAGACCTTCGAGAACTGTCTCAAGCAGATCGAGCTGGCCGACAAGCTCGGCTTCGACGCGGCCTGGGCCGTGGAGCACCACTTCACCTACGAGTACTCCCACTCGACGGCGCCGGACATCTTCTTCACCGCCGCATCCCAGCGCACCGAGCGCATCCGCTTGGGGCCCGGCGTCTGCCTGCTCCCGTTCCATCACCCCATCCACGTGGCCCAGCGCTACGCCTTGCTGGACGTCCTCAGCAACGGCCGCCTGAACATGGGCGTGGGCCGCGGCGTCACCAAGCTCGAGTTCGACACCTTCCGGCCCATCTTCAAGGACCACCACCTGGAGAGCCGGGAGATGTTCTTCGAGTGGATCGATATCATCCGGGAGGCATGGACGAACAACACCATCGAGTGGAAGGGCAAGTTCATCAGCTTTCCGGAGATCCAGCCGCTGCCGAAGCCCCTCCAAAAGCCCTACCCGCCCATGTACGCCGCCGCGGGCAGCGCCGACTCCTTTGTCCTCTACCCCAAGAAAGGGCTGAACGTCCTGGGGCAGGCCGCGGTGAAGCCGCTCTTCATGGCTCTCGAGGACACCAAGGTCTTTCACCAGAACTGGAAGGATGCAGGCAACCCGGGCGAGGGCGAGTTCTGTCTCCTCTGGGGCACCTACTGCGCTCCAACAGTCCAGCAGGCCGTCCGCGACGCCGAGGGCCCCGTCATGTGGTACATCTCCCGGCTCCAGCGCTTCTTCGGCCCCCGGTCCACCGACACCGCCACCCGGCAGGAGTTCCGCCGGTACGACTGGTGGACGGACCCCACCATGGACAAGATGCTCAAGAACGACATGGTCCTGGCCGGGGACCCCGACCGGTGCGTCCAGCTCCTCAAGAAAGCCGAGGCCGGCGGCGTCAACCACATCCTCGGCCAGTTCCAGATCGGCGGGCTGCGGCACGAGCAGACGCTCAAATCGATGGAGCTCTTCGCCAAGGAAGTGATGCCCGCCTTCAAGAAGACCACCGCGGCGGTACGGTAACGCCATGCTGTGGGCCAACGTCCTGGACTTTCACCACGGGGCCGACCAGCCGGAGGATCTCCTCCGGCTGGTGGCCGAGCGTTGCTACCGGCCGCTGCTGGCGACGCTCGCCGCCGCGCCTCAGGCTAACGTCACCGTGAACCTGGACACCAGGCTGGTGGAGCGGCTCGAACGGGGCGGATTCGACGACATCATCGATGGCATGGCGAGCCTGGCGGACCGGCGACAGGTGGAGCTGACCGCCAGCGCCGCCGGGAACACCATCCTCACCGCCCTGGACCCGCAGGCGATGCGGCACTCCATTGAGGAGCACGACCGCACGCTCCGGCGCGTCTTTGCAGCCGAATACTGGCCGAAGGGCCTCTTTCCTCCGGAGATGTGCTACTCGCCGGCTGTGGGCCGTGTGGCGGCGGAGATGGGCCTATCCTGGGTGCTGGTGGACGACACGGCCTGCCAGCGGCTGCAGCCGCTGCTTCTGCAGCGCTGTCTCCACCGGGTCGAGGGCACGGAGGGGCTGCTCGCGTTCCTCCGCGATCGGAACATCAGCACGGGGCTCCTGTACGGTGGCATCGAGACGCCCCAGGGCTTGCTTGATGCGATACGCCAGCCGGAAGGCCGGGACGGCTACCTGGTCACCGCCACACCCGCCGAGGTCTACGGCTACCACCACGAGGGCTACGAGCGGTTCCTGGCCGGCGTCTTCGCCGACCGCAGGATCGAGACCACCACGGTCAGCGGCCTGAGCGAGCGCTTTCCCCATCGCGTCTGTCCCGTCAGCCTCAAGGCGTCGTCGTGGAGCCCCTGGGCGACGCTCCAGTACTGAGCGCAGCGCGCAGGGCGAGCGCGGGAGGACAGCATGCGATTCGGGCTCTTCAACCTGCTGCAGCATCCGGACGCCGCGCGGCGTCCGGAGGTCTACCGGTTCGAGCTGGAGAACCAGCTGGAGCAGATGGAGTACGGCGAGGAGCTGGGGTTCGATAGCGTCTGGCTGGCCGAGCACCACTTCTCCGAGTACGGCATGATGTCGGACGCGCTGCTCCTCGCCGCCCACGTGGCGGCGCGGACGCGAAGGGTCCGCATCGGTATCGCCGTCAGCGTGCTCCCGTTCCACCACCCGCTCCGGATCGCGGAGCAGGCGGCCGCGGTGGACCATCTGAGCAACGGCCGCCTCGATCAGGGCGTCGGCCGCGGCTACCAGCCGTACGAGTTCCGGGGCTTCGGCATCGACATGGAGGAGAGCCGGGCCCGATTCGACGAGTCCCTCGATATCATGACCAAAGCCTGGACCCAGGACCGCTTCGAGCACCGCGGACGCTTCTTCACGATCCCCGAGCTCAGCCTCTACCCCAAGCCGCTCCAGAAGCCCCACCCGCCTCTTTACATCGCCTCCGTCTCGGACGAGACGATCGCCGCCACCGCCCGGCGCCGGCTTCCGATGCTCACCGGCCAGGTCTTCTTGCCCTTCGGTCATACCCTGGGAAAGGTCCGCCTCTACCAGCGGGCGCTGCGCGAGTCCGGCGCGCCCAAGAAGACCGTCGAGCGACTGACGAAAGAGAGCTTCTTCCAGCGCTTCGTCTACGTGGCGGACAGCAACGCCCAGGCGAGAGAGGAGCCGCGGGACGCCCTGATGAACTACATCGCGATCCTCACCAAGGTGACGCTGCCGCCCTTTGCCGCCCAGCTGCCCTCGGCCTACGCCGACTATCGCCGGCGGGCCCAGGACCGCGTCCGTCTTACCTACGACGAGATGTGGGAGCAGACCCTGATCTTTGGCGATCCCGACCGGTGCGCCGCCAAGATCCGGGAGCTGCAGGACATGGGCGTAGACTCCCTGCTGTGCTGGATGGTCTTCGGCGGGCTGGAGCATGCCAAGGTGCTCCGGTCCATGGAGCTGTTTGCCAAGGAGGTCATGCCTCAGTTCCGTCAGACCCCGGCCGCCGTGGCCGGGTAGACGCCGGATGGCGCCCCGGATGCCGTGAGGGCCCCGTGCCAGTGGCGGGGCCTTCGTTTGCGGCGCGGCGCGCGATGCGGTACGATGGCGCCGTACAAAGTCCGTGGACACTGAGGAAGCGACCGGGTGGCGCAGGACCTTCTCGAGTTCTTTGGGAACACGAAGGATGGCGTCTTCGTCGTCGACGCCGAGCAGCGGATCGTCGTCTGGAACCAGGCTGCCCAGGAGATTCTGGGCCACGAGCCCAAAGATGTCCTGGGCCGGCGCTGCCACCAAGTCCTCGGCGCGGCGGTGGGCGAGGCCAGCCACCAGTGCATGCAGGAGTGCAACACGATGCTGGTGGCCCGGAAGGGGTCGGCGCCTCCCACCATCACGTGCAGCGTCCAATCCAAGGACGGCGCTAGCAAGTGGCTCACCATCACCCACATCGCGGTTCCCCTGGGACGGCCGGGCCAGGTAGCCCTCATCCACGTCTTCCGAGAGGTCACCCAGGAGGTTCAGGCGCGGAGCCTGGTGGATGAGCTGGTCCGCTACATACGAGATGGCGGCGGCGCGAGGCCAGCGGCCCTCCGCACGGCTCCTGCTCCGGCGCCTGGGGACGCCCCGGGGCAGCCGCCCCTCACGCACCGGGAGCTCGATGTCCTGCGCCTGCTGGCCGAGGGCCGCGGCACGGCAGCCGTGGCCGAGCGTCTGGTGATCAGCGCCTCGACGGCCAGGAACCATATCCAAAACATCTTGGACAAGCTCCGCGTCCACAGCCGGATGGAGGCGGTGATGTTCGGCATCCGGCAAGGGCTCATCGTGCCCGCTCATGACAAACATGACTCCCCGCCGGTGCTTGGCCGAGCTCCTGATCGTTGAGCAATTTCGGCGCCATCATATGCCTTTCAGCTTCGCCGGGTCCGCCTGACTACCGGCTGCGCCTCGTGGAGTGCCCGTGGAATGGGGGCTGGCCCGCATGCGAAGGGGCCCCTCTCTCGGCACGGTGACAAGGGGGTGGCTCAAGCCGCTCGCGCGAACTGGCAGGTCACGAGGCAGACCCGTGTTCGCCCTAAAGAAGCTGCTCCTGCCCCTCCTCGTGCCGGCGATGCTGACCGTCATCGCCGCATGTGGAGGCGGCGAGGCCACGCCTCCCGCGACGCCCGTCCCGACGCCGACGCCCTTGCCCACGCCGACGCCTCCGCCTACAGCAACGCCCACGCCCAGGCCCACGCCCGGGCCCACGCCAACCAGGGCGCCCACGGCCACGGCCATCCCGTTCCCCACTCCTGCGCCCACGCCCCAGCCGGCCCAGTCCGCCTTCTCGACGCAGCGGCCGCGCCGCCTGGCGCTGGACTGCAGGCCGCATTCGTTCCCGCAGCGCACCCAGGCCTCCTTGGCCGTGGACCCGACCGATGACCGGAAGCTCTACATCTGCGTCGAGCAGGAAGGCTTCTTCAAGTCGACCGACGGCGGGACGACGTGGCAGCGGGCCTCGAATGGGATCAAGGCATGGGAACGCCTGGAAGGCCCCGGCCTCTGCTACGAAGAGTTCTATTCGACGATCATCGATCCCAGGGACCCCAACCGCATCTGCATGTCCATGGCGGGCGGCCCGGGGACGATCAGAACGCCCTCCAGCGCCGGCAACAACGGCGTCTACTGCTCCCGCGACGCCGGGGACACGTGGACGCAGATGATCACGTGCGGCGGAGAGTTCATCAAAGAGAGCAGGGACGGCGGCAGGACCTGGACGGAGAGGTCAAGGACCCCGGGTTTCGTGGCGTGGGACCGAGGCGTCCCCACGGACATCGAGTGGAGCAGGACCGATCCGAGTACGGTCTTCCTCGCTGGCCCCTACGCGACGGTCTACAAGTCGACGGACGGTGGCGCGACGTGGACCCAGATCCTGTCGTCCGACAGGCTGCCGAGGCAGTAGCGCGGTCTTCTTACTGCTCTATTTCTGTACACGCGTCCGCTGCCGCCCCTCTCTCCCCTCCTTCACCCTTCCCCTCTCCCGCCGGGAGAGGGGAACTGGTAATCGCTTGGGTACAAACCTCGAATCGTAACGTTGTTAAGGAACGAGGCACTGAGGCGGACGCAAGGGGACCCCGCCAGAACGATTGAACGGCCCGGCCGCGCCCCGCTGCTACGCCTGGACCGGCGTCTGTGTGAGCTGCCGCGCGGCGTCGGCGATGATGCGCGCCGAGTGGTCGGCGCCGAGCCGGTCGGTGTTGACGAACAGGTGGTAGAGGGTGGGGTCCTCGGGGGCCACCTTGAACATCTTCTTATAGTAGCCGGCCCGGGCCTCCTCCTGCTCTTTGAGGAACTTCCGGGCGGCCTCCTCGGACAGGCGCTCCCGCCGCATCACCTCGGCGAGGCGCGCCTCCGGGCTGGACACGATGTAGACGTGGAGGACGCTGGGCTGGTCCTTCAAGATCACGTGGCTGCCCCGGCCGATGAGGACGCAGTTCCCGCCCTTGGCCTCGTCCCGGATCACGGCCGTGATGACTTCCAGATACCGCCGGTCGTTCAGCTCCTCGGCGCGGGAGTGGGGCGGCTGCGCGGCCTCGGCCATGCTGCGCGACATAAGCACTTCGATCCCCGTGGGCCCCAGGAAGGGGTCGCCCGCAGAGCCCGCCGCCGCCGATTTCTCCAGGAAGTTCTGGAAGAACCGGGCCATGCGCTCGCGCCCCCGGGCCGCCCGCTCGTCCTTCTGGGCGAGCTCCTCCACCGGCGCGCCCGAGCGCCGCGCCGCCTGGGCCAGGATCTGATGATCGATGTAGTCGGCCCCCAGCAGACGCGCCACCTCCAGCCCCACCCGGCGCGACGGGCACCCGATCCTTCCAGCGATGGTCACCACCGGCATGGCTCACCTCCACGCGTCGGCTCGTCCTCGGCCGGGAGTGGGAACGATCGCCCTGAGGACGCTCCTCTATAGCACAGGAGCGCGGAGGGCGGCAACCTCCGCCGGGCGATGGCCGGCGACGTATTCTATCAACTCTGAGGGGATTCGAGACGATTTGCCCTAGGGGCCTTTTCGTCTCCGACGCCTCTCGGCTCCAGACGCGGCCTCGTCCATCGCCTTCACCCGCGCGATGTTGGCGGCCTCGCTCGCGTCCACGCCCGTTGAGAGCCATGCGTCCAGGATCTCCCGCGCCACCACGGGCGAGGTGGAGCGGAGGCTCATGCAGAGGATATTAGCGTCGTTCCACTTGCGGGCGCCCCGGGCCGTCTCCGCATCGGCGCATAGGGCGGCGCGGGCGCCGGGCACCTTATTGGCCGCCATGCTGACGCCCGTTCCCGTCCAGCAGAAGAGCACGCCCTGCTCGCCGGCGCCCGAGGCGACCCGCTCGGCGACCTTTTGGGCTACCAGCGGCCACTTGGGGTCGGCGGCGGAGAGCGCCCCGTAGAGCTCGACGTCGAAGGAGCGACGGCGCAACTCCTCCACCACCGCATCCGTCAGGTGGGTCCGCTCGTCGCTGCCGACGGCGATACGCCGCTTCCTTGGCGCCACGCCTCTCCGCCTCCTACCTGGCGCGAGGGTGGGCCTTCAGGTACTCCTCGCGCACGTGGTCGCTGGTCAGGTGAGTATACACCTGCGTCGTGGCGATATTGGCGTGGCCCAGGAGCTCCTGGACGTTGCGCAGGGAGGCGCCGCCCCGCAGCATGTGGGTGGCGAAGCTGTGGCGGATGACGTGGGGCGTGGTGCTCGAGGAGAGGTCCGCCGCCCGGGCGTAGTTCTTGAGGATCAGCCAGAACCCTTGACGAGTGAGGCGCTGGCCCCGGCGGTTGACGAAGAGCGCCGCCTCGCCGGAGCCCCGGACCAGGGCCGGGCGCCCCGCGGCCAGGTAGGCTTTGACCGTCTCCACGGCCCGCTCGTGGATGGGGATCACCCGCTCCTTGCCGCCCTTGCCGGAGCACCGCACCAGCGCGCTCTCCAGGTTCACGTCGCCCATCCGCAGCGAGATCAGCTCCGAGACGCGCATCCCGGTGGCGTAGAGGATCTGGAGCAGCGCCCGGTCGCGCAGGCCCTCCGGCTGGCGCCCTTTCTTCTCCGGCTCAGCCAGCAGCCGGGCCATCTCCTCGAAGCTCAGATACTTGGGCAGCGGGCGCCCGATCTTCGGCGAGGCCAGCTCCTCCGTCGGGTCCTCCTTCACCATCCCCTCGTCCACGAGAAAGGTGTAGAACGACTTCATGGCCGCGATCTTCCGGGCCACGGTAGTGGGGGCGTAGTCCCGGTCCCGCAGGCTCATGACGTATTCGGAGAGCATGCGGCGCGAGACGCCGGCCCAGCCGCTGCCGTTGGGCGCGGGCCCCGTCCGGGACTCGAGGAAGGAGGCGAGCTGGGCAAGGTCGTTCTGGTAGGCCTGGCGCGTGTTGGGCGAGAAGCCCTTCTCCGCCGTCAGGAAGTCCAGGAATTGGCGCACCTGCTCGCGCATCGGCCCCACTCCCAGGTCAAGGTTTTGAACCGGTTCTAGGATTAGTTTACCATAACCGCGCCCGCGCCGCATCTCGCCTGTGGCGGCCCGCGAAGACCTTTCGGTTGTCCTGGGGAGACCCCGATCGCCACCGGGGCTCTCCCCAGGGTGACCAAAAGACCTTGACAGGCCGGGCCTGCCGGTGCACCGTATGGGCGGCCCGCGATACCCTGGATCGCCCTTGCGCCGCGAGCGCGAGGAGCTGAGGAGCAGCCATGGCGGATACCCCGGTCACCTTTGGACTGCAGTTGCCGTGCTTCAGCTTCCCCTCGCGCAAGGGCGAGAACGTGTGGGCCGTGGGGCGCGAGATCGCCCAGACGGCCGAGGGCCTGGGGTTCGAATCGGTCTGGCTCATGGACCACCTCTATCAGATCCCCGTGGTGGCCCCGGAGACGGATCCGCTCTTGGAGTGCTGGACGGGCCTCGCCGCCCTGGCCGCGAGCACCCGGCGCGTGAAGCTGGGGAGCATGGTCTCCGCCGTGACCTTCCGGAACCCGGCGCTCCTGGCCAAGATGACCAGCACCATCGATGTCGTCAGCGGCGGGCGCCTCATCGCCGGCATCGGCGGCGCGTGGTGCGAGTGGGAGCACCGGGGCTACGGGCTGGACTTCCCGCCGACGCCCGTGCGCCTCAGGATGCTGGAGGAGGCCATCCAGATACTCAAGGCCATGTGGACCCAGGAGCGCGCCACCTTCGAGGGTAAGTACTTCCACGCCAGGGGCGCCGTTAACAGCCCCAAGCCTGTCCAGAAGCCGCATCCGCCCATCCTCATCGGCGGCAGCGGCGAGAAGGTGACCCTGCGCATCTGCGCCCAGTATGCCCAGGCCCACAACCTGGGCGGCGGCACCCCCGAGCAGTGCGCCAAGACGTTGCAGACGCTCCTTCGCCACTGCGATGCCCTGGGGACCGACTACTGCGCCATCTGGAAGACCCGCCTCACCCCGGTCATGCTCGTCGAGAGCCCGCGGCAGGTCGAGGCCAAGGTCAAGCGCCTCTGCCCCCCCGGCACGACGCCCGGCCATCTCCGCATGCGCACCCTCATGGGCACGCCGGACCAGGTCGGCGATCAGCTCCAGGCCTTCGTGGATGCGGGCGTGGAGTCCTTCATCGTGAGCTTCTGGGACGTGGACGACCTCAGCCAGCTCAAGACCTTCGCCAAAGAGGTCATGCCCCGCTTCGCGCGCATCCAGAAAACGAAGAGCAGCGCCGGGCGCCCCGCCAAACGCGTGGCCTCCCGGCAGACCCGGCGTTAGCGAACACCGAGGAGGCGAACCATGGACGGACGGCGACCGACGGGCATCATGTTCGTCAACACCAACGTCGATAGCCCAGCGAAGGAGGCCGAGTACAGTAACTGGTACCAGGCGGTCCACTTCCCGGACGTTTGCGAGCCCGGCATCTTCGTCAACGCGCTCATGTTCCACAACCTCCGCTACCCGCCACCCCAGGGCGAGGCCAAGTTCCTGGCCTTCTACGAGACCTTCTGGCCTGATATCGACGTCGCCTACGCTGAGTTCAGCACCAGGCTAGTCGCCAAGCTCCGGGCGGAGAGCCGGATCCACGCCGGCACCCGTGGCGCGCTCTTCGGCGTCTACCGCCAGCTCTCCATCACCTTCAGCACCGAGCGGCGCAAGCGCTCCCAGAGCGTCATGGCGGTCCACATCGATGCGAAGGCGCCGGGGAAGGAGCAGGACGTGCGGGGGTGGTACGCTGGGACGCACGTGGCGGAGGTGGCGGCCCTGGGGCTCTTCCACACCGGCTCGTTCAACGAGCTCATCGATGGGCCGGCCTACCGCACCGCGCGCAACCCGGAGCAGCCCCGCTTCCTCGCCCTCTACGAGTCCGACATCGGCGACCCGCAGGCCCTGGGGGCCGCAGTGGCGAAGCACTTCCCCGGCGGCGTCCCGGACTACGTCAAGATCCGCGGCGCCTCGTTCTTCTATCGCGTGAGCCCATAGACGGCCGCCGGGCGGGCCCAGCGGCCCACTCGCGCAGAAAAAGACTGGGCGCAAGGCCCAGTCCTTCTGGGCTCAGGGCCCTTCGATTATTCTGGGGAAACCTCTTTTGACAAAGAGGCTTTCCCCA
>CAZKTO010000028.1:0-34041 GCA_964555685.1 uncultured Dehalococcoidia bacterium
GACCAGCTTTGGCGTCACCGTGGACGGAGAGTAATCGCTTTCCCGGCAACGTTGCTAAGGCGGAGTGGATTCAAGAGAAGAGGGCCGAGTCCCTCTTCTCTTGCGTTTGTGGGACCATGCGTCCAGCGCCGTGGCGGCGGCCGCAAGCTGCTCACCTGGGTCTTCTGGGCTAACACTATGACCACATCGCGCTCGCTATGAACGGAGTGGCCCTGCGGGCCAGATGCCCAGAGGCGGCGCGATGTGGCTCGGGTGGAGCGCTGGTTTGCCAATCCCGCGCGGCAGCAGGCCCGCGGGGTACCGGCCTCATGAGTGCCCCAACGAGGTGGATGACGGGAACCCAAGAGACCCGATTGTCACGGGGCAGGGCCGGGTGTACAGTAGGCGTACACAGAGAAAGGAGGTGTCCCAGCTACATGGCAACGAATAAACGGATCTGCGAGGTGTCTGTAACCTAGACGGCACCTGGAGTGAAAGGTGCTCTGGGTTCCTTCTGGGGAATACCAGCAGCCACCGAACCCCGAGGCTCCCGACCTCATCCAGCGGGACGGTCCTTGACCGAAGTGCCTCGGGGTTTTTGCTTCTCCAGCAGAAGGAGCTCCCACAGACGGGCCCGAGCAGGAAGGATTGGGAGCAGACACGATCGCTGAATGGTGTCTGACGGGGCCACCGAAAAGGGGATAGTGAGGATGGGGCGCTCACTGGTTTGGCTGGACATTGGGTGCACGGTCCTCGGGAGGAAGGCCTGCATGGAGCGAGGTCACGATCTTTCCGAGCATCCGGTAGATCTCAAGTTGCTGCCCCTCACTGGTCCGCGCTTCTGCCTGGCGCACCAAGGTAGCCATTTGCCGCATCACGTTTGGTCCGATTTCCAATAGCCCGTCGCTACCGGATGTGGCCCACTTCGCCAGCACATATTTGGCGATGGCACCGCTGGGGATGCCGAAATTGCGGCCCATTGATTCGATGGTGGGGAGCGGGTCGAAATGGGAGTAAAAGGCCACATCACGCTTGAAGTCGGCGCTGGGATCGCCCGGGCTAGCCATGTAGTCGAAGCTCTCGAATGAAATATGTTGACTCATGAGATCTCTCCGCTCGCCCTTGCACAGACGTGTTAGGTCATCCCCACGATGGAAGGCCTCCGAAGAAGGTACGAAGAGTCTAGAAGAACCCCGTGGTCCAGGCAAACCGCGAGGGCAGCGCGGGGGTAGGGGGCATGAACCATCAAGCTCGCGACTTATGTGCGCAGCCTGCAACTGAAGCTGATCAAGATCGGCGGCCGGGTGGTGCGCCACGCTCGGCGGGTCGTCTTCCAACTGGCTGAGGTGGCGGTGCCCAGGGACCTGTTTGCCCTCATCCTGAAGCGAGTCAGCGAGTTGCGTCTGGCGCCTGGCTGAACGCTTCGTTTGTCGGCAGGGGTGGTGAACAAGGGAGTAGTCTTGTCTATGAGCAGGTCGGCAGGCTGGGAAGGTGCCCACAGAGGGGTAGCAAGCGTCATAGCGCAGTGGATGGGCACCGGCCCGTCTCTCTACGGATCTCCAAGAGCGCTTGACAACCAGTGAGAGGGGGGTTATTTTTCGGCTGAAACGTGGTGGAGGCCAGGGATGCCTCCGCCACCAGTTGATATGGGAAATCCGGGGTAAGATTCCCCCATGGCAGCGATACGAAATTGGCCTTTCTTCCTCCTCCTGGCCTTTCTGGCAGTGGTTATAGCAGCCTGTGGACGACCTCGCCCCACACCCTATGAGGACCTCCTGGGGCTCGTCCCCGACGCAGCTGAGACGCGCTCCAGTGTATTCATCAACGACTACGCCCTGATCAGGAAGCTTTTTGACATTCCCCTGCCAGGGCCGGGTGCTGACAAGAAGGAAATGGAGGAGTACTACAACTACAGGCCGCCTTTACCTTGGAAGGAGGGTCTTCCTGACTTTCGCGGAGTAGGGACGACAGCCTTCCTGAGCGATGGGTACAGCGAGTGGAGATTCCGGCTCTACGAACTGTACCAGGGGTTGCACCGCCAGCACCTGGGCTTCGACATACGGAACGAGGACCAGGCCATGGTGGCAGGGGCTCCTCCTCGAGTACTGGAGGTGCTCCGGGGCCGTTTCGACCCTGAAGCCTTCGATCGTGCCCTCAGCGCCTGCTCAGGCGAGTGCACGCCACCGGATACAAGAGAGCGATACCAGGGCATGACGTTCTCTAGCTGGGGTGAGGACTTCAACATCAACCTCCAGAAGAGGCTTGCACCTCCCGCTTTCGACCAGTTTGGCAGAGGCGGCCGTATCGCCGTGCAGGACAAGTACGTGTTCCGCACGCTGTCGACTGACGGTATGAAGGCGTTGAGAGACGCCGGCCTGGATAAACGCCCTTCCCTGGCGGACGTGGAGGAGTACAGGCTTCTGACGAAGGGGTTGTCTGAGCTGGGGGCCTACGGCATGTTCTTGACTGATAAGACCCAGGGGTTCGAAGGAACACTCGAAGCCATCTGCCAGGGGCTGAGCATAGGTCAACAGGAATGCGTGAGAGTGGGAGAGGACCTGGAGAAACAGCCCATGCTGCGCCGCTACCAGGCGTTTGCCTCAGGCGTGGGAAAGGATGAGAGGGGGTCTTATACGGCCCTGGTGCTGGTCCACGCCGATGAGGCATCGGCAAGCGATAACCTAACGCTGCTACGCCGGCGCATTGAGCAGGGAACCTCGTTAGCGGGCGGCGATCCTTGGACAAGGTTCTTCGATAGCCGAACGATGGAAGTCTCTGCGAAAGGCCGGGTCCTTCTGGCCAAGCTCCGCCCCGCCGAAGGAAGACCGCCGATCTGGATTGAATGGGTGTTAAAGGGGGACCCTCTTCTGCTGCACGAGCCCAAACCCGGCTTCGTTCTCCCCGCCGCCGCGCCTCGTGCGCCGGTCACGCCCACAGCGGCGCAGCAGGCGCCGCTGCCGACGGCCCCTCGCCCGCTGGCACCCACAGTTGCGCCTGCGCCGGTTGCAAGGGCAACAGCTGCGCCGGCGACGCCCGTGGCGGCAGTGCCAACACCAACACAGGTTCTTCCTACGCCCACGCTTGCGCCGACAGCGACAGCGCGGCCGCCAACCCCAACGCCGTTTCCTCCTACTTCTGTGCCCACTCGTGCCATTGTTTCAATCGTCGACACTTTGGGAGCTGCCACCCCTACCACGCAGTTCAGTGTTGTTGGCTCTGGTGGAGTTTCACTGCTCAGTTCCCAGTTTGTTGGTCCCGAGTTCACCCTCGCGCAGCCCACGACTTTGACGGAGATCGGAGGGTTCGTCAACAATTGCGGCTCTATTGTTGCGGGCAAGCCTCAGTGCCCCGCAACCCTTCCATTCACTGTCCAAATCCGCCCATCCACAAACGGAGTCCCCGACGCGTCGAACGTTCTCGCCTCGTTTGTCTTGTCCCATGATAATGACCCTCTTGTCGTTTCTTGCGAGAAGGTCGCTATCGACTTAACCCTACCGGCAGGAACGTACTTCGTATTGTTCACCCCTCAGAGTAGCGACGGAGGCCTTCTCTTGGGTACCGCGAGTAGCCCTTTCAATTACCAAGCGGGGTTGACCAAGATGGGGTTCCTGAATCCTTCCACGGGAGGCTCCTCTGCATCCCAGCAATTTGGAGCTGTTCGCATTTTGGGCAAACAGGTGGCTAATCGGCCTTAAGGCGGATGTAGGCGTACGCCCGCACGAGGACGCCGAAGTTCCCGTGGAAGGCGGCGATGCGGCCCATGGAGCGCTCGGGCGTGGCCAGCTCGTACCGGCCGTCGCGCAGGAGGACGACCGGCGCGGGGGCGAAGAGCGCCAGCTCGCGTCGTGTGACCCCAGCGTAACAAGCGGCATGGGACCTAGCCCCGCGGGTTTACCCGCAGCCTCACCGGGGTGTACTGGTAAATCCTCTGCGCGAAACCAGCCACTCTTGATTTCGCTCCCGCGTTCCGCATACAGTGATTGCGGCCGGTCCGCCAGGTTGGCGCATGGAGAACGAATGGAGGCGCTATGGCCCCTCTTGAGAAGCCTTACCCCGTGTTCGATTGTGACGCCCATGTCACCGAATCGCCGGAAATCTGGAACTATCTTTCTGGCGTGGAGCGGGAGTCGGTGCGTCCGTGGTTCTGGCCGGACGATGACGGCTGGATTCTGGTCAATGGCAAGCGCGCCCTGCCAGCCACCTGGGCAAAGAGCCGGTCCAGCCTTTCTCCAGGCTTCCATCAGGAGGAGCGCCGCATTCCGAACAGGGCCGAGGTCGGCGGGCCAGGCACCAATAAAAAGGTTCTGCGCAAGCTGTTTTACATGAAGCTGACCGAAGAGCAGGTTGACGCCGTGGAGCACAAGGGCGCGCGGGACCCGCGGGCGCGCTTGGCGGACCTGGATTTGCAGGGGATCGACCAAGTAGTCGTGATCCCGCTCATGATGTTGGCGGCCTACTTTTATGTTGAGAACCCGCGTGCCGCAGCGCTGATTGCACGGGCGTACAACGACTGGGTATACGACTGGTGCTCGGTGAACCCGCAGCGATTGTTCCCGGCGGCCATCCTGCCAGTGCAAGACCCCGTCCTAGCAGCCCAGGAGCTGCGGCGTGTGGCCGCACGCGGATTCAAGGTGTCCATGATGCGGCCCGCCGATGTCCAGCGGAGCTATCCCAACCACCCCAAATTCGAGCCGCTGTGGCAGGCCGTTGCTGACACGGAGCTTGTCGTGGCGATGCACTCCCTCCCGCGCGGGAACATCCCAACCCTGGTCCCCATTACCGCACAGCAAGGCGCGGGTGACTTCCTCTACCGCGCGTTGAGCCGCAAGCAGCTTCGGGAGCCTACTGAGCCGCTGGGCTTCATCTGTGAGGCCATGGTGTGGCTGACGAACGCGCTGCTTTCCGGCTTCTTTGAAGCACATCCCGGCATTACCCGTATGGCGATCATGGAATCGAATGCCTCGTGGGTGCCGCTCATCCTCGAACAGTGCGATAGGGCGTTCCATCTCTACCGCAATGAGCGGACACGGCGGGTCGAGCGCGTACCCAGCGAGGTCTTCATGGAAAGCTGCTTCGTTTCCTTCGAGTCGGACGAGACGCCCGTGTATCGCCAGCATGCAATTTTTGAAAACATCGGCATCTGGGCTTCAGACGCGTACCATCACGATGGATCCGACACGTGGGAAGCCATGCGCGGCATGCGCGAGGCGAACGTGCCGGGGCCAGTGGAAGAAAAGCTGATGGGCGGCAACGCGCGAGGGATGTACCGGATCGAGCCGCGCTTGTTCACGACACGCCAGCCTGATACGTATTCAAAGCCGGCGTGGTTTCCGAAAGTAGAAGAGGTGGAGCGGGAGTACGCGGCCAGAATGCGGTGACTGCGGGGCAGGCCCTTAGCTGATGCCCAGCACTTCGGCGGCGTTGCCGCCCATGAGCCGCGCGATGACGGGCTCGACTACGCCTGCGGCGCGCAGATCGCGCGCGGCATTGGCGGGCGTGCCCGTATCATGATTGGGGTAGCGGGAGCCCCATGCGGCCACCCGCTCGAACGCCTCCGGCATCCGGCGAACGCTGCCCTCGCCCGTATCGAACGTGACCGCGTGGCGGCCCCGCTCGAAGACGCGCTGAGGCTCCAGGCTGACAGGGTCTTCTTGGTGGGAAAGCCAGAGGTAGGTCCCCGCCTTCTCCAGGGCCAGCGGCAACCAGGTCGCCCCAGCATGGGCGAAGACCACGCGCAGCTTCGGGAACTTCTCCAGCAGCCCCTCTGTCATGAGCCCCAGGAGGAACGCCGCGCTGTCTATCGTCGGGGCGGCCACCTCGGCGATCCGGTGGCCAAGGTCGAGATTCGCGGCCACACGCTCAATGAACGGCGCAGCGGCGTCCATCTCAGGAGCGGCCGGACCTGGAGATGGATGGACGCAAGCGACGAGACCCAGGTCCGCCAGCTCGCGCCAGAGCGGCAAGAAGTCGCGGTGGGTAGGGTATCGCCGGTTCACGATGACTGGCCGGACGAGAACAGCCTTGAAGCCCCCAGCCGCCGCCCGCTTCGCTTCGGCGATAGCCGGATTGACATCCTGGAGCGGCAGCACCGCCACTGGGAAGAGGCGCTTGGGGGCGGCCTTTGCAAAGTCGAGGGCCCAGGCGTTGTAGGCGCGGGCCAAAGCCGCCGCCGCCTCGGCGTCCTGCGTCAGCGGGAAGTACTCGAGGAAGAACGTTGGGAAAAGGAGCGCTTGGTCGATTCCCAGTGCATCCATATCCCGGAGACGGGCCCCTGGATCGCTGGCGCCTGGGTTGACCGCATGTGAGACTCGCGGGTCGAGCGCACCGATGGTCTGGATCGTCATGCCAGGCCGCCAGATCGCATAGCGCGGCAGGTTCGGATGTGAGAGCGCGGGCGCCCGCTGGCCGTTCAAGACGACGGGTCCGCTGGCGTCCCGCCAGAACGCCGTCCGGGCCCGCTCACGGTGCGCAGGCTCCAAGTAGCGCGTCCACACAGACTCAGGCTCGAGGATGTGGCTATCGGTATCGACGACGGGCATCTGGCGCTGGTATGGCGGCATGGCGGGCGCTCCTCGGCTCCACCGGCTGTCCTTCATCGGGACGACTTGAATCGGCTGGCGGCGGCTGTATTATACGTGGACATCACAGGTCAAGGTCTCTTTGGAGGCGATATGCGGGTGGCAGGCGTCGTGTTGGAGTTCGCGGACATCGATCCACGCATGGGGGAGACCGAAAATCGCTGGCAAGACCTGGTGATCCTTCCGCAACGGCTGGCCCTGCGGGGCGTACTGTGGGCCCGGCGGTATCACGCATCGGCAGACCTCATGGCCCAGCGGTTCTCAGCCCTGCCGGAGGTCCCTCAAGACAAGGCGATGTACTCCACGCTCCACTGGTACAGTGACGGCGATCCTCACGCCGTTCTGCAACGGATGTCGGAGCTAGAGCGGGCCGACCGCACGCAACGCCGTGGAGCAGCGCTGACCACGCACCTCCGAGCGGCCTATCGGCTGACCGAAACCTTCCTCTCCAAGGAAGTCCCAACGGCCAATGAGGCAATACCTTTCTTGGGACATCGTGCGGTCCACGTGACGCTGGGCGAGGTGCCGAACAAGGCTGATATCGAGGAAGCGGGCGCATGGTGGCGCAACACGCACTTTCCTGACTACATGGAGGTGTCCGGCTGGCTTGCGGCCATGCGCTTCGAGCCAGCCGCCCCAGGCTATGAAGGCAAGTACCTCAACATCTTTTGGCTCGGCGCCGACCCAATACGTGCGCTGGCGGAAGTGGACGCGGCCATCCCGCGCTGGCGTGCGCTGGGGCATACGCCCGTGCCGCGCGGGATCTACCGCCGCACGTTCACCGGCGCCTTTCGCCCGATCACACCGCTGGCGTACGACTTCTTAGCGAGCGCCTAGGAATCGCCGTACGTTCTGCGAAGGGAAGCATTCGCCCATGGGGAAACTCCACGAGTATGCGAACAAGTACCCGGACATACGGATGGAGCGGCGCGACGGCATGCTCCAGGTGACCTTTCATACCGATGGCGGGCCGCTCAAGTGGAGCGACGACCGCGCCCACCGTGACTTCGGGCATGCATTCGAAGATATCGGGAGCGATGGCGAAAACAAGGTCGTGATCTTGACAGGCACGGGTGCGGACTTCATCAACGACTTCGTCTCCAAGCCAAAAGGCAAGCGGCTGCCGAGGGACTGGGACTCCATCTACTGGGAAGGCAAACGGCTGCTCATGAACCTGCTGGAGATCGAAGTGCCGGTCATCGCGGCGGTCAACGGTCCCGCGACCATCCACGCCGAGATTCCGTTGCTGAGCGATATCGTGATCGCCGCAGAGCACGCGTACTTCGAGGCGGCGAAGCACTTCCCGCGGGGCAAGGTGCCGGGCGATGGCGTGCACATCGTTTGGCCGCTTCTGCTGGGGCCCAACCGGGGTCGTTATTTTCTCCTGACCGGCCAGCGGCTTTCAGCCCGCGAGGCGCAGTCGCTCGGCCTGGTGGCGGAGGTGCTGCCACGCGAGCGGGTCTTGCCGCGAGCCTGGGAACTGGCCCAGGACATGCTCAAGAAACCGCCGCTGACCTTGCGCTATACGCGTGTGGCGCTGACCATCTATCTCAAGCGCCTCATGCTGGACATGCTCGGCTATGGCCTGACCCTGGAGGGCCTGGCCGCGCTGGACGTGACAGAGCCGGAGCCGCCGAAGCGATGACCACGCGGCGAAGTTCGAAGCCGCGGGCCCCGTTACCGTTGCGCGGCCGGGTGGCCCTCATCACCGGCGCGGCCCAGGGCATCGGCGAAGCGGTGGCCATCACGCTGGCCCAGCGCGGAGCCGATGTCATCGTCAACGATCTGCCCGTCCAAGACTGCCGGAAGGTTGTCAGCGCCATCGAACGGCTTGGCCGCCGCGCC
Organism: uncultured Dehalococcoidia bacterium; assembly: GCA_964555685.1. Classification (GTDB taxonomy): domain Bacteria; phylum Chloroflexota; class Dehalococcoidia; order SHYB01; family SHYB01; genus CAZKTO01. Next base: position 8,403 of record CAZKTO010000028.1, read on the forward strand.
GTCGCGTTTCCGGCTGACGTCACGGACGCCGGCCAAGTCACCGCGTTAGTGGACGGAGCGCTGCGCCACTTCGGCGCCATCGATATCCTGGTGAACAACGCCGGCGTCCGCAGCGCGCGGCAGCCGATCGTCAGCCTGACCGACGAGATGTGGCGGCGGACGCTTTCGGTGAATCTCGATGGGCCGTTTCACCTCTGCCGCGCCGTGGGCCGGGTCATGATGGCGCAAAGACGGGGGGCCATTGTCAGCATCGCGTCGTACGGCGGGCTGGTACCCGCAAAGGAGCGCGGCGATTACTGCGTCAGCAAAGCGGCACTGATCATGCTGAGCAGGGTGCTGGCGCTGGAGCTGGGCCCCTATGGCATCCGGGTCAACGTGGCGGCCCCGGAGGTGGTGCGGACGCCGCTTTCGCAGGAGAGCTGGGGCGATCAAGCCTGGATGAAGCGGCGCCGGGCGACGCACCCCATGGGCCGCGTCGCCGAGCCGGAAGAGGTGGCTCGCGTGGTGGCGTTCTTGGCAAGCGATGAGGCGAGCTGGGTGAACGGGGCCGTCGTACCGGTGACCGGAGGACTCTAGCTTCTCCGCCCGGGCATCTATAACTACCTTCTCCATACACAAAAACAATCGGGGCCGCGCTCCAGCGCGGCCCCGATTTCACTAGAGTGTTGCCCTAGGGTCTACCTGTCCAGCCAGACTTGGTCGTACTTCCAGGCCGGGCTGAAGCCAAAGACCCACCTGGGATGGTTCTTCACGTACCCAGGCCAGCCAAAGAAGCTGGCGCCATAATCGATCGGAATCACGGCAGCGTCATCGATGATGATCTTCTGGAGCTCGAACATCAGTTCGCGGCGCTTGTTGAAGTCCAAGGTGGCGTCTTGCTCATTGAGGAGCTGGTCAAGGCGCGGGTTGCTGTACGGGCCGTAGTTCCGGCCCTGTCGCGACGCCACGAAAGGCGTGATCGCCGTCGAGGGGTCATCGAAGCTGACGGCCGCGGTGCTGCGGAAGGCGTCGAAATCACCACGGCTCACCCTATCAATGATGGCTGGGCCGCTGGTGTGGATGTCCACGTTGACCTTGAACCCGAGCCTCTGAAGCTCCGTAACCACTACGTCCACTTCGCCCGTGCGCTGGAAGAAGATGAAGACGGTGTAGGTGAACGGCGTTCCCTCCCGCACGCCTTCCTGCCGGAGGATTCGCACCGCTTCCTGGAAATCAGCGGCGTGCGGCTCGCGGAAGCCGGGGAACTTCTCCATCTCTGACGCGGGGAGGCCCCACACGCCGCCGAGGCTCGGCGGGATCATGGGAGATGCTTTCCATTCACCAATGCCCCGCTCAACGGCATCCAGAATCAACTTGCGGTCGATGCCCATGCTAATGGCCTGGCGGACACGTTTGTTGTCGAAGGGCGGACGCAGGCGCAGCATCAGGTCGAACCGGTTGCCGACGCCCTGGAAGAACTCGTACCTCACCTCGCGCTTCAGGGTATCGATATCGTTCCGGACGGCTGGGGAATCGAAGACAGTCGCTAGGTCTACGCGCCCGGTGCGGATGGCGGCGAGGCCCGCCGCATTGTCCGAGATGATGAAGTTATCGATGCCTTCAAGGTACGGAAGTCTGTTCCCAGCGGCGTCTGTTCCGTAATAGGCGGGATTGGCGCGGATGTGCCAGGAGACGCCGGGCCTGAAATCGGAGCGGTAGAATGCGCCGCTGCCGATGGGGTTCTTGGCGTACTCCGTGAAGTCGCGATTGTCTCCGAGAACGTGGCGCGGGTAGATGAGCGTGGATGTCTGCGATACCGCGCCGAGGAAAGATGCGCTGGCCTGCTTGAGCGTGATCTGCACGGTCGCAGGATCGACCGCCTTGATGTCCGTTACAAACGTCCAGACCGATTGTGTATTCGAGATGGCGGGCTTGACCGGTTTCCAGCCCTGGGTGAAGTTCCAGACCACGTCATCCGCGGTGAGTGGCCGGTTATCACTAAAGCGAACACCCTGGCGCATGCTGAAGGTGTACGTCTTGCCGTCTCCGCTGACGGTCCATGACGTAGCCAGGTCACCAATGACTTCGCCAGCCTTGTACTGGTTCTCGATGACCAGGCTGCTGAGGATCGGCATCATGTAGGTGACGGTAGAGCCGCCGCTGGCGTCATAGGTGTCGTAAACGCGCGTTGCGGGGTCATTGATCATGCGGAGCTTGAGAACGCCGCCCCGCTTGAAGGGAATAACTGGCGTAGGCGGTCTTGTCGCTGTCGGTGTTGGCAGCGGGAGCGTAGGCTGCGGCGTCGGCGTCGCGCCCGTGGTTGGTTGCGCAGGCGCAGCTGTTGGCGGCGGTGCCGCCGTTGGTGCTGGTGGCCGCGTCGGCGCTGGCGTGGGCGCCGGCTCCTCATCGCCTCCGCCGCAGGCCGCGACGAGCATCGCCACGGTGACCACCAGGCTCAAGAGCATCCATAGCCTCATGGGTTTGGACCGGTAGAACTGCATATCGTCCCTTTCTTAGTGCCTTGGCTAACTGCGTTGCGGGTCAAACGGTGGCAGCCCGCGACTTGATCCGAGGCTTCACCTCCTTGGCGAACAGCTCAATCGAACGCATGATGGCGTCATGCGGTGTAGTGAAGGCTTGCATAAACAAGAGCGCCTCATCCACACCCGCATCTTCAAGGCGCTGGAGTGTCCTCGCGCAACTTTCTGGGCCGCCGATGCACGCCGCGCCCAAGCCGACCTTGAGCACCTCTTCCAGATTGACTTTCTGCACCTGCTGGTAAAGCTGCTCGAAGTATTCCATATGCCACTTGTGAGTGTGCGGCGGCTTGCCATCGATCCACGATGCGAAGAGCGAATGCGCATGATCGAGATAGGTCTTGACGTTGGGCGCCTGGATCTTGATGGCCTCATCATCCGTGCGGGCGCAAAGAGCGGTGATCCAGAGGGCGAAGCGGTTGTTGACAAAAGCGCCAAACGGCTGGGCCTTTTTTATGCGCTCGCGGTACATGCGGACGTAGTCGTTCGACGCGGCAGGGCCTATGCCGAAGCCGAGAACGCCGAGGCCGTGATCAGCGGCGAACTCGATGGTTGCCGGTTGCGTGCAGGCCACCCACATAGGCGGGTGCGGCTTCTGGTGCGGCTTCGGCACGACGCTGCGCTCAGGAATGGTGATGCGGTCACTAGACCACTCGAATTGCTCCTGGGTCCACATCTTGGGAAGCATGCGCAAGGCCTCTTCCCACTCGATGCGCGTCTCATCGGGGTCCACGCCGAAGGCCGAGAGCTCGGACTCGCAGATCGCGCGGCCGCCGCCGAACTCCACGCGGCCGTTCGAGAGAATATCCAGCACGGCGATCCGCTCCGCAACACGCAGCGGATGATTGATTTTATGCGGGAGGAGCACGATGCCGTGGCCCAGCCGGATATTCTTGGTCTTCACGGCCAGGGCGCCAAGCAAGATCTCTGGAGCGGAGCTGTACGAGAAGCGGGGCAGGAAATGGTGCTCGGTGAACCAGACCGTCTTGTAGCCGAGCTTGTCCGCAAGTTGGACTTGCTCGATGCATTCGCGGTAGATGCGCTCGACGCTCTCCTGGCTGGGATCGACAGTCTCCAGCTCGTACATCAGACTGAGGTCCATGTGATCCCCCCATACCATACATCCAGTCGATTGCCGAGGTTGCAGCCCGCGTCACCACATCTGGCGAGCGGGACCCCGGTCGAGATTCATACATGAATGTATGAGCCTCGTGCGATTGCCAGGAAGATAGCAACGTTCAGCGCGCAAGTCAAGACTGTGGGGGCCGCTTTGCTGAAGACTGCAACAAGTGCAATGGTCACCTATGCGGCGGCAGGGGTGACGGTCTTCATCCTGGCTCCCATGTCGTCCTCCTACCCCAGCCCCCGCGCGCGGTACTGGAGGGCTTCGGCAGCGTGGGCGGCGCGGATGGCGTCAGATCCGGCCAGGGATCTGGCGGGCATAGGTGTATGCAGCGACATCATGCCGGAGGTTCGTCGCCACTGCTTCCTGCATCGACACGTCGACGTGCTGGCCCCGGCCATCGAATTGGCGGCTGCGCAGCGCGGCGAGCGTCGCCACCGCGCCCGCCATGCCGCCGGAGAAAGAGCACAGGTGCGCCGGTATCTGGAGCGAGGGCAGCTTTTCGGGATCGTCCGCTTCTTGGGCGTTGGGATACGTGACGCCGCCGACATGGCCAATGATAAAGTCGTTGGCTTTGTAGCTGGCGCGCGGGCCATAGGTCCCAAAGGGCGTGATGGATGTGACAACGAGGCTTGGGAGGGTGTGCGTAAGCGCTGCATACGTTAGCCGCCGCTGTCGGGCAAGCTTGGGCGACATGGCGGTAATAAACGCATCGGCGTTGCGCAGCAATTCCAGCAGCCGCGCCCGGCCAGCGGGAGTGTCTACATCGATCACCAGGCTCTGTCTGCTGGTATTGGTGTAGAGGAAGAGGCCGCTCTTCTCGGGGTGGAGCGCATCGCCGGGGAAGGGGCCGGCCCGGCGTGCGGCGTCGCCCGAGTACCCCGACAGGCCGGGGTGCGGCTCAATCTTGAGGACGCGCGCTCCAAGATCGGCCAAGAGTTTCGCGCAGAAAGGGGCAGCGATCCCCTCGCTGAGCTCGACGATCCGCACATCGGCAAGCGGCAGCATGCGGATCAGCCGCCGCCTAATATTCACCCCTGGTTCAGGATGTTACGACGCTCCAGCCACAGGGCGGCGTGTGGAAACATGCACGCGTGTATCAATCACGGTATGATGCGCAGGTGGCGTAACAAACCCTGAACAGCAGGTGGTGACATGCTCTCGCTCAGCCCCACTCAGCTCGAGGTGCTTCACTTCAAGGAGAAGCAGCCTCGCACTCTGGAGGAACGGCTCGACCGGCTCGAATCGAAACTGGCGATCATAACAATCGTGCATCTCTACTCCCAGTCGCACGACCTTCAAGACTGGGACCTATTCATGGACTACTGTACAGATGACATCGAGAGGGTCATCACGGGATCCGTGACGTCGCGAGAGGTCGGCAAGAAGCAGTTGCACGAGGTCTACAAGCGCGGCCAGCGCATGGCCCGCCCTGACGGCACCCAAGTGGTGTATGACCCTTCGATCCGGCGAAAACACCTTGTTGCGACGGACATTGTGAAGATCTCCGACGACGGCAACATGGCCTGGTATTCGGGGTATACGTCGCTCGTTTCCACGAAGGATACAGCCGACGGCCACCTCCGCTCGCAACACGAGGCGCTGGTCATGCTCACCTTCGTGCGGGAGAACGGCCAGTGGAAGGTGAAACGCATGAACCTGACCACCGAGCTGGGGCACGACCCGCTCAGGAAGTAACGTTCTCTCTTGCCAGCGCACATGACGGACCAAGCCCGACAGTTGCGGTCCATGCTCGCTCGGGGACAAGCCATCGTCGCGCCCGGCGCATACGACCCTATCGGCGCTCGAGTCGTCGAGGCGCTGGGCTTTCCCGCCGTGTACGTCGCCGGATTCATGGTCGCGGCCCATCTCGGCCTGCCTGAGCCCCACCTGGGCCTCGATGACCTGCTCGCCGTCGCGGGGCGTGTCGCCGACGCGGTGGAGATTCCTGTCATCTGCGACGCCGGGTCCGGCTATGGAGCGGACCGGAAGGCGATCCAGGACTGTATCCGGGCGTTCGAACGCTCAGGCGTGGCGGGCGTGCACATCGAGGACGAGGCGTATCCGCGGCCGTCGCCCGATGTGCGAGGTAGGCAGCGCGTGCTAGACCTCGAAGCGTTCCAGGAGCGGCTCCGCTGGGCGATCGAAGCGAGGCGCGATACGGACCTTGTCATCATGGCGCGGACCGATGTGCTGGCCGCCCGCGCGGGCGGCCGAGAAGAGGTTGTCCGCCGCGGGCGCATGGCGGCTGCTGCAGGGGCCAGTGCCTTCGCGGTGAAGGGGATGACGTCCAGAGAAGACCTGGCGTGGCTGCGCCAGGCGGCGCCTGGCATCCCGCTGTTAGCCTGGGCCGGCAAGCACCCGATCTCCACGCAGGAATACACTCGCCTCGGCGTCCAGATCGTGGCCTATGCCCTCGCCCCGATCACCACGGCGACGGGTGCGCTTTGGGACAACTATGCTGCGCTGAAGGCCACGGGGCTGCCAGGCGTTGGCCCTGAGGTCATGCTGCAACAGCGGGAGATGGTGTTCGAGTTAGTGGGCATGGACGAGACCGGCGCGGAACGTCCGAAACGCCCGAGGGGGCAGGGCGACCCGCCTCGCCAGGTATCGTCCTAAGGGAACCGGAACACGCGGCTAACGTTGCCGTACACGATCTTCTCCACCTCGGCCTCAGGTACACCGGCGAAGACCCGCGCCAACACCTGTCGCGTCCGCGGGAAGGTGCTCTCCGGGTGTGGGTAGTCCGACCCCCACATCAGGTTCTCAACCCCGATGACGTCTCTCAGCCGGGTGCCCACGGTGTCTTCTTGGAAGGTGATGAACACGTTCCGGTGGAAGAAGTCGCTGGGAATCGCCTCATTCTTGAAGCGCGTCCATTCGGGCCGCCGCGGCTTTTGGGTGTAAATGTAGTCCATCGTTGTGAGGAAGTGTGGCGCCCACGCGACATCGTGCTCTACGGAGACAACGCGCAGCGCCGGGTAGCGCTGGAAGACCCCGCTGAAAATCATGTCCGCCAGGCTCACCTGGACCCAGTGCGCGACGGTGACCTGCAGCCCAGGTGTCGGGAAAAGGAAAGGACCGGTGCGGTCCTTCATCGGCGCCGGCGGCAGCGTCCGATTGGTGCCTACGTGAAGACTGATAGCCAGGTCCAGGTCTTGGGCGGCAGCCCACACGCGGTCGTACATCGGGTGCCCGTACCACCGCTCCTCCGGCGGGAAGACGCTGATCATCGCCGCCGCCGCTCCATGACGGGCTGCATGCTCCATGGAACGCACACCCTCGTCAATATCGTCCAGGTTGATTGGAGCGGCTGCGCGAACGAGCCCTTTGGAGTCCCGAGAGAATTCGGCGACCCAGTCGGTGTAACAGCGGAAGAGGGCGGTAAGGAGCTCGCTATCTGGATGGCGCCACATGTTGAGCGCGAGTGTGGGGTAGACCACCTCCCCTGCCACCCCGTCCTGCTCCATGTCCTTCAGCCGGGCGGCGGTGTCGTATGCGCCCTTGACCACCTCGGCAAAGCGGGACTCTCGCCGCAACTTCTCGGGCTGCTCGAACCGCACCCCGATCTCCGTGCCTCCGGTCACCGACATGGTGCGAAGGCCGTCCACGAACCACCAGTCTCCCGTTTCCGAAGACACTAGGCGCGGCGCTCGGTGGCGGTACTTCCGTTCGATGCGGCTGCTCCAGAGGTCGGGCGGCTCGATTACATGAGAGTCGGCGGAGCGAAGAAGGAGATGTTGCATGTTCCCTCGCATCGTATACCCTATAAGCGGGCTTTGATACATTCGTGTATGAAAGGAGTGCTACCACTGCACCGGCACTGCGTCAGGGGCGCATCTCGATAGAAACCGCCTGTACAATGATGGCCTCCCGAGGAGCGAAGGGCAACTGAGGTGGACAATGTACGAGACGATTCTCGTCGACCAGCAGGGCAAGGTCGCGACGATCACGCTGAACCGGCCCGACCGCTTGAACGCTATCAACTGGCAGATGCGCGAAGAGATCATGGCTGCGCTGGACCAGATCGACGAGGACGATGCTATTAGCGTGGTGATCATCAAGGGTGCCGGACGGGCCTTCTCCGCCGGCAACGATGTCAAGGATCTGGGGCCCGTCGGCTCCGGTGAGGAGCTCCACCCAGGCGACACGGCCTACGACTTCCGGCGCATTCAGATGAAGCAACGGGTCCACTGGCGAATCTGGGACCTGCACAAGCCCGTCATTGCTCAGGTGCACGGCTATTGCCTCGGCACCGCCACGCTTCTGATCAGCGCCTGCGATCTCGTCGTCGTCGCTGAGGACGCGAAGTTGGGCAATGCCAAGATCACGATGGGTGCAGGCGTCATCGCCGACCGGTACGTATGGTCCCTAGGCCTGCGCCGCGCCAAGTGGCTGGAGTTCCTGCCGGGATGGCGTATAACCGGGAAGGAAGCGGTCGAGTGGGGATGGGCGAACCTCGCTGTGCCAGCCGGCGAGTTGGACGAGGAAGTGCGCGAGCTCGCGGAGCAGATCGCTGTGGCGCCGCTGACGCATCTGATGTTTAAGAAGGCGGCCATGAACGCCCTCTGGGAACGGCTGGGCTACCGCTATTCCGAGCCGGCCTCGGCGAACTTCCAAACAATGGCCCTCAAGTCGGACGCGGGTCAGAAGATGGAGGACAAGGTCAGTACTCAAGGTTTCATCAACGTGGGCAAGGACATGCACTCCAAGTACCCGCGCCGCCATCAGCACGACTGAAACTCAGCCGTTCGTCCTGAGCTTGCCGGAGGAGAACGGCTAGGATCTGACTCCCATGCTCGACTTTGCCCCGACCGAGGAACACAGACAGTTTCAGCGCACGGTGCGCGATTTCCTGAAACGGGAATGTTCGCTGGACGGCGTGCGCGAGGCAGAGCGGAGCCCGCTCGGCTATGACGCCCCCCTATACCGGAAGATGGCGTCGCTGGGGTGGCTTGCGATAGGAATGCCTCAGGAGATGGGCGGCGCGGGCGGCGATTGGGTCACCCAAGCGCTCCTGTACGAGGAGATGGGGCGCGCCCTAAGTGTGACGGCGCACTTCCCGTCGGCTGTGGTGGCGACCCAGGCCCTCCTCAAGTGGGGGATGCCGCAGCAACGGGACCTCCTGGCAAGACTCGCGTCCGGTGAGTGGACTGCCACCTGGGTGTGGAACGAGCATGCTGGTGCCCATGGAATCGAAGCCCGCGTCTCGGGCAACAGTTGCACGCTCCACGGCGTACACCAAGCTGTCGTTTTGGGGCATTGCGCCGATGCCTTGCTGGTCGTCGCCGCTGCCGACACTGAGCCTATCTTGTGCCTTGTCGAAGCGAAGAGCGCGGGACTGCATGCCACTTCAGTGCCGTGCATCGGTGGCGTGGGCCTGACTACCGTGGAGTTTCGCGACGCGCCAGCCCTGGTGCTCGCTCGCAGGCAGCACATGCTGCTCGAATGGCAGACGCTCATGCTGCGTTGCCGCTTGATGCTGGCGGCGGAGATGCTCGGCGGCGCGGAGGCCGCGCTGGAGATAGCGGTGGACTATGCGAAGCACCGCGTCGCCTTCGGTCGCCCGATCGGCGCCTTCCAGGCCCTGCAACATAAGCTCGCCAACATGAAGCTTGCGGTCGAAGGCGCGCGCGCCATTGTCTACTACGGCGCGACGCTGTTGAGCCAAGGAAAGCCGTCGGACGCTCCCATCGCGGCAGCGCAGCTCCAGGCGGCGAAGGCCTATCGCCAGGCTGCCACCGAAGCGGTCCAGGTCTTCGGCGGCATCGGCGTGATGGACGAGAGCCCGGTCTCGATGTACTTCCGCCGGGCCAAAGCCCTGGAACTGCTGATAGGCCCAGTCGAGGCGCTGCAGGAACGGATCGCTGCCGAGTTGGAAGACCCCGCCAGCCGCGAGGCGGCGCTGACGCTCCTGAGGTGAGGTCTGTTCATGGAGTTCACGTTGACATCGAAACAGGGGGTCTGGCGGCAGGAGGTGCGCGCCTTCTTCCGCAAGGTGGTCACCCCCGACTTGCGGCGGCGTGTTCAGTACGACAACGTGGACTGGTCCGAGGATCTCTACAAGGCGCTGGCTGACGGTGGCTACACCGCGCTCTCGATCTTCAAAGAGTACGGCGGCATGGAGCGCGGCTATCTGGAGATCGCCATCTTCACCGAAGAGGCGGTCGCCGCCGGCGTGCCGCACGGCGTCATCAGCGCCTTCGGCGCGACCGTCCACTTTGCGGCCCACGCGATCCTCCGCCTCGGCACGGAACCGCAGCGCGAGATGTTCCTGCCGCGCATTCTCGACGGCACCATGCGCTCGACACAGGGGTTCACCGAGCCTGGCTGCGGCTCCGACCTCGCCGCGGTGGCAACGACGGCGGAGCCAGACGGCGACGACTTCGTCGTGAACGGCCAGAAAATCTTCAACTCGGCGGACATTGCAACGCATCTGTTCACCCTGGTGCGGACGGACAAGCACGCGCCGAAGCACAAGGGCATCAGCATCTTGCTGGTCGACCTCAAGAGCCCCGGTGTCACCATTCATCCCATGCCTACCGTCGCCGGATGGCGCAAGAACGCTGTGATGCTGGACAACGTGCGCGTGCCGCGCTCGCACCTGCTGGGCGCCGTCAACAACGGCTGGTACGCGCTGATGAATGTGATCGATCTTGAGCGGTCGGCGATGCACATGCCGGTCACCCGCCGCCAAGCGCTCCTTCGGCTTGTGGAATATTTGAGTACGACGCGAGATGGGACGCAGCCGCGTATCAAGTCCCCCTACGTCCGCGCTCGCCTCGCCGATATCTATCGCGACCTGCTGGTGGGCTGGCTGCTCTCCTACAGAGTCGTCTGGATGCAGGAGACTAAGCAGAACGCGACGGGCTTTGCCTCCGTACAGAAGGTCTGGAACGCGGAGGCCCACGAGCGGCTGGCGCATCAGGCGATGGAAATGGTCGGCATGCCGTCGCTCCTCCGCGGATCGGGCGATGCTGGCGCGTGGGCCCCAATGGGCGGCCTCCTGGCCGATCTCTACCTGAACTGCCGCGTTCAGCAAATCGGCGGCGGCACCATGGAAATCCAGCGCAACATCATCGCTCAGCGCCTACTCGGTCTGCCGAGGGACGTCTAACACATGGCCGGTCTCTCTGATTTGCGGATCGTGGATGCGGGCCAGGGAATCGCCGCGCCCTTCTGCGCGAAGCTCCTGGCCGACCTCGGCGCAGACGTCATCAAGGTCGAGCCGCCGAAGGGCGATGCCGCCCGGCGCGCCGGGCCCTTTCCCGGCGATGTCCCTCATCCTGAAAAGAGTGGCCTCTTCCTTTACGTGAACACCAGCAAGCGCGGGGTGACCCTCAATCTTGACCACGCCGGCGGCCGGGCGCTACTGCTGCGCCTGCTCGAATGCGCGGACGTGTTCCTGACGGATATACCGCCCCGACTCGCCCGACATCGCGGTTTCCAACCGGCCGCGCTCTGCAAGCGGTTTCCCCGCTTGATTGTGGTCACCATAACGCCGTTCGGCGCCTATGGGCCGCACAAGGACTACTTGGCGAACGACTTGGTCATCGCCCACGCCGGCGGCGTGACGTACCCCAACGCCCAGGCTGGCGGCGATCCCGACCGCCTGCCTTCGCTAAACATCCCAGCCTGTGTCCCGTCGTTCTATGGCGGTCTCAACGCGGCAGTCGCCACCCTTGCCGCGCTACGCAGCCGCAGGGTCAACGGCGGCGGGCAGCACGTAGACGTGTCGCTTCAAGAATGTCAGACCACAAACCTGCGGCACGACGTAGCCGCGTACACCTTCGCCGGTCAGGTGCCGGTGCGCCGCGTCGGCTACGCCAGCCCGACGACCCTCAACACGCAGCAGCCCACAGCGGATGGTCATGTCGCCTTTCTGCTGCGCCCGGAGTTTCACTGGAAAGACCTGATGGCGGTCCTTGGCGATCCTGAATGGGCGGGCGAGCCGTTGTTCCAGAACCCGCGCACGCTGTGCGACCACTGGGAAGCCCTCTCGCCGCTGCTGGGCGAGGCGACGCGAAGGTTCCGGACGCAAGACCTGTACGAGCGCTGCCAGGCCAAGGGCATACCCGCCGCTCCCGTGAACACGGTTGCCAATGCGGCCAGCCATCCCCAGTTCTTGCAGCGCCGCTTCTTCGAATCGCTCGAACATCCTGTTGCCGGCACGCTTCGTTATCCTGGCTCTCCTGTCGCATTTGGTGAGCCGTTATGGCCTGGGAGACCGGCTCCAACGCTCGGCCAGCATAATCGGGAAGTGCTCGGCGACGAGTTGGGCCTGCCGCCCCGGGAATTAACGCGCTTGCGGAAGATAGGGGCTATTTAAACGATGACTACCGCCGCCACATCTCGCCGTCCGCGACGCTTGCCGCTGTCCGGGATTCGAGTCGCCGACTTCTCGTGGGTGCACTCGGGTCCGTACGGCACCTTCCACCTAGCCCAGCTCGGCGCTGAGGTCATCAAGATCGAAGGCATTCAGCGGCTGGACAACAATCGCGACCACGTACCCTTCGCCGATGGTGTCCCCGGCCTAAATCGCAGCGGTCAGTTCGCCATGATGAATACCGGCAAGAAGAGCGTCACGCTGGAGATGCCGCGTGCGCGCGACCGGGAACTGGCTAAGGCCATCGTCGCGGTGAGCGACGTGGTGGTGGAGAACATGAGCGTTGGCGTGATGCCCGGCTTCGGCCTGGGATACGAAGACCTGAGGAAGGTCCGCCCCGACGTGGTCATGGTGTCCTGCTCAGGTTTCGGCCAGGAAGGGCCGCTGCGCAAGTTTCGCGCCTATATGAACACGATCCATGGGTTCACTGGGCTCATCGATCTTAACGGCAATCCCGATGAGCCGCCTACGCCGCTCGGTGGTAACTGGACCGACTTCGTCGCCGGCACCGCGATCGCCTTCGCCGTGATGGTGGCGCTGCATCACCGCGACCGCACTGGCAGGGGCCAGCACGTGGACCTTTCGATGGCAGAAGCGCTCATGGCATTGATGGGCATCTCGTTCATGGAATACTTCACGAATGGCCGGGTCCCGCCGAGGCAGGGGAACCGTTCCTCAACGGCGTTACAAGGCGTATACCCGACGGGCGAAGGACGGTGGGTAGCCATGGCCCTCGAGACTGACACGCAATGGGGGGCACTCATAGGGCTTATGGGCAGCCCGGCCTGGGCGCGCGATTCCCGCTTCCGGACTATGGCGGGCCGTCTGCGCTACCAGGACGAGCTGGACCAGCACATCAACGCCTGGACGCTTGGCCACGAGCCGCACGCCCTCACGACTGCACTGCAGGAGGTGGGTATTCCCGCGGGGCTTATGGCAAACGTCGCCGACCTGGTAAACGACCCGCATATGCAATCGCGCGGCTTCTTCTGCACTGTGGACCACCCGGAGACGGGGCGGAGGACGCATATGGGTCTGCCATACCATCTGCGGGCCGATGAGGCCGGCGAACGCAGGCCGGCGCCGTGTTTGGGTGAACACAACGAGGACGTTCTCCGCGATCTGTTGGGTGCACCGCGTGAGGTCGTCCAGGAGCTGACGCGGGAAGCCAGCCGCCGGGTTGCCGAATTCGCGAGGATGCACGGGCGAGCCCCGGCGTAGCCGCGAGGTTCTCCTCGCTACCCCTCGCTTTCCGGCCCCAGTGACGGCATCTTCGGCGGCAGGTTTGTGGTCATCCCCGAATGTGGCTTCGGGCTATTGGCGGTCACACCCCCGTCTACCACGATCGTCTGTCCAGTGACGAAGCTGGCCAGGTCGGAGGCGAGCCACACCACGGCGCCGGCGATGTCCTCCGGCTGCCCCAGTTTTCCCAGTGGCACCGAGTCCGAGAGCAGCGCGATCCGCTTGGCTTGCTCTCCGGCTGTGCGCCGCGCCCCGATGCGCCCCGTCACGATGGTGCCAGGCGCCACCGTGTTGACGCGGATTCCGTGGCGTCCCCATTCCACCGCCATGCTCTTGGTCAGGTGCATCACGCCTGCTTTCGCCGCGCCATACGCGAGGCTTCGAACTGAGGCGTGGATTCCTGCCATCGACCCAATGTGAATAATACTGCCGCCGGTGCCGCGCCGGACCATGGTTCTGGCCACCGCCGTGCTGCAGAAGAACGTGGCCTTGAGCGACACGTCCATGATGGCTTGCCACTGGCGCTCGTCCACCTCGACCGCCCAGGTGTAGTCGTAGCCCGCCGGCCCGCCGACGACGTTCACCAGCACGTCGATAGGCCCTAACTCACGCTGCGTCTGCCGCACCATCCGCTTGATCTGCTCGACGCTGGTCACGTCTGTCGTCAACGCGGCCGCAGAGCGGCCGAGTTTCCGCACCTCGTTCGCGGTGTCGTCGCACGTCGCCTCCACAATCTCCGCGCATGCCACGTGGCAGCCGCCTTGCGCCAATGCCAGGGCGCATGCCCGGCCGATCCCCTGGCCGGCACCGGTCACGATCGCCACCTTGTCCTTGAGACCCGGCAGTGTGAACTGGTTCAACAAGAGCACCATCCTTCGTCAGCACGGGCATCATACGACCGGTCGAGGGAGGCGTCAAAGCGGTCCGTCGCTTTGTTGCGTCCCTTGACATGGGAAAGCGTCGGTGGTAGGAAGCATCATACATACATGAATGTATGAAGAGTCGGCTTGGGCCAGGAGGTCAAATACATGCTTTCGAAAAGCCTCATGCTCGCGCGCGCCGGCGCCGCGGCTGCCGTGCTGGCGATTGTTGCTATGGTGATTGCCGCCTGTGGCGGCGGCGAGGAAGCGACTTCTACGGCTCCGGCGACGCAAGCGCCTGCACCCACCGCGACCCCGGTGCCGAGTCCAACTCCGGTGCCGATCCCTACCCCTACCCCGCCACCAAAGTATGGCGGCGTTCTACGGTACGCTTCAACGCTGGACGCCACACACTTGGACCTTCACAGAAGTTCGGAGGCGACCAACTTCCACATCATGTCCGGTGTGTTGAACTGGCTGGTGGCCGTATCGGCCGATGAAGGCATCCGGCCTGACCTTGCCGAGCGGTGGACCGTCAGCCCGGACGGCAAGACCATCACGTTCCAGTTGGTCCGGAACGCCAAGTGGCATGACGGGAGGCCTGTGACGTCGGACGACGTCGTATTCAGCCTGAGCCGGATCAAGTCTCCCGAGCTGAGGAGCCCGTGGAGCTCCCTTCTGGCCGCGGTGGACAAGATTGAGAGGGTGGATGATTTCACGGTGCAGCTTAGCATGAAGGCCCCCAGCATATCCACCCTGTCCGCCCTCGGCGCCCTGAACGTCAACATTTATCCGAAGCATGTAAACCTCGCTGACTACGCGAAGAAGATTCCCGATGTCGTGATCGGCAGCGGCCCCTACAAGTTCAAGGAGTGGAAGGCCGGGGTCGGGGCGACGCTGGTGAGAAACCCAGACTACTTCAAGAAAGACGCCAACAGGCAGGCACTGCCATACCTGGACGGTATCGAAATCTTCCTCATCGCGGACGCCAACGCGGAGTACTCAAGTTACCGGACTGGACGGCTCGACCTCACGAATCCGAACAGCCGAAGCCCCTTGCAGGGGAGGGAAAAGGCCGTGGTCCAGGATGTGCCAGGGTCTACGGCCATCGTCACGCACGGCATCTGGCATTTCATGACGTTCAACGCCAGCGCTAGCCCGTGGACGGACGTACGCGTTCGGAAAGCCCTGAGTCTGGCGTTTGATCGTCAGGCATGGAACGACGTTCGGAATGAGGGGCTGGGAGAGCCGTTCCGAGGCCTCTCCACGCCGGGGACCCCGCACGCTGTGCCGCTCGAAGAGATCAAGACCTGGCCTGGGCACAGCCCGAGCAGACGGCAGCGGGACATCGAGGAGGCCAAGAGGCTCATCCGAGAAGCTAACCTGACGCCAGCTGATCTCAAGGTGACGGTGCCGCTGCGCAACACGTTCAGCACGGTAGGAGAGGTGGCTATACGAGTCCTGCAGGAGAACCTGGGATTGGAGTGGAGCCTAAACCTGGTGGACGGACCCACGACCGCCAAGATCCAGACGGAGCGTCTGTTCAACGTGTACTTCGGTGTCACCGGCTCGTTGGGGGTCGACCCAATCCTGGAGTACGCCAGGATCATCCGGAGCGGTTCCTCCAACAACTACGGACGGTGGGGAGATCCCGCCGTGGACATGCAGTTGGACGCAATAGACGCCGCGTTCGATCCCGTCAAACAGGCTCAACTCAGCCGCGCCTTGGAGAAAGACATCCTGGTCGACCGCGTCTGGTACGTAATTCTCGGAGACGACCCGTGGGCCCACGCCTGGCAGCGTTGGGTGAAGGGGTATAAGGGGTTCAAGCTGCCTGGAGAGGGCTACTTCCACCAGTGGGAGCGCGTGTGGCTCGACAAGTGAACGCGGCCGCGGCACGGGCCTGATCGGAGGGCGGGTCAGGAATGTCGAAACACCGCGAACGTGGCCTGGACCTTTTGCAGGGCATGACGGTGTTCGAGTGGGGCAGCCTCGTGGCTGCCCCGCTCTGCGGGTGCTGCTGCTTGCCGATCTCCGCGAGCGGATAGCTGGGGTACGACTTGCTCTTGAGCGCAATGCCGCGCAGCTTCAAGTCGCTGGCGGTCTGCATCAGCTCGGCGGCGTTCACGCTGCGCTCGCGGTGGCTGTCCGGCGCAAAGTGGGCGTGCAGGTCTGTGGCGCCTTCAATCAGGCCGCGCGCCGTCTTCTCCTTGACGCGCACATATCCTGCCGCCGCGCCGAGATGACTGGTGGACATGCCGCCCTCCTATGTCCCGGCGCGCTGGAACATCGCCGCGTGCAGCAGTTGCAGTGTGGCTGGCGGCGGAGTCGTCTTGCCCTTGATCCCCGCCAATGCCCCCTGCACTTTGCTCGGCTCGGCCCAGTCGCCCTCGTAGATCACCAGATGCTGCGGCCCGTTCGGCTCCGGCTTCGTCGCCACATAGCGGCTCGCTGAAGAGAAGGCTCCCGTTGCCAGCACTTCAGGGATGTGCCTCCGCTCGTACCAGCCGATGAACTCTGCCTCGAGCTCCGGGTCTCGGCAGTTGGAAAGGGCCACCTGCACGATGCGCGTCTTATTGCGGCGGCTATTGCCTATCGTGGCCTCGCGCTTGAACACGCCTCGATAGCAAAATGTCGTGCGTGGATGGTTCGTGCGCCTGGCTTCGGCGATGGTTGAGAACACCAGAGTCTGGTCGTCGTACGCCTTCTGCGGGTCGAGCCGCCTCGTCTCGTAGACCGTCAGCGATCGCGCGTCGCCGGGGGTGCCGCCGCTCACTTTACGGAAGCGCGTTCCCTTGGGGAAAAAGCCCAGGCCGGTGACGTCTGGTATGTGACCGTCGTCGTACCACCGGTCCCAGGCCGGTTCCTCTGCTGGATTCTGGCAGCTCAGCAGGACGAACAGGATGCCCGCGTGCGCTCGGCCATCCGCGATTGCTCCCTAGAACCCGTAGAGCTTCTGTGCGTTGTCGTGAATGATCTTGCCCCGCTCCTCGTCCGGCACGTCCTCGAAGATGCCGGCGATGACTTTCTGAGAGTTCGGCCACGTGCTGTCCGTGTGCGGGTAGTCCGATGCCCACATGATCTGCTCGACGCCGATCAGGTGCCGTGCGGGCACCCACGACTTGTCGAACTGGAACGTGAAGTAGCAGTTCGAGCGCACGTATGACGACGGCATCCGTTTGAGATCGAGCTTCCAGCCGTGCACGGCCATGTGGCGCCCGAACGTATAGTCCATGCGGCTCAGGAAGTACGGCGCCCATCCCGCGTCGTTTTCCACCGAGAGCGCCTTCACCCCCGGAAACTTCTCGAACACGCCCCCGAGCACCATCGCGGCGATCGCCTGCCGCACCATCATGTCGTTCGTGGTCCGCTCCAGCATCGTGCGGCTGAAGTCCTGGCGCGGGTAGCGCTCCGAGTGCGTGTGCAGGCTCAACGGCAGCGCCAGGTCCTGGGCGGCAGCCCAGAACGGCTGGTACGCCGGGTCGCTGTACGGCCGGTCGGGCCCAGGGTTGATCGAAATCATGGCCCCGGCGAGACCCAGTTTGCGAATGAAGTGCAACTCATCCACGCCGCGCGCGATGTCGTCCAGCGCCACCATGCCCGCGCCTTTGAGCTGCTTGGGATGCGTCGCGCAGAAGTCCGCCAGCCAGCGGTTGTAGGCCCGAAACAGCGCGTACTTGTAATCGATGTCGTTCAGCGAAAACAGCCGCAGTCCTACGCTGGGGTACAACACCTCGCCGGCGACCCCATCCTTCAGCGTCTCCGCGACGCGCACCGCCGCGTCCCACCCGGCGCGAGGCACGTCCACGTCGAACCGGCCTTCCTGCCGCACCATGTCGCTCGGCCGGCCCGCGTTTGCCCCGAACGCCGCGATCAGCAGCGGTGGCAGCCCTTCAACGATCAGCGCGTCGGTGTCCGGCCGCCGCTCCAGCCGCGGCGCGCGGTCACGGAACTTTGGGTCGATGTACTTGCTCCACAGCTCCGGCGGCTCCGTGACGTGAGAATCGGCTGAGAGGGCATGCTGCTGCATCAGGACGCCTCCGGAAATTGGGCCAGGCTCATTCAGACACGTATGTATCAAGAGGCCCAATTATAACCGACGGAGTAGAGTCGGTACTGGGTCAGGAGATATCGGACAATACATCCTTTCCTGGAGAGTGCTCGGCTTACCAGCCTTGATAGAACTGCTCGGGGGTCTTGTAGCCCAGGGCTTGGTGCGGCCGGACGGTCTCGTAGACCTGGTTCCAGCGAAGGAGAGCAGCCTCCAGCCCGCCCAGATCGGCGGGCAGCGCCTCCACCTGGTAAAACTCCTCCTCGTCAGTGCGGAAGCTCCACCCGATGCGGCCATTGGGCTATAGGACGCAATTGACCCTCACCCTCAACAGGTATGATCGTCCTGATCGTCACCTAGCCTTCAGCGTAGATGACCTCATCCACCAAGAGCCGGAGGAACTCCCGCCGCTGGGCGCGTGCGGCGCCAGGCGTGGCCCGCCCGCCCCGGCGCCGCCGCCTCTTGTCCTTCGCCCCCGGCAGCCTCCCCAGCCGTTTCCCGTGAGCCGTGGCCCGCGCCAAGCCCGCCTTAGTCCGTTCGCTTCGCCGGGTAGACTCGTACCTTGCCACCCAGCCAACGATTGCGAGCAGGAGGTCCCTGAGCTCGCCGGCCGCCTCAGTCCACGGCTCCTGGAGGCTGATGACATGAACGCCGCTACGCCCCAGGCGGTCTACGATTTGCAGTGTTGCTAGCGGCCCCTCACGGCTCAGCCGGTCCAGCGCCCAGACCAGGAGCACCTTGAACTTGCCGGCGCGAGCATGATCATAGACCTGGGACAGCGCCTTGATGTGCGCGCCCTTCCAGGCCGATTCCTCAACGCGGTACACGGCGACGATGGAGAGCCCCCGCCGTGCCGCCAATGTTCGAAGCTGGGCGACCTCACGAGACTGTGGACACATCCCGGGGCCAGCGACCGCCAGCGGGAAGCGCTCTTGCAGGACCTCTTGGTGAGAGCCACCATTGCGGGGGACGCGCTTATCGGCATCGAGCCCAGGGACTGCTATAAGCCACTCTTCGCCCACGCGGTACAGCAGACCGTAGGAAATCGTACACCGGAGCCCCTTCCAGAAAACTTTAGAGGTGGAGTGGCGAGGGGGGTGGGCTCCCCGGAGCCCACCCCCCTCGCCACTCCACGCCTAAGGTTCTTTGGGAGAGTCTGGGAACACCTTCCTGTCAAGAAAGGGTTCCCAGCACAACCAAAGGACTCTGCCTAGCCGCCGACGCCGCTGGCCGCCTTCATCTTCTCGGCGCTCATCCCCATCACCGAGCTGCCCGTCGAGAGCTCGGCGTTGGCGTGGGCCAACTGGTGCATGGTGAAGACCGCCTGCATAGCGTTCCACTGGCCCATGGCGTCCAGGGTCTGGTTCACGGCCCGCTTGGCGGCGGCCAGGGCGAAGGCCGGCATCTCGGCGATCTGCTTCGCCATGACCATCGCCTCGTCATACAGCTTGTCCAGGGGCACGACCTTGTTGACCATACCCAGGCGGTGCGCCTCGTTCGCGTCGATGAACTGGCCGGTGAAGAGGAGCTCCTTGGCCTTGCGGGCGCCGAACTCCCACGGGTGGGCGAAGTACTCGACGCCGCCGATGCCCATGCGGACCACGGGGTCGCTGAACTTGGCGTTGTCCGCCGCGATGATGATGTCGCAGGGCCAGCAGAGCATGAGGCCGCCGGCGATGGTGTAGCCCTGGACGGCGGCGATGGTGGGCTTGGGGATGTCGCGCCAGCGGCGGGTGAGGCCCAGGTAGGCTTCGGACTCCCACTGGTAGCGCCCCTCGACGCCGGGCTTGATGGGGTGCTTTTCGCGGTAGGCGCGGGACTCGGGCGTGCCCAGGTCGTGGCCCGAGGAGAAGTGGGGGCCGTTGGCCCGCAGCACGATGACCTTGACCTGCTCGTCCCCTTCCGCGCGGCGGTAGGCGGCGTCCAGCTCGCGGAGCAGCGGCTCGTGCTGGGCGTTGCGGCTCTTGACGCGGTTCAGGATGATGACCGCGATGCCGGGCTCGGGCTTCTCGTACAGGATGATGTCCTTCTCGGCGATCTCGCTCATGGCGCTCCTTTCGGGTCGGAGGAGTGGACTGGCGTTTGGTGCATTATGCCGAGCACGCAGGCGGTTGTCCAGATTCGACCTGGCGGCCGCCCGAGATAGGACGTTCGAACCCCCAGCAAGAGTGCATCCTCCGCTCGGCACGCGCCCTCCGTGGACGCATGGTGGCCTCAGCCACCGGTCGTGGACAACCGCCCCGCGCCCAGTTCCCCCTGCGCTACGATGCCACCGGCTCCGGTCGCGCCCGCCTGTGCGACCGGGGAAGGCGCCGCGACGGGTCGGGGCCGGGGAGACCGAGGGTGTCCCCCGGAATCTTTAGCCCGCATTTCCCAGATCGACGTGAGTGGCAGTGGCGAATCAGGCCGGCAAATGGGCTATGCGCCTCCGGTTCTAAGGGCATATGAGGGACAGAGCGTTGTATAATCGCCGCAGCTAACAGTAGTAGACCTCGGGCAGCACGCATTTGCTTGACCAGGGTAGGAGGGATGGGTTATGGGTCGAGCGATAAGGATTTGTTCGCCCGTAGGGGCCATGGTCATCATGGTGCTCGTGGTGACCTCCTGTGGCGGGGCGGAAGTGTCACCCACGCCAACGCAGGCACCACGCCCGACACCGACGGAGGCAGGCACGCCATCCCCTAGGCCACCATCGCCCACGACTGCGCCTCCGGTCACACCTACTCCAACGTTGACGCCCACGCCCACAGTCGCGGCACCCACGCCTACGAAAGCACCTGCCTCCATCGTCAAAGGGGGCGTTCTTCGGGCTCGACTCGGAAGCGACCCCAGCCCGTGGAACAGCCTGAGAGCATCCAGCATAAGCGTCCCTGCATTTCTCCCTGTTTTGAGCACCCTTATACAGACCAACTACCCGGGAAGTGACGCCATCGGCGACCTCGCGGAGAGTTGGTCTGTGGGCACGGGAGGCACGGAGCTGATTTTCAGGCTGGTTAAGGGCGTCACATGGCACGATAGAGCGCCGCTGACTGCCAGCGATATCAAGTTCAATCTTGATCGCGTGTTTTTCGGTACCGGTGGTTTTGTCAGCTACCTCAGGGGCTCGTTTGGGGCAGCACAAGCGGTCGAAGTGATAGACAGCACCACTCTCAAGATCATACTGAAGCAACCCAGCAACTCCTTCTTGGGCAACATGGTGAATCCCCGATTCGTGAACTATGCCCCCCATGTTCCCGACGCGGAGTTGGAACGTGGCAAGGTCGTGGGAACCGGTGCTTTCGTCTGGGAAAAGTGGGAGCCAGGAGTGTCAATCACCCAGACCAGAAATCCGAACTTTTCCCGCCAGAGCCCTCAAGGCGAGGCAATTCCCTTCTTGAATGCCGTTCGCTTCTTCATCATTCCTGACTCCTCTACACATCTTGCCGCGTTTCGTACGGGGCAGCTCGACACCTACGATCCGCTCGATGCCGCAAACCTGATAGGGAAGGTAGAGACGTTGAAAAGTACGGTCCAAGGACTTCAGACCGGACTGCTACCCCCTACAGGCTGGAGAACTTTGATGTTAAAGAATGAGACTGGCCTTCCCTTTACGGACGTGAACGTCCGCAGGGCGTTACAGTACGGGGCCGACCGGCAGAAGTTTATCGACGCTGCCTTCCAGGGTCTTGGGTTCGCTAGTGGCCTGGCAAACACTTCGCCGGAGATGGGAGGCAAATGGGCTCCGCCGCTCGCTGAGCAACTGCGGCTACCTGGGATGGACCCGAACCGGCACACTCAAGACCTGGCGGCGGCTAGGGAACTACTCGCAAAGGCAGGTTTCGGGCCACAAAACAAGCTCAAGGCCGAGATAGCCGTCATCAACGTCGGGGTCTTTCCGACAGAAGCCGTTGTTGTGGTCGACCTGTACCGTGACCTGAACGTCGACCTGAGTATCAAAGCCGAGGAGACCGCTATTCACAACCGACGCCGCCAGGTCGGTCTCAAGGGGAACTTTCAAACTCTCTATCTGGGGAATGCTTTCGCCATCGACGACCCTTCCAACACCGTCGGCACCTTCTGGACCAGCGACGGGCCGAGGAATTTCAGCGGCTGGTCGGACCCCTCGGTGGATCAGTGGTACCAGGAGCAGGAAAGCGCCATAGACCCCGCTCGACGCGCCAAGCTGGTCGCGGATATCCTGCTACGGATATACGACCAGGCCTACGACATTATCTTGGGGTGGAACACGAATCCGTGGGTGCTCCGAGCGAACGTCAAGAACTATACCGTGCCCCATTCTTTCGCGAATGGCTGGCGCTACGAAGCCGTATGGATTGATCGATCTTGATATGCGGGATGCAGGTTTAACCTCCCCCTCTCCTTGCAGGAGAGGGGGCTGGGGGTGAGGTCCCAATGCACAAGCTCATCATCGAGGCCGCCATCAACGAGGTCGCCGACAAGGCCCAGAACCCCAACGTCCCCTACGGGCCCGAGGAGGTGGCGCGCGACGCCGTCGCCTGCGCCAAGGCCGGCGCCGCCATCGTCCACTTCCACGCCCGGGACTCGAAGAGCGGCGCCCAGCTCTGGTCCAGCGCCGAGACCTACGCCCAGGCCATCAAGCTCATCCGCAAGGAGTGCGATGCCATCCTCTACCCCACCTACCGCAGCGGCATCCCCAAGGAGGAGCGCATCGGCCACGTGGTGAAGCTGGCCGACGACCCGTCCGTACGGCTCGAGCTGGCGACGCTGGACGTGGGGGCCACCAACATCGGATCGGTCGACCCTAAGAGCGGCGATCTCCGCGGCGGCGCCTACGTCAACACCCACGAGGAGCTGGTCTACTTCATGCGGACCCTCAAGGCCCACGGCGTCTTCTACAGCCTGGGCGTCCGCGACGTTGGCCACATGCGCCACATCCAGGCCTACGCCCAGATGGGCCTGGTGCCCCAGCCGTGGGTCGTCAAGATCTTCATGTCCGAGAACGATACGCAGGGCCCGCCGCCGGACGCTCGGACGCTCCAGATGTATCTGGACATGGTGCCGCCCGGCGTCCTCTGCCACTGGTTCGCCACCACCTACAAGTCGCCGGAGAGCCACGCGCGGACGAACATGCTCGCGGCGGCCATGGGTGGGCACATTCGCACCGGCCTGGGCGATAACCCGGTGCTCAACGGCAAGCGCCTGACCAACGCCCAGCAGATCGAACTGGCTGTCGATCTGGCGCACAAGGCCGGGCGCGACGTGGCGAACGCCGCCGAGGCGCGGCAGATGATGGGGATGCTGGGGTAGGTGCACACCCTCCTCTCCAACATTCGCGTCATCGAGCTCTCGGTGCTCATCCCGTGCAGCACCGTGGGCATGTACCTGGCCGACCTGGGCGCCGACGTCGTCAAGATCGAGAGCCCCGGCAAGGGCGACTACCAGCGCCAGATCGGCGCGGGGCCCAAGGGCGTCAGCATGACCTTCCTGGGCCTCAACCGGAACAAGCGCAGCCTCACCCTCGATCTCAAGCGCCCCGAGGGCCGCGAGGCGCTCCGGCGCCTGGCCCAGCGGGCCGACGTCGTCGTCGAGGGCTTCCGTCCGGGCGTGGCCAAGCGCCTCGGCGTCGACTACGAGACGGTGAAGGGCTGGCGGCCGGAGATCGTCTACTGCGCGCTGAGCGGCTTCGGCCAGGACGGCCCCTACGCCACGATGGCCTCCCACGGCGCCAACCTGGACTCGGTGGCCGGTGCGCTCCCCGTCGCCCGCCGGCCCGACGGCTCGCCATCCATGTCCAACCAGTGGCGCTCCCTCTCCGTGACCGCCGGGCCCCTCTTCGCCGCCATGGCGATCCTGGCCTCCCTCAACCAGCGGCACGTCACAGGCGCCGGCCAGTACATCGACGTGGCCTCCAGCGAGGGCGCTCTGGCCTTCAGCAACGGCCGCATGGTGGCCGCGGCCAACGGCGTCGCCGGCATCGACTGGGAGGGCCAGGCGCGGGCCCGCTACAACATCTACGAGACGCGCGACGGCAAGCGCGTGGTCATCTGCTGCCTGGAGGAGCACTTCTGGCGCAACCTGTGCACGGCCATCGGCCGCCCCGACCTGCTCCGCTCGGCCGAGAGCGACCGGCTGAGCTTCTCGGAGAGCGACGAGGCGCTGCGCCAGGAGCTGGCGCGGGTCTTCAAGCAGCGTACCCGCGACGAATGGGTCAAGCTGTTCGTCGAGGCGAACGTCGCCGGCGGGCCGGTCAACGGCCCCGGGGACCTGGCGGCAGACCCGCACCTGGCGTCGCACCGGCTTCTGGGCGAGACGGAGCACCCCGAGGGCGGCCTCGTCACGCTCTTCACGACGCCCATTCGCCTCGCCGGCCAGCGGTTCAACTTCCGGCGCCCGCCGCCGCGCCAGGGCCAGCACACGGACGAGGTCCTGGCCGAGCTGGGGTATACTCCAGGCGAGATCGCGCTCCTGCGCCAGGCAAAGGTCGTCTGAGCTCGCGTGTCATGCCTCCCTCTCCTCGCAGGAGAGGGGGCCGGGGGTGAGAGATGGAGAAGCTGATTATTGAGGCCGCCATCAACGAGCAGGCGCCCAAGTCGCTGAACCCGCGGGTGCCCTACACGCCCGAGGAGTGCGCCCGCGAGGCGCTGGAGGCGGCCGAGGCCGGCGCCGCCATCATCCACTTCCACGCCCGCGACCCCCAGACCGGCGCGCTCCTGCACCCCGGCATCGAGCCCTACACCGAGGCCATGAGCCTCATCCGCGCCAGGAACAAGGACGTCATCCTCTACCCCACCTATAGCTCCTCGCCCACGCCCCAGGAGCGCTTCTCCCACGTCGAGGCCCTGGCACGGCACAAGGACATCCGCCTCGACTTCGCCACCATCGACCTGGGCGCCGAGAACCTCGGCGAGCTGCACGCGGGCGAGAGCCAGTTCCGGGCCGACCACGTCCGCAGCGTGACGCACCAGGAGGCCAGGTACTTCTTCGACCTCTGCCACCGCCTGGGCGTCCGCTACAGCATCGGCGTGCGGGAGATCGGCCAGGTGCGCGTCTGCATCGCCTACCGCCGCCTGGGCTGGATCAAAAACCCCATCCTGTTCAAGCTGATCCTGAGCGACTATCACCAGTGGGGAATGCCGCCGGGCCCGGCCGCCATCGAGACCTACTTCACGCGCATGATGCCGCCCGATGTCCCGTACCGCTGGATGTCCTACGTCTACGGCCCCAGCCACTCGAAGATGTGCATGTTCGCCGTCTCCCAGGGCGCCCACGTCCGCACGGGCCTGGGCGACAACCCGGTGCTGGACGGCCAGCGGCTCTCCAACGCCCAGCAGGTGGACCGGGTGGTGAAGATGGCGCGGACGCTGGGGCGCGAGGTCGCCACGCCGAAGGAGGCGCGGGCGATCCTGGACCAGCCGGCGCGGGTGGGGACCTGACCCCCCCCCGTAACCTAACCCCCCCCCCGCGTAGGCGCGGGTTTCAAACCCGCCCCTGCGCTGCCCC
>CAZKTO010000029.1:0-33544 GCA_964555685.1 uncultured Dehalococcoidia bacterium
ACGACGCCGGGGTGGCTCCTGAGGCCGCTATTGAGGTAGGGGCGCTGAAGCCCTCTTTTTCGTATCAATGACCGCTCGGGACCACCGCTAGTACCCATTGCAAAACTCGCCAAACGGCCGAGTCACTGTCACCCCGAGGCCGTCTGCGGCCGAGGGGTCTGGGAAGGGGACCCCACCCCAGACTCCTCGCGGAGCCTCGGAATGACACTTTTGCAACCAGTTCTAGGAGGCCGCGCGGAGGAGGTAGACGCGCCCATCGAAGGCGAGGATGTAGAGCTCGCCCGAGGCGTCCTCGCCGAAAGAGGAGATGCCGAGGCGCGTCTGGGCGATCTCCCGCTGCTCGGTGACGCGGCCGCCCTCGTAGCGGAGGGCCCACATGCGACCGGAGCAGAAGTCGGCGTAGACGTAGGCGCCCACGAGCCACGGCAGGCGCGATCCGCGGTAGACGTAGCCGCCGGTGACGGAGCAGCCCAGCTCGTGGCCGTAGTCGAGGACGGGAAGCTCCAGGCCCTCCTGGTTGCAGGCGGTGGAGGGCCGGAAGCAGGCGGAGCCCTCCATGATGTTCCAGCCGTAGTTGCCGCCCCTGCGGATGAGGTCGATCTCCTCGCGGCGGTTCTGGCCAACGTCGGCGGCCCAGAGCTGGCCGGTGGCTCGGTCGAAGGAGAAGCGCCAGGGGTTGCGGAGGCCGTAGGCCCAGATCTCGGTCCGGGCGCCCGGGGGCGCGCCGGGGCCGGCGAAGGGGTTATCGGGTGGGATGCCGTAGGCGAGGCCCGGCGCCGGGCGGTCCACGTCGATGCGCAGGATTTTGCCCAGCAGCGTCCGTACGTTCTGGCCGTTGCCGGAGGGATCGCCCTGGCTGCCCCCATCACCCAGGCCGATGTAGAGATACCCATCGGGCCCGAACGCCAGCATGCCGCCGTTGTGATTGGAGAAGGGCTGCGGGACCTCCAGGAGCACCGATTCGCTGGAGGGGTCGGCGGCGTTGTGGTCCTGGCTCACGCGGAACCGGCTGAGGACGGTGCGCCTGGGCCCGCCCGCCGAGTAGTAGATGTAGAAGAGGCCGTTCTGGGCGTAGCGCGGGTGGAAGGCCAGGCCCAGAAGGCCCTCCTCGTTCCCCTCGCGCAGCACCTTGGGACGGATGTCGAGGAAGGTGCTGACGGCGGTCGCGGCCCGGTCGTTGGGGAGCATGAAGATGCGGCCGTCCTGCTCGACGATGGCGGCGCGGCTGGCGTCGCCGGGCGGGTAGGTGAGGAAGAGGGGGCGATCGCCCAGCCGGCCGGCGGGGATACCGGGGAAGGCCGGCTCGAGCTGGATGGGGCGCAGGGTCGCGGCGGGGGTGGGTGACGGCGAGGGCGGGACCGGCGAAGGTGTGGGCATTGGCGTAGGAATAATCGGAGTCGGCGAAGGCGTGGCTGTGGGCGCGGGTCTGGCCGCCGGTGTGGGACTGGCCGGCGGCGAGGGCGCTGGCCCTTCCGTCCTCGGAAGGGGGGCGCCGGGCGAGTCGCCTGAGCAGGCGGCAAAGAGGGCGAGGCAGGCGGTCGCGACGGCGAGGCCGGCCAGGACGGTGGCCCTATTGGAGGAGCGGTCCGCCATTGACCCCAAAGGTCTCGCCCGACATGAAGGACGAGGCGTCGCAGGCGAGGAAGAGGACCGGGTAGGCGATCTCCTCGGGCCAGCCGCCGCGCCGCATGGCGTTCTTGCCGGCCACCTCGTCGGGCTCCTTGCCGAAGCGGGTGATGGCGCGCAGGAAGCCCTCCGTCTTGATGGCGCCGACGGCGATGCAGTTGACGCGGATCTTGTCCTTGGCCCACTCGGCGGCGAGGAGCTTGGTCATCTGGATGAGGCCGGCCTTGGCGGCCCCATAGGGCATGACGCCCCAGGCGCCGTGGGTCCCCGCGCCCGAGGCGATGTTGACGATGACGCCGCCGCCCTGGTCGCGCATGATGGAATAGACGGCGCGGCTGCACAGGTAGGGGCCCCGCAGGTTGAGGCTGACCATCCGGTCGAAGAGCTCGGGCGCCACCTCCTCGGCCGGGGTCCGGTAGCTCCCGCCGGCGTTGTTGACGAGGATGTCGATGCGGCCGAACTCGTCCTTGGCGCGGCGCGCCATCGCCCCGACGTCCGCCTCGGCGTGGACGTCCGTCTCGATAGGGAGCGCGCGGCGGCCCAGGGCGCGCACCTCGGCGGCTACGCGCTCGAGGTTGGGCAGCTTGCGGCTGGCCAGGACAACGTCCGCTCCGAACTGGGCGAAGACGAGGGCCGTGGCCCGGCCGATGCCGGTGCCGCCGCCGGTGATGATGGCGACGCGGCCCGTGAGGTCGAAGGGGGGCGTGGGCATGGAGCGCTCCCGGGCCGTCGCCTAGGTGGACGGCGGTCCGGCGGGCGGCTCCCCGGGCTTGGGGCGGGTCACGCGGAGGAGCAGCATGGCGACGACGCCGGCGATGAGGCCGACGATCAGGCCGGCGAAGAGGGAGACGCTGTAGAGGACGACGAAGACGGCCAGGTACTCCAGCAGGAGCCTTCGCCAGGACGGCAGGCGGCGCGGGCGCACGGGTTCGTCTCCTTGGGAGGGCTCAGGCGGCGGGGCTCACCGGGTCTTGGCGGGGGGCCGGCTCCCGCGCGTCCAGGAAGCGCCGCAGGTGCTCGAGACCGAAGCGGTGGTTCTCGGGACTGAAGCTGGCCACGCAGTCCTCCGGCACCTCGATCCGGTAGCGGCGGAAGAAGGCGTCGGCGGCGGTGTGGAGGACGCAGACATCGGTGCAGACGCCCACGATGGTCACCTTGCCGGGATGCAGATCGCGCAGCCGCCGCTCGAACTCGCCGTTGCTGAAGCCCGTGTAGACGTGCTTCTCGAAGTACTGGCCCCGCGGGACGTATCCGGCGATCTCCGGGATGACCTCCGCCTCGATGGTTCCCTTCATGCAGTGGGGCGGACACAGGCCGGAGGCGATCTCCGGGTCCTCGGGGACGTGGGCATCGCAGACGAAGAACAGGGCGGAGCCTCGGGCGAGCTCCCGGTCGAGGAGCTGGCGGACGTTGGGGATGATGCTCCGGGCCCCGGGGCCGCAGGAGAGGGGGTAGCCATCCTCGAGGAAGCCGCGGAGCATGTCCACGACGACGACGGCGTCATTCATGGGGTCTCACCTCCCGCGCCCGCGTCCGGCCTCCTAACGCCTCATTATACACGCGCCTTGGACCTCAAATGCTTCCGGAGAAAGGCGAGGGTGTCGGGCCAGGCCTGCCGGGAGGAGGGCTCGTGGTAGGACCAGCCGTCTGGGTTCAGGAAGGCGTGACCGCCGCCCTTGTAGATCTTCATCTGGTAGGGGACGCCGCCGGCCTTCATGTTCGCCTCGAGCTGCGCCAGCTTCTCCGGCGTACCGACCTGGTCGGCGTCGCCAAAGACGACCATCGTGGGGCAGCGGATGCGCCCGGCCCGGTCCATGGGATGATAGGGCTTGCGCTCGCTGAGGGTCTGGTACGTGAGCTGGCTGACGTAGTAGAGGACGGCGCAGGCGAGGGTGGGCCGCTCGATGGCCAGGACCATCGAATAGGTGCCGCCGGTGCAGAAGCCGATGGCGCCGGTCCGGCCGGGTATGGCCAGGCCCAACCGCTCGAGATAGGCGATGCCGTCCACGTAGTCCTGAAGGATCGTGGGGTTGTGGATGCGGTCGATGGCGGCGAGGATGGCGGGAATGTCCTCGCGGGGGCTGGGCTCGCCGGTGCGGGCGTAGTAGTCGGGGACAAGGGCCACGCAGCCCTCGCTGGCCAGGTTGGCGGCGACGTCGCGGACGTGCTCGGTGAAGCCGAAGGCCTCCTGGCCGACGATGATGCCCGGGAAGGGCCCGCCCTGGGCCGGCCGGGCGAGGAAGGCCGGGACCGGGTAGCCGTTCGAATCGTAGATGATACGCTCCTGGATGATGCCCCGGATGGCTTCCGCGCGCGGGACGACGCCGGTGGTCATCGATCGCCTCCTCAATGGAAGGGCGGCCAGCACCCCGGCACGCCGGGGTTCCCGGCCCCCGCCGGTCCACGCCTCGCCCCTACGCTTGAATGAGCCGGGTGACGGACTTGCTCATGTGGCCGCCGCCCCAGGGCGGGACGATGCACGAGAAGCCGCCCGCCTCGCCCCCCGCGACGAGCATGGCGATGGCGTCCGGCCCAGTGACGACTGGTCGGAGGGGCTTGCCCTGCGCGGCGGCGGCGCGCTCGGAGGAGCCCCGGCCCTGGCGCTGGAGGCGGGCGGCGGAGCCCACAGCCCGCTGGGCCAGGCGCTCCATGGCCCGGCGCTTGGTCCAGCCGGCGTTGCGGAAGACCTGCACGTGCTCCGGCGACCAGACGAGGGCGATCTCGCCCAGGTTGGGGCCAAAGACGCTCATGGCCTCGGCGGCGCTCTCCAGCAGGTCCTCGGGGGTGTTGCTGGCGTGGTCCATGAACTGGAGCGGCGGGTGGACGGCGAAGACGGTGACGGCGCTCTCGGCGGGCTTGAAGCCGCGCTGGACGTGCAGGGGCTCCCAGGGGCTGGCGTCCTCGTTCTCGGCGATGCAGAAGCTGTACTTGCCGCCGTGGCCGAAGGTGGACTTGTCCAGCACCCCGGGAGTCCCGCCGGTGACGTTCATGTTGATGAGGCGGACGGTGCGGCCGATGGTGGCGTTGGCCCGGAAGCCTGGGCCGAAGACGTTGACGCCGGCGTTGATGCCGAGCCGCTTGGCGACAGGCCCGTTGACGACGATGAGCTGGGCCGAGCCGCCGGTGCTGGCCATGCTGCCGTGCCAGTTGAACTGGGGCTCCGCCATCGCTTCGACGATGGAGACGACGACGGGCATATACTCGGGGCGGCAGCCAGCCATGACCGCGTTGATGGCGACCTTCTCGGTGGTGATGACGCGGCCTCGAGTGGGGACGACGCCGATGACGTCGGCGGGGCGCTTGCCGGCGTGGGCCAGGAACTCGCGGACGCGCTCCTCCGTGGCTGGCACGACGGGGAGGCCATCGGTCCAGCCGCGCTCGTAGTAGAGCTCGATGACCTGGGCGAGATCGGCGGACGGGAGCTCGACACGCTGGGACGCGAGAGGCTCGGTGGTCATACGCTCTCCTGGGGCAAGCTGCTAGGAGAATAGGGACAACGCGTTATGGTGTCAACGTTTCCAACGAGGACATTGGATGCGCTTCCTTAGAGAGCGTGTGAGAAGCACCCGCCACCCACCGTCGTTGCGAGCGAGTCCCCGAGCGTGGCAACCTGGTGGGGCTGGGCCCCGTTCGTGCGCCACCCATCACCCCACCAGATTGCTTCGCGGAGCCTCGCAACGACAGCAGGGAAGGGCTACGACAGGCGCTTCTTTGTCTTTTCACACATTCTCTTATTGATTGAACTCATCCCGAAATCCCCTCCCCCTTCAAGGGGGAGGGGATTTCGGGATGGCTTCTTATCAACTCCCTTCGCTGCTCGGCATGGACGTCCTTGGCACTGGCGACTTCGAATGCAACGCCAACCCGGGAGGGATGGTGTTGGATCTCCCGGCGGCCAGTCAACGGGTATGGAACAGCCCCTGTGCTACAATGCGGCCAACGCCTTTAGGAGTAGTCTCCCCTGCTATCGATGGCTACCGTCACCGAGATCTACGCCGCCAAGGGCCGGGCCTCCGGCGGCCGCGAGCCGCTCATCGCCTACGACGTCTCGCCGCCGCGGTCCGGCGACGGCGGGTTCGCGGCGGAGATAGCGGCGCTGGACGCCGACCTGATGTGCGTGGCGTACACCCCCGGCCGGGCCGTGCGCATGGACACCATCGCCGCCGCTGCCACTATCAAGTGGCACGCCCGGCGCGAGGCCATCGCCAACGTCTCCTGCCGCGACATGAACAAGGTGGCGGTCCAGGCGCACCTGCTGGGCGCCCAGGCCCTCGGCGTCGAGAACGTGCTGGTGGTCCGGGGCGACGACTTCTCCGAGAAGGACCAGGGCCGCGTCAAGCCGGTGAACGACTACCGGCCCACCGAGCTCATTCGCTCGATCAAGGAGATGAACGCGGGCCGTGACTTTCGGGGCTTCAAGCTGGCGGCGCCCACGGCGTTCTGCGTGGGAGCGACGCTCGACCCGAATAAGGGGATCGAGCCGCAGGTGGCGCTGACGCTCAAGAAGATCGAGGCCGGAGCGGACTTTTTCATTGGCCAGTCCATCTACGCTCCGGCGCTGGCGGCGGCCTTTCTCCGCCGGTTCGAGGCGCGGGCGGGCCGGCGCATCGGCGTACCGGTGCTGTGGGGGATTCAGGTCCTGGCGCCGGGCGGGCTCGTCTTCGGCGAGGTGCCGGAGGCGACGAAGCGCGACCTGGAGCGCGGCCGCTCCGGGGTGGAGATCGCCATCGAGACGGCGCGGGCGCTGCTGGAGCTGGGCTGCGATGCGTTCTACATCGTGCCGCCCATCATGAAGGGCGGCGCGCGGGACTACGCGGCAGCGCAGGCTGTGCTGAAGGGCATCCGCCGGGAGCGCGTGCGCAGCGGGGTTCGGGGATAGGGCGGGCGCGTCCCTAGAACCCCACGGCGGAGCCGGCGCGGGCCTCCGGGTCCGTCTTGACGTTGACGACGGCGGGGCCGTCGGCCTTGAACGCGCGTTCGAGGGCGGGCCGGATCTGGTCGGGCTCCTCGACCCACTCGCCGTGGCAGCCGATGGCCTCCATCATCTTGTCGTAGCGCTGCCAGCCCAGCTCCCGGCCCGCCATGCCGTAGGTGCCGCGAGCGGTGAAGCCGGCGTTGTTGCCGATGACGATCTTGACGGGCAGCTTGTGGCGGACGGCGGCGTCCATGTTCATCCCGTTCCAGCCGAACGCGCCATCGCCCGAGAGGACGACGACCCGCTTGTCCGGGTGGGCCGCCTGGGCTCCGAGGCCGAAGGGGACGCCGACGCCCATGCAACCGTGGGGCCCGGCGTTCAAGACGTGGCGCGGGTGGTAGATGGGGATCGAGTGGCGGGCGAAGCCCATGATCTCGTGGCCGTCCACGACGAGGATGGAGTCGCGGCCCATGGTGTCGCGGAGCTCCTTGCACAGGCGCAGCGGGTGGATCGGCTTCTGGCTCGTGTTGAGGACTCGGTCCATGCGCTCGGCGCGGGCGGCGTCCTCGGCCTTGAGGTGATCGACCCACTTCTTGTAGCGCGCCTTGTCGATGCGGCCCTGGGCCTCCTCGATGAGCTGCTGGAGCACCATCCTGGCGTCGCCCAGGATGCCGATATCGACGGCGCGATTGTGGCCCAGCTCCTTGCCATCGATGTTGACCTCGATGAACTTGGCGGTGGCGCTGAAGCGGGGCGGGCGGAAGTTGAAGAGCATGGAGTTGGCCCGGGTGCCGAGGACGAGAACGGCGTCCGCCTCCTTGAAGGCCGTGCCCCGCGCGCCGCCGAAGGTCAGGGGGTGATCGTCGGCGATGCTGCCGCGGCCCTGGGGCGTCGTGTAGAACGGGATGCCGGTGGCCTCGACGAACCTCCGGTAGTCGTCCCACGCCTCGGACCAGAGGATGCCGCTGCCGGAGACGACGACGGGCTTCTCGGCCTTGGCCAGGAGCTCGACGGCCTTGCGGACCTGGGCCGGGTCGCCCTGAGGCCGGGACTGGACGCGGTAGTTCGATGGATACAAGACCTTGCTCTCGTCGACCTTGCCGCCCAGGACGTCGCCGGGCGCGTCCACGTAGATGGCGCCCTTGCAGCCATCCTGGGCGTGGCGGAAGCCGACGCTCAGGTACTCGGGGATGCGGTAGGTGAGGTCCATCTTGAGCGCCAGCTTGGTGACGGACTTGAACATGGGCACCTGGTCCATCTCCTGGAAGGCGTCCATGGTGACGGTGTTGATGCCGGAGGAGCCGCCGATGCAGATGACGGGGGCGGCGTCGGCGTTGGCGTTGGCGATGCCGGTGATGGCGTTGGCGGTGCCGGGCCCGGCGGTGGTGACGCAGATGCCGGTCTTGCCGGTGCTGCGCGCGTAGGCGTGAGCGGCCATGGCGGCGGCCTGCTCGTGCCGGACGTAGTAGCACTTGATGCCCAGCTTCTCGGCCTCGGTGATGATGGGCGAGATGGGCCCGCCCATGAGGTAGAAGAGGGCGTCGACGCCCTCGTTCTTCAAAGCGCGAGCAACGAGATAGTTGCCAGTAACCTCGGCCATTGGGGGTCTCCTTTCCGGGTGCCGTCCTTCTTAGGAAGGACGAAAGCGAGGGGATTATAGCACGCCGGTTTGGAGGCCCTTGCTGCTATAATGGGCGCCGCCGCGCCGTCGGAAGGAGCAGCCGTGACCACCCAGGCCCAGAATCCCGCGCCCCAAAGACCGCTGCCCGAGCCAAACAAGTTCACCCGGTTCTATTGGGAGGCGGCCAAGCGGCACCGGCTCGCTATCCTGCGCTGCCTGGACTGCGGGACGTTCATCCACCCGCCCAAGCCCTCCTGCCGCGCCTGCCGCGGCCAGAACCTCGCCCCCCATGAGGTGAGCGGGCGCGGCCGCGTCTACACGTTCACGAAGACGCACTACGTCTACCATCCGGCCTTCGCCCAGCAGGCGCCGTACGTCGTGGCCCTCGTGGAGCTGGAGGAGGACCCCGGCGTCCGCATCGTGAGCAACATCGTGGAGTGTCCCGCCGATCAGGTGAGCATCGGGATGCTGGTGGAGGTGGTGTTCGACGATCTGACGCCCGAGGTCACGCTGCCGCAGTTCCGCCCCCGGCGGGACCGGGGCTAGGAAGGAGAAGCGCGATGCCCCAGTACGGACGGAAGCTCGCTGTTGTGGGTGCGGGCTACTCGCCGGTGAGCCGCAGATCGGACCTGACGGTGCTGGAGTCGGCGACGCTGGCGGCCAAGGCGGCCATCGAGGATGCGGGCCTCAAGCCCACGGACATCGACGGCGTCGCGCAGTACGGCTTCCCATTCGAGTTCGTGAGCACGTGGGAGGTGGCGGAGACGCTGGGCTTCGGCGAGCTCAAGTTCTACTCGGACACGACGTACACGGGGCCGGCGGGCATCACGGGCGTGATCGAGGCGGCCATGGCCGTCGCCTCGGGCACGGCGGACGTCTGCCTGGCCTATCGAACGGTCTCACGCGGCGGCGGGCACAGCGGGGGGCGCACACCTCCCCGG
The DNA here is from genome assembly GCA_964555685.1 of uncultured Dehalococcoidia bacterium. Taxonomy (GTDB): domain Bacteria; phylum Chloroflexota; class Dehalococcoidia; order SHYB01; family SHYB01; genus CAZKTO01. Next base: position 9,104 of record CAZKTO010000029.1, read on the forward strand.
ACCGTCGGCGGCGACGCCCAGTTCTCGGCGCCGTACGGGAACCTCGCGGCCACGCAGTGGTGCGCCATGTACATGAAACGCCACATGCACGTCTACGGGACCAAGGAGGAGCACTTCGGCGCCGTGGCGGTGGCTCAGCGGGAGTTCGCCAGCCTGAACCCACGGGCCATCATGCGCGACCGGATCACCATCGAGGACTATCTGGCCTCCCGGTACATCAGCGATCCGCTGCGACTCCTGGACTGCGATCTGCCCGTCGATGGGGCGGGGGCGGTGATCGTGACGACGGCGGAGCGGGCCAAGGGCCTGCGCCACCCGGCGGTCTACATCGATAGCTGGGCCCTGGGGACCGGCCCCCGGCCCGATTGGTTCCAGTGGCCAGACATGACGACCAGCGGGAACTTCTACGCGGCGCGGCAGCTCTGGGGCCGCTCTCAGTTCAAGCCGGAGGACGTGCAGACGGCCCAGGTCTACGATGGGTTCACGATCCTGACGATCCAGTGGCTGGAGTCGCTGGGACTCTGCCAGCGCGGCGAGGGCGGGCCCTTCGTGGCGGCGGGGAACACCAGGCTCGGGGGCCGGCTGCCGACAAACACCAACGGCGGGATGCTCAACATTGGGCGGGTCCACGGCATCAGCCACGTCATCGAGGCGGTGGAGCAGCTCCGGGGCACGTGCGGCCCCCGGCAGACGCCGAACGCCAAGGTGGCGGTGGCGGCCAACGGCGGCGGGCCCATGGCCGGCTGCATGCTGTTCTATCGAGAGTAGCGCGAGCGGTCCGGCTGGCGCTGCGACAGGCTCCGCCGGGTTGGGCAGTACCTGAGCAAGCCGTCTCTTCTCACGACGCCGCAGGGAGACCGGTCTGAGCCATGAAGCTACAAGGTAAGGTCGCCATCGTGACCGGCGCCAGCCGGGGCATCGGCAAAGCCATCGCTTTAGCCTGCGCCAGCGAGGGCGCGAAGGTCGTCGTCGCCGCCCGGACCGAGCGGCGAGATCAGTCCAAGCTGCCGGGCACGATCTACGAGACGGCCGAGGCCATCCAGGCCGCCGGGGGTGAGGCGCTGCCGGTCCGATGCGACGTCACCGACGAGCAGCAGGTCGTCGATCTGATCAAGAAGACCCTCGATGCATTCGGGGCCATCGATATCCTGGTGAACAATGCGGCGGTCCAGATCAACGGCCCCATCACCCAGGTATCGACGAAGCACTGGGACCTGGGGATCCGCGTCAACGTGCGCGGCCCGTTCCTGGCGATGAAGTTCGCTCTCCCGCACATGATCGAGCGGCGGGCGGGCAGCATCATCAACGTGACCTCGGGGGCGGCGCTCAGCGCCTCGCCGATGGTGACGAACTACGTCATCACCAAGGTGGCCCTAGAGCGGCTCAGCGCCATCGTCGCGGAGCAGTGCCGCCCGTACAACATCGCCGTCAACTGCTTCGACCCAGGCCCGGTGCTGACGGAGGGAGCGCGAACGGTCCTGCCCAAGGACTTCGACCTTTCGAGGCACCGGCCGCCGGAGGTGTGCGGCCCGCCCGCCGTCTGGCTGGCGATGCAGACAGCGCAGACCTTCACCGGCAAGGTCGCGCGAGTCGAGGACTGGATCAAGGATGGGAGAGGGCGGTTCTAGCGGGCATCCGGTCGCGATAGGGCCGGCGGCAGCCCGCGGACCGTCCGTCGTACCCGAAAGGAGGCACTCCATGGCTGCCACCCCGATCAAGCTGGGCGTCCTGCACGACGCCCCGGTCATCTCGCCGGAGAACCCCCTCTTCCACGGGATGGCCATCAAGCTGGACGAGTTCAACGCCAAGGGTGGCGTGCAGGGGCGGAGGGTCGAGCTCGTCTATCAGGCGGCCAACGGCGCCCACGACGGTCTGCCGGAGAACGCGGCGGCCGCGTGGAGGAGGCTGGCCGCCAACCCCGAGGTCGTCGGCATCTTTGGGCCCGGGATCACCGATAACACGCTGGCGGTGACCGACGCCGTCCAGGAAGGGAAGGTGCCCACCATCCAGTGGTCTGGGTCGGACAGGGCGCGGGGCGAGTGGTACTTCCACTTTCAGGCGGGGTCGCTGCAGGACGAGGGGCCCTATCTGGCGCGGCTCATGGCCCGGGAGGGGCGCCGGCGCGTCGGACTGCTCCAGACGATGGGGCCCGTGGGCGACCAGTATTTCGAAGGCTTTCGCGCGGCGGCGCGGGACCTGGGACTGGAGATGGTCGCCCATCAGCTCGCGGACGTCCACGCCACGGACGTGGTCCCACAGCTCCGGCGCCTTCGCGAGGCCCAGCCCGACTGCCTGCTCTTCCTCGGCATGCAGGAGCCGGCGCTGGCCCTGGGCCGGGGAGTGCGCCGGCTCCGCTGGAGCATCCCGCGCTACTCCAACATCGCCATGCTGACCGTCGCCCGCGACCCCGAGACGGCCAGGATCAACGAGGGGATCGTGTGGGTGGACCAGTACGAGCCGCGCAACCCCGTACTCAAGAGTTTGAACGAGGCCTACCGGCGGCGCTACCGGCGCCCGGCGCCCCTCGTCTTCACCGCGGCCATCGGGTACGACATGATGACGCTGATGCTGGAGGGGCTGCGCCTGGCGCCCAACCTCTCGCGGGCGGGGCTCAAGGCCGGCCTGGAGCAGGTGCGCCACCTGCCGTGCGCGACGGGCGGGCTGCACCCGATCATGGGCTTCGGTCCGTGGGACCGGGGCGCCATCAAGGGCCCGGACCTGCTGATGTTCCGCACCGTGCGGAAGGGCCAGGTGGTCACCTACGAGCCGTGAGGTGGCGCCGGCGAAGTGCAGGTTGGGCGCCACGTCCGCGTCGAGGCTTGCGATGTCATGCCCTGCGGGGTCCCGCTCGTTTGCTCGCGTGCAAGATGGTCAGACCAACCAGCTTGCCGTCTTCATACCGGAGAATGACATCGTCATCCGTCAGACGGCTATCGGTAGCCCGGCTCGGCTTTTTGAAGTTGATGTAGAGCACGTCGGCCTCAGCGTCGTAGCTTGACCATAGGATGCCGGTAGGCGATCGCCGCAGTGCTGGTACCAATTTCACGTACTCTTTGATGTCGGTCATGGCCATACTCGTCGCCTCCGCCTGAGCGCCGCCGCTCGCCGCGTGAAAATGGAACGCGTGAGCCGGAGCATGGCTAGTATTCAGTCACGGTAGAGTTGAAAGTTGTCATGCTGAGCGGCAGCGAAGCATCTGGGGTTGGGTGGGGCACCGTGTACACTGGGTGCTGTCCCCGCCCCAGATCCTTCGTCGCTGCGCTCCTCAGGATGACAGTTCAAAATCAGCATGGCTAGACCGGCTGGTCAGATCGCCTGTCCGCGAAGTGCAGGTTGGGCGCCACGTCCGCGTCGAGGCTTGCTGCGGGCGCGCGCTGGAGCTGGAAGAAGCCGCAGGCGGCGATCATGGCGGCGTTGTCGGTGCAGAGAGCCGGCGGCGGCAGGAGGAGAGGCGCCGGGGAGCGGCGGGCGAGCCGCTCTCGCAGGGGCCCGTTGGCGGCGACGCCCCCGGCCAGGAGGACCTGCCGGACCCGCAGGCGCTGGGCGGCGGCGACCGTCTTCTCGGCGAGCACGTCGACAACGGCCTCCTGGAACCCGGCGGCGATGTTGGCGATGACGGGGCGCTGGGCGGCCCGGCGCCCCGGCTCCTCGGGCGCGGGGTAGACCCCCAACCCCTGGGCCAGGTGGAGGACGGCTGTCTTGAGGCCGCTGAAGCTGAAGTCATCGGCCCCCCCGAGCCAGGCGCGAGGGAGCGGGCTGGGCTCCGTGGCCTCCTCGGCGATGCGCTGGATGGCCGGACCGCCGGGGAAGCCCAGGCCCAGGATGCGGGCGGCCTTGTCGAAGGCCTCGCCGGCGGCGTCGTCCCGCGTGCGGCCCAGCATCGTATAGTCGCCGTGGCCGCGCATGAGGACCAGGTCCGTGTGGCCGCCGGAGGCGATGAGGCAGACGAGGGGGAAGCGTGGCTCCCCGGCCCCGGCCTGGGCCGCGGCGATCCAGTTGGCGTAGATGTGCGCCTCCAGATGGTTGACGGCGGCCAGGGGGAGCCCGCGGGCGAGGGCGATGGCCTTGGCGGCGTTGACGCCCACCAGGAGAGCGCCGGCCAGCCCCGGCCCGACGGTGACGGCGACGGCGTCCAGGTCACCCCACCCGGTCTCGGCGCGGGCCAGGGCCTCGCGGACGGTGGGGACGATCTGCAGGACGTGCTGCCGCGAGGCGACCTCCGGCACGATGCCGCCGTAGCGGGCGTGGAGCTCGAGCTGGGAGGCGATGACGTTGGAGCGGACGCGCACGCCGTCCTCGACGACCGCCGCTGAGGTCTCGTCGCACGAGCTCTCGATCCCCAGGATGAGCACTGGATGGTCCTTTCAGCGGCCGTCGGTCCCTGAAGGGGCGCCCCCGGCGGTCGCCTCGGTCACACCTTTTCGAGGGGGGCGTAGGCCAGGAGCAGGCGCTTGACGCCGGTCTGGCCCGGAAATGCCACCGTGATCTCCTGGTCGGCGCCGTTGGGCGCACAGGCGACGACGACGCCCTCGCCGAAGACGCGGTGCTTGACGCGGTCGCCGGCGCGGTAGGGGGAGGGCGCCGGCGCCGTGCGCTGGGCCTGTTCGAATCGGGAGGCCATCGGCGTTGGAGTCCCGGTGGCTGCTTTCGGCCGGAACGCGGCGCCCGCCCAGGCGTCCCCGCCCCGACTCGCCGGGGCCGGCCGCCGTCCGGGCGTGGCGACCAGGTCGCTGGGGACGTCCGCCAGGAAGCGCGAGGGCGGGTTCGCCGCCCGCATGCCCATGGCCGCGCGGCGGTAGGCGCGCACGAGATAGAGCCGCTCCTGGGCGCGCGTCATGCCCACGTAGCAAAGGCGCCGCTCCTCCTCCATCTGGGCCGGGTCCTCGAACGAGCGGACGTGCGGGAGGAGGCCCTCCTCCATCCCGATCATGAAAACGATGGGGAACTCGAGGCCCTTGGCCTGGTGGAGCGTGATGAGGGTCGTGGCGCTGGCCCGCGCTTCGAGGTCGTCCGTGTCCGAGACCAGGGCGACGTTCTCGAGGAAGGCGGCCAGCGGCGTGGTCTCTTCCCCCTCCCACCCCGGCGTGTCGGGGTACTCGCCCTCTCCTGAAGAGAGAGGGGAGGAAGAGCCAGAGAGACTGGCGGGACCGAGACGCGCCTGCTCCTCGGCGACGGTGCGCAGCTCCATGACGTTCTCGAGCCGCTCGTCGCCCCGGTCGTCGCTGGCCTGGAGGTGGTCGCGGTAGCCGGTGCGGGCCAGCACGTGGTCGATGAGCTCTGGCACCGTGCGCGTCCTGGCTTCCTGGGCCAGCTCGTCGATGAGGGCGCGGAAGGCGGCGAGGGAGCGCAGCGCGCGGGGGTTCACCTCCGGGCGCCCCGGCCTGTCGGGGTGCGCCTCGGCTTCGCCCGGCTGATCGAGGAGTTGGAGGGCGGTGTAGAGGGGTATTCCCTGGGCGCCGGCCCAGCGGGCCAGCTCGTCCAGGGTCCGCTGGCCGATCCCGCGCGATGGTACGTTGACGATGCGCAGGAGGTTGACGTCGTCAAGGGGGTTGAGGACGAGGCGCAGGTAGGCCAGCAGGTCCTTGACCTCGCGCCGCTCGTAGAAGCGGGTGGCGCCCACGAGGCGGTAGGGCAGCCCGTAGCGGACGAAGGCCTCTTCCAGGGGCCGGGACTGGGCGTTGGTCCGGTACAGGATGGCGCAGTCGCCGTAGCGCCGGCTCTCCTTGCGGACCAGGCGCTCCACCTCGTCCACCACGAAGAGCGCCTCGTCCTGCTCGTTCCCGGCCTCGTGGACGGTGATGCGGGCGCCCTTCTGGTTCTCGGTCCAGAGGGCCTTGTCCTTGCGGGCGCGGTTGAGGGCAATGACGCGGCCCGCGGCATGGAGGATCGTCTGGGTCGAGCGATAGTTCTGCTCCAGCGTGACGACCTGGGCCTCCGGGTAGTCCTTCTCGAAGTTGAGGATGTTGCCGAGATCGGCGTAGCGCCAGGAGTAGATGGACTGGTCCGGGTCGCCCACGACGCACAGGTTGCGGTGCCCGGCGGCGATGAGGCGCGCCATCTTGTACTGGCCCAGATTCGTGTCCTGGAACTCGTCGATGAGGACGTGGACGTAGCGGCTCTGGTAGCGGTCGCGCAGCTCGGCGTTGGACTCCAGCAGGCGCACCACGCGCATGATGAGGTCGTCGAAGTCGGCGGCATTGGCCATGTGCAGGAGCGTCTCGTAGCGCTCGTAGACACGCAGGACCACCTCGTCGAAGTAGCTGGCGCGGGTCATGGCGAACTCGGCGGGGGTGAGGAGCTTGGCCTTGGCGGCGGAGATCTGGTGGCGGACGGCCGGGGGCCCGAAGCGTTTCGGGTCGACCTGGGTGTCCTCCATGGCGCGCTTGACGAGGGCGATCTGGTCCTGCTCGTCGTAGATGACGAAGTTGCGGTCGAGGCCCGCCGCTTCGGCCTCGATGCGGAGGAGGCGTGCGCCGAGGGCGTGGAAGGTGCCGAGGGCGAGCTCGGCGGCGGGCTGGCCCAGGAGGCGCTGGACGCGCTCGCGCATCTCGTGGGCCGCCTTGTTGGTGAAGGTGACGGCCATGATCCGGCGGGGCCGCACGCCGCAGACTCTGGCGAGGTAGGCGATGCGGTGGACGATGACGCGCGTCTTGCCGCTGCCGGGCCCGGCGATGACCAGCAGGGGGCCGTTGACGGCTTCGACGGCCTGGCGTTGAGCGGGGTTGAGCCCCGCGAGGAGGTCCATGGCTGCGGCTCGATTATATCAGGGGAAAGAGCACCAAGACGCAAAAACTCGAACGGGAAAGACCTAACCCCCGGCCGCCTTCCCGGCGCGGGAAGGGGACGTACGCTGCGGCACGAGAGCGGTTATTCGACGAAGACGCTCACCCTGTCCCCTGCTTTTGCTCCCTCGCGCAGGCTGCTCCATGGCCGCCGGCCCCGCGGATGCCCCGCGGGCGCTTCCGCCAGAGACCCCGCGGGACCAGCATCGCAGCCGCAGCGCCCAGCAGGGCAAGGGCGCAGCAACCAACTCCAGCGGCGACCGTCAAGAGTTCCACCGGCACGGCTCTCAGTTCCTTTTGTTATCTGTCCTCACGGCCTACTCGACGCAGCACGCCATCTTGGCAACGTCCCGCGTGAAGGCCTGGGCCACTCTTTTTATGCCTTCGCTCAGCGTAGGGAACACGTGCACGGTGTCCACGATGTCGTCCACGCTGAGGCCGAACTTCACCGCCAAAGTCGCCTCATGGATGAGATCAGCAGCATGAGGCGAGACGATATGGACCCCGAGGACCTTAGAGCTCCTGGGGTGGACCACCATCTTGAACACGCCCCGGTCCTCGTTGATGGTCATCGCTTTGGGTACCGCGCTCATGGAGACCGTCCGGCAGGAACAGGCCCCGAACCGCGTCATCTCCTCGTGTTCCGTAAGCCCCACCGAGGCCACCTGCGGGTTGGTGAAGACGGCGTGGGGCACGTGGTCATAGTTCATGGTACGTACGGGCGTGGTCAGGGCGTTCTCCGCGGCCAGGGCCCCCTCTTTAGCGGCCACGGTCTCCAGGGGCATCCTTCCCACGCAATCCCCCGCAGCGAATACATCGGGGTTGTCAGTCTGGTAGTACTGGTTGACCTGGATGAACCCGTTCTTGTTCGCCTTCACTCCCGCCTTGTCTAAGACGAGGGCCGCCGTGTTGGCTTGCACCCCGGCGGCCAGCAAGAGCTCGTCCGCGACCAGCTCTTCGACGGTGGTGGCCAGCGAGCGCTTCCGCTGCACCCCCTGACCTCCGCGAATGGTGATGATCTTCTTCCCGCCCCGTTCCTCGACTTTGTCCACCGTGATACCGATACGGAAGGCGATCCCCTCGGTTTCTAAGCACCGTTGCAGTTCCGCCGCGATCTCCGGCTCGTGCTTGGGCAACACCTGGTCCATGGCCTCCAGCACCGTCACCTGCGTCCCAAAATGAGCGAACATCTGGGCGAACTCCAGGCCCAGCGGCCCGGCGCCAACGATCACCATCGCCTTCGGCAGATGGTCGAGCTGCATGGCTGTCACGTTATTGAGCCAGCGCACCTTGTCCATGCCTGGGACGGGGAGAGGTTTGGCGGATGAGCCAGTCGCAATCAAAACCTTCCTGCCTTTGTACACCTTCCCGCCGGCTTCGACCTCTATAGGGCCAACGAATCTGGCCTGCGCCTCGATCGACTCTACGCCTTCCAGGTTCTTCAGGACGTTCACGTAGTTGGCCTCGCGGGCCGACGCCACGAGGGCTTCCTTGCCGCGGATGGCCGCGCGAAAGTCGAAGGAGGCGCGGTGGCCATCGCCCAGTGCCTGGAAGCGCGGGTGCTGGGGATAGTACAGCTCATCGCCCAGCGCCAGAAGATGCTTGCTGGGCATGCAGCCCACATTCACACAGGTGCCGCCGATGGGGAGACCGTGGTTGATCATCAGCGCCGTCCTCCCCAAGTCCGCAGCCTTGGTAGCCGCGGCAAAGGCCGCTCCGCCGCCACCGATGATGATCAGGTCATACTTGGTCATGGCGTACCCTCCTCACCCTGCGGGTCTCTGCTGACGCTGGCTGCCGGAAGCCGCGCCGCGCCCGGTCGAGCGTCCGGTCTCCCAGGCCCAGCTCGCTCTCCTCGATGATGGCGCAGATGCGCCCGCCGGTGGGCCGGCAGTCTTCGAGGGCGCCGGATTGACGGATCAGGCGCTGGAGCTCGCCGCGGAACTCCGTGAGACCTTGGAGCATCCGTTCCAGGTCTTCGAGCTTCTGCTGGAGCAGGGAACGAACGTGGACACACGTGGGGCGATGGCTATCGCCTAAGGTGAGGATGCTGCGGATCTCGGCCAGGGTGAGTCCGAGCCGCTGCGCGTTGCGGATGAAGGTCAAGCGATCGGCGTCGGATGCGCTGTAGACCCGATAGCCAGAAGGCGCCCGCCGCGCATGGGGCAGGATGCCCTTTGCCTCGTAGAACCGGACGGTCTTGGCAGAGACTCCCGCCGCTCTGGCTAGCTCGCCGATCCTCAAGCGCCACCCCCGCCGTGCATTGGTTACAGTCTAAACCTTCCACTGCGGTGGAATGTCAAGGACAGGCCTGAGGCCTTGGTCTGCACGGCGTGGCAGGCCCGCGGGGCGCCTATTCGACGAAGACAGGGCTGCCGGGCGAGATGACGTGGCGCTGGCTGGCCATCTCCTCGCGGAGCCACTTGGGCAGGGCGAAGAGGCCGGCGTGCGCGAGGCCATCGTAGAAACGGAGCGCGGTGGTGACGCGCCGGGCGATGCGCCGGTCTACCTCGGCGGGCGAGAGGTCTGGCAGCGGGGCGCCCTGGCGGGCCATGGCGAAGCCCCAGTCGCTGCCGAAGGAGAGCATGTCGGCGCGGTAGGGATGGACGTGGCCTGCCGCGGCCTTGAGGGTGTTGCAGATGGCGGTGAAGATGCCGCCCATGCCGAAGCCGGCGGGCCCCGCCTGGGTCACGAGGATGCCGCCCGGCGCCAGCTTGCCCAGGGCCATGCGGTAGAAGTCCTGGGTGAAGAGGGCGAGGGAGGGCCCGCCCTCCATGGGGTCGGTGATGTCCATGACGATGACGTCGAGCCCGCCTTGGTGCTCCTCGAGGGCGCCCTTCGCGTCGCCGAAGACGAGGGTCGCGCGGGGGTCGTCGAAGGCGCCGCGGTGCCACTGGGGGAGCAAGCGGCGGCAGAGCTCGACGAGCTCACCATCGAGGTCGGCCATGACGGCGCGCTGGACGGTGCGGTGGGCCAGGACCTCCCGCAGGGTGGCGCCCTCGCCGCCGCCGGCGATGAAGACCGAGCGGGGGCCGGGGTGCGCGATGAAAGCCGGATGGACGAGGGCCTCGTGGTAGATGAACTCGTCGGCCTCGGCGGACTGGGTCCGGCCGTCGAGGACGAGGGTGCGGCCCATGGGCAGGGTCTCGATGATGTCGACGGCCTGGTACCGGGTGCGGCCGGAGTAGACGACGGCGCTCAGCTTCAACTGGTGGTGGAGGCCGCGCCGGATCGGCTCGGTGAAGTAGGTGTCGGCGCCGGAGAGCATGGTGCCGTCCGGCCTAGACGGTGACGGTGACGAGGGAGCCCCGCTTGATCTCGATGATCTCTGGGTCCTGGCAGTGGAACCGCCGGATGATCATGTCGGCGGCCCGGCGGGGGTTGAAGGCGGCGCCGCAGGTGAAGATGTCCACGGCGGCGTAGCCGTACTCGGGCCAGGTGTGGATGCTGAAGTGGGACTCGGCGATGGAGATGATGCCGGTGACGCCCTGGGGGGCGAACTGATGAAAGGACGCGCTCAGAACGGTGACGCCCAAGTCCCGCGCCGCGGTCAGGAGGGTATCGCGGACGAATGGGAGATCGTTGAGCTGGGCCGGGTCGCAGTCCCGGAGCTCAAGCAACAGGTGGGTACCAAGAGCATTCAATCTCACCCGCCCCCCGAAGAAAATCGCTCACAAACTGCCATTATACGCGGTTTAGCGGGGGGCGCAATACCCTCGTCGCTAGAGCCCCAAGGCCGCCAGGTCGGCCCCGGCGCGCAGCAGCTCCTTGTAGCGCGCCAGCTTCTCGCGGTGGTGGAAGGCCGGAGCCGTGACGAACGCCTCGATGGCCGCCACCGTCTCGACCGTGGAGGGCTCGACGAGCACCAGGGGCACGCCGGCATCGGCCGCCCGCTCGCGGACGTAGGCGATGGGCTCCTTGCCGCCGGTGAGGATGAGGCAGCGCGTCGAGCCCTCCAGGGCGTTCCACTGGAGATCGGGGCGGTCGGCTCGGGTGACGAGCGCCTTGCGCTCCCTTCGCTCGTAGTAGTGCTCGCTCGAGTCGACGACCATGGCGCCGAGGAGGATGCTTTCGACGAGCTCGCCCGCCCGCTCCTCGTCGTTGAGGATGCGGCCGCCCAGGCGCTGGCTGTACTCGGCGACCGTGAACCCAAGGAGGAGCCGGTCCTCGGGCACGATCCCCAGGACCTGGATGCCGTGGGCCTCGAGGGCGGGCACCGCATCCTCGCGGGCGATGCGCTCGCCGTGGGCGGGCACGGCGTTCAAGACGACGCCGGCGAGGCGAGCGCCGAACAGCTCGCGCAGGGCCGCGACGCGGCTTAAGTCCAGGCCCCGGCGGAAGCGCACGACGGCGACGACACGGGCGTCTACGAGCTCGGCGAGGTCGCGGGAGGCGGCGGCCGTCGCGCCCGACGATGGCAGGCCCTCGACGAAGACCACGTCCTTCCCTGCGGAGACCTTGGCCCACCGCTGGGCAATCGCGCCGCGCAGATCGGCGCCAAGCCCGCTGGTGAGGGCCTCGGGGCTCTCCGCACGTGGCGCCAATGGGGCCGGATCGTCTCGGCCCAGGACCTGGCGGTAGAAGGCGGTGTCGAGATCGGGGGTCCAGCCCTCGCCCTCAGCGAGCGTCACCGGCTTGAAGTAGCCGGCCTTCCGGCCGCGGTCGGCGGCCAGCGCGGCAAGCGAGAGTGCGAGGGCGGTCTTGCCTTCGCCGGGCTCAAGGGAGGTGACGTAGAGGGTGGGCATGGACGGTCAGCGGGGCGGGCTCTGTGGTACGGAGGGTGAGTGTACCACGGGGGATAGGCCCTCTCAAGGCGAGACTTGACGCTCTCTGGCCCGATACCTATCATCGGCCAGGATCATGCACCGTGCCCGTGGGCGGCGGGAGCGCCGCCCGGCGGGGCGCAGGAGGCGCAAGTCATGCCGGGAGAGAGCAAGGTCGCCATCGTTACAGGCGCCGCGCGGCCGTGGGGGCTGGGCCGGTCCGCGGCCCTGGGCTTCGCACGAAAGGGGCTCGATATCGTCGTGGCCGACATCCGCGAGGACTGGGGCCGCGAGGCCGCCGCGACCATCGCCAAGGAGACGGGCCGGAAGGCCGTCTACGTCCAGACCGACGTCTCGAAGCGGCAGAGCGTCGAGGCGATGGTCCAGCGCGTCGATGGCGAGTTTGGCCGCATCGACGTGCTGGCCAACGTGGCCGCCATCGTCATCAACGAGCGCATCGAGCAGCTCAAGGACGAGACCCTGGACCGCATCCTGAACGTCAACTTTCGCGGCGTCGTCCTCACCTGCCAGGCGGTGATTCCCGTGATGCGCCGGCAGATGAGCGGCCGCATCGTCAACGTCTCCTCTGGGGCGTCGGTGCAGCCGCTCAAGGGGCTGGCGGTCTACTCGGCGGCGAAGGCGGCGGTGAACCAGTTCAGCAAGGTGCTGGCGTGGGAGGTCTCGCGGTACGGAGTCGTAGTCACCAGCGTCGCTCCGGGGCGCATGGTGACGCAGATGGGCAGCGAGTCGGGGCCGGCGCAGGACGAGTTCTCGGCCGAGGTGCGGGGCTTCCCGTTCCTGCGGGCGCTCCACCCGGACGAGGTGGCGGACGTCATCGTCTACGCCGGGACGAATCCGAGCCACGTGCTGACGGGCCAGACGCTGCACGCCAACGGCGGGGCCTACATGGTCTAGGTCCGCGCCGGTCCCCGCCGCGCGGAGGGAGGGAGCCGTATGGCCTATACGTACTTGCTCTACGAGGCGGGCGATGGCGTGGCGACGATCACGCTGAACCGCCCCGACCGGATGAACGCGCTGCTCGAGGAGATGCAGCCGGAGCTCCTGGACGCGCTGGCGCGGGCGAGGGCTGACGACGCCGTGCGCGTCCTGGTGGTGACGGGCGCCGGCAAGGCGTTCTGCTCGGGGGCGGACGTGAGCCGGCTGGACCGGCAGGTGGCGGGCGGCTCGGCCCACGCGCTCAAGCGCCCCACGGAGCCGGTGGGCGGCTTCCTGCTCCCGCTCTACGAGTTCCCCAAGCCGACCATCGCCTCGCTGAATGGGCCGGCCGCCGGCGCGGGCGTCTCGCTGGCGCTGGCGTGCGAGCTGCGCGTCGCGTCGGAGACGGCGCGGCTGGTGCCGGCGTGGGTCGCCCGGGGTATCGCGCCGGACGGCGGGACGACGTGGGCCCTGCCCCGCATCGTCGGCGCGGCCAAGGCGGCGGAGATCCTGTACACGGCCAAGGCGCTGGAGCCTCGCGAGGCGCTGGAGCTGGGCATCTACAACCGGGTCGTGCCGCCGGAGCGGCTGGCCGAGGCCACGCGAGAGCTGGCCCAGGCCATCGCTCAGGGGCCGCCCGTCGCCATCGAGCTCACCAAGCAGGCGCTCCAGCGGGGCGCCCGGACGTCGCTGGCCGAGGCGCTGGACTTCGAGACCCACGCGCAGCAGGTCTGCTTCTCGACGGGCGACTTCAAGGAGGCCATCGCGGCCTATCGAGAGAAGCGGGAGCCGGGCTTCTCCGGCCGCTAACCCCGACAGGCCGGGGCACCCGCCGGCCGCGTGCCACGGCCGCCTTGCGAGCCGGCGGGCCTGGGCCGGTACACTTGGGGCGTGATCGACCGTCCCCAGCGCTGCGCCGCCCTCCTCCGCCTCCGCCTCGGGTTCGATGGGCCGCCGGCCAGCGCCGCCATGCTGGTCGCGCGAGCCCCCATCGACGTCGTGGCGCTGGACTGGCCAGAGGAGCTGTCCGGAATGCTGGCGCTGCGCGATGGCCGGGCGGTCATCGGCCTGAACCGAGGGCACAGCGCCGGCCGGCGCCACTTCTCCTTCTGGCACGAGGCGGGGCACTACCTGCTGCACCGGCGGCTGCTGGCGCGAGGGCCGATGGCCTGCGCCGCGCCGCTGGGGGCGCCGTCCGTCTTGGCGCGGCTCGAACGCGAGGCCGATCGCTTCGCCGTCGGTGTGCTCATGCCGTCCCAGTGGGTGACGCGAGCGTGGACGGAGACGCCGGAGGTGGAGGCGATGGCGCGCCGCTTCCGAGTCACGCGCCTGGCTATGCTGCGCCGTCTGCGCGAGCTGCGCCTGGCATGACGACACCCCGGGTCTGTTGTTGCCCTGGAGAAAGCCCCGATGGCAATCGGGGTTTCCCCAGAATGTGCGAAGGACCCTGGGCTGCCTACATCCGGACCTGGCGGACGCGGAGGATGCCGGGGAGCTTGAGGATCGCCTGGAGGGCCGAGTCGGGGACCGGCTCGTCGAGGCCCAGGGCCATGATGGCGCGGCCCCGGCGCTCCAGCCGGCCCACCTCCATGAAGCTGATGTTGACGTCGGCCTTGCCGCAGAGGGTCCCCACGGCGCCGATCATCCCCGGACGGTCCTCGTTCTCGATCAACAGCAGATGGCCATCGCCGGCGCGCAGGTCCATGGGATAGCCGTCCACCTGCGTGATGTGGCAGGTGCCGAAGAAGCTCGTCCCGGAGACCCGGGTCTGGCCGGCGCTGGTGACGATCTCCACCGTGAGCATGTTCCGGTAGTTGTCCGAGGCCTCCTCTTTCTGCTCCGTGATGCGCATGCCGCGCTGCTCGGCGATCAGATTGGCGTTCACGACGTTGACGCGCAGGTCGTCGCTGATGGGCGCCAGGAGCCCGCCGATGACGGCCGCCTTCAAGTAGAGCGTGTCGTGCTGGGCGATCTCCCCGGAGTAGCGGATGGTGATCGACTGGAGCTGGCCCTGGGCGAGCTGCGTCGCCATGGCGCCGATCCGGCGGCCCACGTCGACGAAGGGCGCCAGCACCGTCAGGGCCTCCGGCAGGACGATGGGGGCGTTGACGGCGTAGCGGGCGGGCCGGCCGTGCAGCACCTCGAGGACCTGCTCGGCGACCTCCGTGGAGACCTTGATCTGGGCCTCCTGCGTGGACGCGCCCAGGTGCGGCGTCACGATGATGCGGTCGCTCCGCAGCAGTGGGCTATCGGTGGCGGGCTCGACGGCGAAGGTGTCGATGGCGGCGCCCGCGACGCGCCCCTCGGCCACCGCCTGCGCCAGGGCCTCCTCGTCGATGACGCCGCCCCGCGCCGCGTTGATGATCCGCACCGCCGGCTTCACCAGGGCCAGCTCCTCCTTGCCGATGAGGTGCTTGGTGCCGGCCGTCATGGGCACGTGGATGGAGATGAAGTCGGCCTCGCGCAGCAGCTGCTCCTTGGGGACGAGCTCGACGCCCAGGCGCTTGGCGTACTCCTCGGAGATAAAGGGGTCGAAGGCGATGACGCGCATCTCGAAGGCCTTGGCGCGCCGGGCCACGGCGCTGCCGACCTTGCCCAGGCCAAAGATGCCCAGCACCTTCTCCCGGAGCTCGGTGCCCACGAACTCGGAGCGGCCCCACCGGCCGGCCTTGAGGGCCACGTTGGCCTGGGAGATGTGCCGCGCCAGGGCCAGCATGAGGGCGAAGCTGTGCTCGGCGGCGGCGATGATGTTGGAGGTGGGCGCGTTGACCACCAGCACGCCCTGCCGCGTGGCCGCCTCCACGTCGATATTGTCCACGCCGACGCCGGCGCGCCCGACGACCTGGAGCCGCTTGCCCGCCTCCAGCAGCGACGCCGTCACCTGCGTCTGGCTGCGGACGACGAGCGCGTCGTACTCGCCGATGATGGCGCGCAGGGCCTCGGGCTTGAGACCCGTCTTCACGTCCACCTGGGCGCCGCCACCCTTGAGGAGCAGCACCCCCTCCCGGGCGACGGGATCGGCGACAAGGACCCGCACGTTAGGGGCTCCGGACGCCCGCTGACGCGCCGCTCTTCACCGAGCCCAGAACGCTCTTGAGGGCGTGCGCCACCTGGTCGATCTCCTCGGTGCTGACCCAGCCCAGGTGGCCGATGCGGAAGATCTTGCCGGTGAGCGAGCCCTGGCCGCCCGCCAGCGTTACGTGATGCCTCTCGCGCAGCATCTTGGACGCGGCCTTCCAATCGACCCCGGCGGGCATCTTGACGGCGGTGACGGTGTTGGAGGCGTGGCGCCCGTCGGCCAGGAGTTCGAGGCCCAGCTCCACGATCTTCTTGCGGGTGTAGGCGCCGATGGTCGCATGGCGCTGGTAGACGCTCGCCATCCCTTCTTTCAGCATCAGCTCCAGGCCGGCCTGGAGCCCGTACATGACGGTCAGGCCGGGCGTCCACGGCGTCTCATCCTTCTGGAGCGACGTGCGCGCCGCAGCGAAATCGAAGTAGGCGCGGGGCATCTTGGCGCGGCCGGCCGCCTCCCAGCCTCGCTGGCTCACGCTCACCATGGCGAGGCCCGGCGGCGCCATCCACCCCTTCTGGGAGCCGGAGATGGCCAGGTCGATGCCCCACTCGTCCACGGGACAGGGGATGGAGCCGATGCTGCTGATGCCGTCCACCACCAGCGTCTTCCCGAACTCGCCTTTGATCACCCGGCTGAGGGCCGCCATATCGTTGGTGACGCCGGTGGAGGTCTCATTGTGCGTGACGAAGACGGTGCTGACGCGGGGCTCGGCGCGCAGGGCCTCCCGGACGCGGTCGGGGTCGGCCGCCGTGCCGTAGGGGAAGTCCAGGCGCACCGCGTCGGCCCCGAACGCGCGGGCGATCGCCGCAACCCGCTCGCCGAAGACGCCGATGGAGACGACGAGGCAGCGCTCTCCGGGCGAAAGGGTGTTGACGACGGCCGCCTCCAGCCCGCCGGTGCCGGAGCAGGTGAGGATGAGGACGTCGTTCTGGGTGTGGAAGGCGGCCTTGAGGCCCGCCGTCAGCTGGCGGATGAGCGCTGCGAACTCGGGGCCTCGGTGGCTGATCATCTGCCGGCCGAGAGCGCGGAGCACGGGATCGGGGCAGGGCGTCGGGCCGGGGACACGAAGGTTCACGGATGGTGCTCCTGTGGGAGGACTGCGAGCCATTCGCCTATCGAGACACGGACGGCGAACGGGAGGTCAACGACCCTTGTGAATTTTACCACAGATGGGGCGTGCCTACAGATCGATCAGGAAGCGGCCCAGGAAGTGGTTAGCGATAATGATCCCGATGGCGATGGCCGGAGCGAGGGCCACCAGTATCCGGTTTCGGAGCGAGCCGGCGCCCGTCTTGGCCGGCTTGCCGTCCACCTCGATGGGCTTCGGAGGCGGCGTGAGCTCGTGGTAGTGCCGCTCGACGTAGCGGTCCATCTCCCACTGGAGCATGGCCAGCCGAGGGTCGTAGGGGCCCGGGTAGGAGGTGGTTGGAATCCTGGGCATGGCGTCACCGGGAGGCGCCTGGGAGCCTGGACCAGAGGCGCGACAGGAGGGACCGCCGCGCCGGCCGCTGCGCGGCCTCGGTCTCTCGCAAGAGCCGGTCGATCTCGGCCCGCTGGCGGATGCGCTCCCGCTCGGCCATCCGCGCCGCCGGGCTGGCGGGATTCATGTTGCGAGGGTCGAACCACGTGCCGCGCATGCGACCATGCTACGCCCAGGAGTGCGCCAGGTCAATTGTGCTAGAATCGCTTTCTGGAGACAAGGTGATGACCACAGCCCACCGTCTGGTCACCCGGTGCCGGGGCCGCGAGTTCCGCTGGGGCCTGCGCACCTATATCATGGCCATCATCAACGCCACGCCCGACTCCTTTTCTGGCGATGGGATCGGCGGCGATCTGGAGCTGGCCGCCAGCCGTGCCGCCGCCTTCGCCGCCGACGGGGCCGACGTCATCGATATCGGGGGCGAGTCCACACGCCCAGGGGCCACGCCCGTGAGCGAGGCCGAGGAGCGCCAGCGCGTGCTGCCCGTCATCCGGCGCGTGGCCGAGACGGTGTCGCTGCCCCTGAGCGTCGATACGTACAAGAGCGGCGTGGCCGAGGCCGCCCTCGCCGCTGGCGCATCGATCATCAACGACGTTTGGGGCCTGAAGCGCGACCGCCGCCTGGCTGAGGTGGCCGCCCGCACGGGCGCGCCCATCGTGCTCATGCACAACCAGGAGGGCGCCCGGTACGAGGACCTGGTGGCCGAGGTGCTGGACAGCCTCCAGCGGAGCATCGAGGCGGCGAGGGCCGAGGGGATCCCCAAGGACAAGATCATCGTCGATCCGGGCATCGGGTTCGGGAAGACGCCGGCCCAGAACCTCGAGATCCTGCGCCGTCTGGACGAGCTCCAGGTGCTGGGCCAGCCGGTCCTGGTCGGCGCCTCCCGCAAGTCCACCATCGGCCTGGTGCTGGACCTGCCCGCCGGCGAGCGGCTGGAGGGCACGGCGGCCACCGTGGCCATCGCCATCGCCAAGGGGGCCGACATGGTGCGCGTCCACGACGTGAAGGCGATGGCGCGGGTCGCGCGCATGAGCGACGCCATCGTCCGCGGCTGGCCCTCGCCGAAGGACGGCCCGGGGTGAGTGCCGCCCCGACACGTTGGGGCCCGCCCGTCGTTGTCTACCTGGGCCTGGGCTCGAACCTCGGCAACCGGCAGCGGAACATCGAGCGGGCCGTGGAGCTCCTGCGCGAGCGCGTCGAGGTGGAGCGCGTCTCGGCGATCTACGAGTCGCCGCCCGTGGGCTACGTCAAGCAGCCCCACTTCTTGAACGCCGTCTGCAAGGCCAGGACCGGCCTCTCGCCTCTGGAGTTCCTCCCCTTCGCCCAAGAGATCGAGGGCTCCATGGGGCGCATCCCAACCTTCCCCAGCGGCCCGCGCTCCCTGGACATCGATATCCTGCTCTACGGCGACCTGGTCCTGGCCACGCCCCAGCTCACCATCCCGCATCCGCGGATGGCGGAGCGGGCCTTCGTGCTCGTGCCGCTGGCCGAGATCGACCCGGAGGCGCGACACCCCGTCCTGGGCAGGACGGCGCGGGAGCTCCTGGCCGGCATCGGCGGCGCCGGCGACATGGTCCCGTTCGACGCGGAGGCGGCCTACTGGAGGGGCCTGAAACGGGGCCGGCGGCCGGTGCCGCCACGTGTGCCGCCGTAGCGGGCGGCAATGGGGCTCGCGACCTCCTGCCGCGCCGAGCCGCGGCTCATGTGATACCATGACATCCCCCGGACGGTGGCCATCCTGCGGGGCCGCGCCCGGGGCACGTTACGCTGGGAGGGAACAGAAGTGGCAGGACCACTGGCGGGAGTCCGCGTTATCGAGATGTCGACCTGGGGCGCCCTGCCCGGAGGCGGCGCTATCCTGAGCGATTGGGGGGCCGATGTCATCAAGGTCGAGGAGCCCCAGGGCGGCGGCGATCCGGCCCGGAACTTCAACATGACCACCAAGCCCGATGGCTCGGTCCCCATCGGCCCTGTGTGGGAGCAGGACAACCGCAACAAGAAGAGCGTGACCATCGACGTCAACAAGCCGGAGGGGCAGGAGGCGCTGCGCCGGCTCATCAAGACTGCGGACGTCTTCGTCACGAGCACGAGGCCCAGCACGCTCAAGAAGCTGCGGATCTCCTATGACGACCTGCGGGCCATCAACCCGCGCCTGGTCTTCCTGCATCTGTCGGGCTTCGGGCCCAAGGGTCCGGACAGCGAGCGTCCCGGCTACGACGCCCTGTGCTTCTGGGCGCGCAGCGGCATCGCCGTGGCCCTGGCCGGCGCGGGCGTTCCCCCGGTGGGCCAGCGGGCCGCCATGGGCGACCACACCACGTCCATCGCCATCGCCGGCGGCATCGCGGCCGCTCTCTACTCCCGGGAGAAGACCGGCAAGGGCCAGCACGTCCAGGCCTCTCTCTTCCACGCCGGCCTGTGGATCACCTCCGTGGACCAGGTGGCCTGCGGCTACTCGCAGAAGGACACGACGGCGATGCCCCGCGGCATGGTGGGCAACCCGCTGGTGGGCTCATATCAGTGCAAGGACGGCTGGCTCCAGATGGTGAACTTGCAGAGCGATCGATTCTGGGAGCCGTTCTGCCTCGCCGTGGGCCGCCCCGACCTGGCCAAGGACCCCCGCTACGCAACCGCAGAGAAGCGAGCGCCCCACGCCCAGGCGCTCATGCAGGAGTTCCAGAGGGAGTTCGCCAAGAAGACCGTCGACGAGTGGATACCTATCTTGGACAAGTACGGCGTCCGGTGGGGCAAGGTCCAGACGGTCCTCACCGCCACCAAGGACCAGCAGGCCTGGGCCAACGGCTATTACCAGACCATCGAGCACCCGGAGGCGGGCAAACTGAACCTGGTGACCAGCCCCATCCAGTTCAGCGGCACGCCCACCGAGATCCGCAGCGCCGCGCCGCTCCTGGGCCAGCACACGGAGGAGGTCCTCCTGGAGGCCGGCTACTCCTGGGATGAGATGGAGAAGCTCAAGCAGAAGGGCGTGATTCTGTGACCTCTCCTCCCGTCTCCCTCTCCCGCCAGGAGAGGAGGCGCAGGGGGTGAGGTCCTGCCCTACGTCTTCGGGGCCTGGCCCACGGACGCCGTGATGAACGCGGCGATGAAGCCCTCGATGTCGCCGTCCAGCACGGCGTCCGGGTCGGACGATTGGTAGCCGGTGCGGTGGTCCTTCACCAGCTTGTACGGGTGGAGGACGTAGCTGCGGATACGGTTGCCCCACTCGGCGGAGACGTGCTGGCCCTTGAGCTTGGCCCGCTCCTCGTCCTGCTTCTGCTGCTCGAGCTGCATGAGCCGCGAGAGCAGGATCGTCATGGCCGCCTCTTTGTTCTGCCGCTGCGAGCGCTCGTTCTGGATCGCCACGGTGATGCCCGTGGGGATGTGCACGATGCGCACGGCAGTGGAGGTCTTCTGGACGTTCTGGCCGCCGGGGCCGCCGGCGCGGAAGAAGTCGATCCGCAGGTCGTCCGGGTTGATGGTGACGTCCACCGCCTCGGCCTCGGGCAGGGCCTCGACGAGGGCGAAGGATGTGTGCCGGGCGTGACTGGCATCGAAGGGGGAGAGCCGCACGAGGCGGTGGACGCCCTTCTCCGACCGCAGGTGGCCGTAGGCGTAGCGCCCCTTGACCTCCACCTGGACGCTCTTGATGCCCGCCTCTTCGCCGGACGAGAGGTCCAGGATGTTGGTCTTGAACCCGCGGCGCTCGGCCCAGCGCAGGTACATCCGCAGGAGCATCTGGGCCCAGTCCTGGGACTCGGTGCCGCCGGCGCCCGCGTGGATGGCGAGGATGGCGTCCCGCGCGTCGTACCGCTCGTCGAAGGCGAGCTGAAACTCGAGCTCGTCGAGCCGCGAGGCGATCCTGGAGGCGTCCTCGGCGATCTGGCTGAGAAAGGAGCGGTCGTCCTCGGTCACGGAGAGGTCGAAGAGCTCTTCCAGGGCCGAGGCGTCGCGCTCCAGGCCGCGCCAGAGGGCGACATCGTCGCGCAGCTCGGCGAGGCGGCGCATCTCGCCCTGGGCGCGCTGGGCATCTGACCAGAAGTCTGTCTGAGCGCTGCGCCCCTCGAGGCCGGCTAGCTCCCGCTCCTGGGCGGGCAGGTCAAAGACGCACCAGCAGATCGGCGATCCGCTGGCGCAGGCCCTGGATGCGGTCCTTGAGCTCTTTCATGCAACACTCCGGTGCGGGCAGAAGGTTGGCCGTTGGCGAGGAGGCGGGGGCCTAGTCCTCGTCCTCCACGGGATCGAAGAGGCGCGGCCGGGGCTCCTCCACCTCCGGCTCGAAGATGCGCTCGGGCGTTGGGGCACCCACACGGGCGGGCTCGGCCAGGGGCCCCTCCTCGCCTTCGCCCTCCTCGCCGCCCAGGTGCGCCAGCTCGGCGTCCGGCTCCGCGGGGGCGGCGGCCTCGGCGGACGCCGGGACGCCCTCGCCGACGCCCATGTCCAGGATCAGGGGCTCGCCATCGGGCCCCAGGGGGCCCAGGAGCGACAGCGGCCGCGGGACCGGCTTGGCCAACTCGGCCATGACGGCGGCCGACCGGGCCGGGATGAGCCGCCCGATGATGACGTTCTCCTTTGGACCCTGGAGCCGGTCCACGGAGCCACTGACGGCCGCCTCGGTGAGGACCCGCGTGGTCTCCTGGAACGAGGCGGCGGCCAGGAAGCTCTCCGTATTGAGGGAGGCCTTGGTCACGCCCAGGAGGACAGGCTGGGCCGTCGCCGGCTCGCCGCCCTCGGCCACGATCTTGGCGTTCACCTCTTCGAAGGCGAAGCGGTCCAGCAGCTGGCCGGGCAGCAGGTCCGTGTCCCCTGCGTCGTCCACGCGCACCTTGCGCAGCATCTGCCGCACGACGATCTCGATGTGCTTGTCGTTGATGGTCACGCCCTGGGCCCGGTAGACCTTCTGGACCTCCTCCACCATGTACTCCTGGACTTGCTCGCGGCCCATGATGGCCAGGATGTCCTGGGGGTTGACCGGCCCCTCGGTGATCTGGTCGCCGGCGCGGATGCTCTGCCCGGGGCTCACGACGATATGGGCCGTGGCCGGGACCTGGTAGCGGCGCTCCTCGCGCTCCTCGTAGGAGATGGTGATGCTCTTGCCCTTCACGTGCACCGTCCCGGCGATGCGGGCGGTGGTGGCCTTCGCCGAGGACTCGCCATCTCTGCCCATGGGGTGCGCGAGCACCGAGCCCACCTCCACCAGCGACCCCTCCTCCACGAGGATGCGAAAGCCCTTGGGGGCCGCGTACCCGTCGGTGTAGGTCTCGGTGTGGACCACGGTGATCTCGCGCCCGTGGGGCGACTCGGTGATGTCCACCAGGCCATCGATCTCCGAGATGATGGCCTGGCCCTTGGGCGACCGGGCCTCGAAGAGCTCCTCGACGCGCGGGAGGCCGCTCGTGATGTCGATACCGGCGACGCCGCCGGTATGGAACGTGCGCATGGTGAGCTGCGTGCCCGGCTCGCCGATGCTCTGGGCGGCGATGATCCCTACGGCCTCGCCCTGCTCCACCAGGCGGCCCCGGGCCAGGCTGCGGCCGTAGCATTTTTGGCAGATGCCGCGGCGCAACTCGCAGGTGAGGGGCGAGCGGACGTAGACCCGGTGCAGCTCCACGCCGACGCGCTCCTGCGCCTGGGCCTCGGGCATCCGCTTCCTCTCCGTCAGGTAGCGGACGCTCTCCACCCAGTTGACGGCGGCGGCGTCCAGGTCGTCCGCCGGGACGCGAGCGTCGCGGAGGGCCTTGAGCCGGTGCTGATGCAGCGCCTCCACGAGGGTGCGGGCGGCCCGCTCGTCGAGCTCGGCGTTGGCGTCCACGATGACCTCGCCCGTGACGGGGTTGGCCACCGGCGCCGCGGTGTACCGGCCGATGAGCCGCTCCTCGAGCTTGCCGCGCAGCGTCTTGTCGGGCCGGTCCGTCACCCAGACGCCCAGCGGGCTGCCGCAGTCCTCGGCGCTCACGATGACGTCCTGAGAGACGTCGATGAGGCGGCGGGTGAGGTAGCCGCTATCGGCCGTGCGGAGGGCGGTATCGGCCAGGCCCTTGCGGGCGCCGTGGGTGGAGATGAAGTACTCCAGGACGGAGAGGCCCTCGCGGAAGCTGGCGCGGATGGGCAACTCGATGATCCGGCCCCGGGGGTCCGTCATGAGCCCGCGCATCCCCGCCATCTGCTTGATCTGGGCGATGTTCCCTTTGGCGCCGGAGGTGGCCATCATGTAGATAGAGCCGTAGGTGGGCAGCCGCTGCTTGATGACCTCCTCCATGCGGTTGCCGGCGCGGGTCCAGATCTCCACTGCCTGGCGGTAACGCTCCTCCTCCGTGATGAGGCCCCGCTGGAACTGCTGCCCCAGGGTCTGGATCTCCTGGTCCGCCGTGCCCAGGATCTCCCGCTTGACCTCGGGCACCTCGATATCGTTGATGGCGATGGTGGCGCCCGACCGGGTCGCGTAGCGGAAGCCCAGGCGCTTGATGGAGTCCAGGGCCTTGGCGGTGCCCTCGTTGCCCATGACGCGGAAGCACTCGGCCACCAGCTCCTTGAGCTTGTTCTTGTCCATGATCTCGTTGTGGAACCGCAGGCCGGCCTCCTTGGGCACCGCGTCGTTGAAGATGATGCGGCCCACGGAGGTTTGGAAGTAGCCCTCGGCGCCGGCGATGCCCCGGACGCCGATCTCGGCCTGCAGGTCCAGGGCGCCCAGCTCGTGGTACAGGAGCGCCTCCTCCGGGCTGGCGAGCTTCCGGCCCTCGCCCTTGGCCCCTTTGCGGAGGCTCGTCAGGTAGTAGCACCCCAGGACCATGTCCAGGGTGGGCGAGACCACCGGCTCGCCGGAGCTGGGCGAGAGCATGTTGTGGGTGCTGAGCATGAGGGTCTTGGCCTCCAGCACCGCCGCCCTGGAGAGGGGGACGTGGACCGCCATCTGGTCGCCATCGAAGTCGGCGTTGAAGGCGGTGCAGACCAGCGGGTGGATCTGGATGGCGCTCCCCTCGATGAGGATGGGCTGGAAGGCCTGGATGCCCAGACGGTGCAGCGTGGGCGCGCGGTTCAGGAAGACCGGCCGGTCGCGGATGACGTTCTCCAGGATGTCCCAGACCTCGGGCCGTACCCGCTCCACCATCCGCTTGGCGCTCTTGATGTTGTGCGCCAGGCCCTGGGCCACCAGGCGGTGCATGACCATGGGCTTGAAGAGCTCGAGGGCCATCTTCTTGGGCAGGCCACACTGGTTGAGGGCCAGCTCCGGCCCCACGACGATGACCGAGCGGCCGCTATAGTCCACGCGCTTGCCCAGGAGGTTCTGGCGGAAGCGGCCCTGCTTGCCGCGCAGCATGTCCGAGAGGGACTTGAGGCGATGGTTGTGGCTGCCCTCGATGGCCCGGCCCCGCCGGCCGTTATCGATGAGGGCGTCCACGGCCTCCTGGAGCA
>CAZKTO010000030.1:0-14459 GCA_964555685.1 uncultured Dehalococcoidia bacterium
TGATCCGCGCTAAGGTCTTCGCTACTAGCACGGAGGGAAATTGTGTGCGGAACGGAAGACCTAGCAAGTGGTAGATATGCTCTTGCTTGAGGCCGATGAGACAGACTGACACGATCCGGTGATAGTGTTTGTGGTGGACGCGGAGAGAGTCGCACTCTCCTGAATCACGACCTTTGGGTTGTGTACCTCACCGGAAGTACGGCCTTGGGCGAGGCAATGTCTCCACGCCCGGTCCATCGGGGCCAGTCGCTCGTTTGCTCATAAAGTCGCTCAGTGTCCCCAGCCGCTCCACGATCACATTGATCGTCCCTTCCTTGCGCGAGACCGCACCGTAGGCCAGGAGAAACGTCTCGCTCACCTTAGCGCGGTACGCCTCATAGACCGCCGGCCACAGGATCAGCGGGATCAGCCCCTCCTCGTCCTCCAGCGAGATGAAGTAGGCGTCCGCCGCCGGGTGCTGGAGCCGGACGACCATCCCCGCCACGAGCACCTTCGCGCCCTCGTCCTTCCACTGGAGTTGGCGGCTCGATGTGAACGCAGGCCCCAACGTCCCCCGCAGCTCCTCCATTAGATGGCCGTTGGTGGTCAGGCCCATCGTGCGATACTCAGCGATCATCCGGTCCCAGGTAGCCTGTATTGGGAGCTGCGCCATGTCCTGCTGCGCCGGGAGGCCGAGCGAGAGCTGCGCGCCCACGGGCCGGTAGCGCAGCCCGATCTCCCACAGGACCCCACGCCGCTCGCGCCCGAAGCCATCGAAGGCGCCTGCACCGGCCAGGCTCTCCAGCTCCTCCCGTTGCAGGCCCGTCCGCTCCATGACGTCTGCCACCGACGCAAACGGGCCTCCGCGCCGTCGTGTGCTCAGGACCGTTTCTGTCGCCTCCGGCCCAATGTTCTTCACCGTGAGCAGGCCCAGGCGCAGGGCGTCGTCCTCGATGGCCGACTTCGCCTGGCTCTTGTTCACATCGGGCACCAGGAACGCGATGCCGCGCCGGGCCGCGTCCTGCTTGATCGTATCGAGGCCCCAGAAGCCCATCGGCTGCTCGTTCATGAGGCCAGCGTAGAACTCCAACGAGTGGTACTTCTTGAGATGGGCCATCTGGAAGCTGGTGACGGCGAAGGCGGCCGCATGGGCCTCTGGGAACTGGTAGCCGCCGTTGAACTTGGTGAAGATCGTCCTCGCCGTCTCCAGCGGCACGCCCCGCGCCAGCGCGCCCTCCTTGAACCGCGTCCACCACTGGAAGATCAGCTCGTCGTTGCTCTTCTTGCTGAAGGCCCGGCGCAGCTGGTCGGCATCGCGGGCGCTGAGCCCCGCCACGTGCATCCCCAGCTCCACCACCTGGTCCTGGTAGAGGATCACGCCCAGCGTGCGCTCCAGGGCGGGCCTCTCCAGGGGATGGTCGTAGGTGACCGGCTCCAGGCCCTGGCGGCGATGGATGAAGTGGGTGACGCCGTCGTTGGCGCCGACGCCGGGGCGGACGGCGGCGACCTCGAAGGCCATGTCCATGAGGCTGCGCGGCCTGAGGCGGGGGAGCGTCTGCATCTGCGCGGCGCTTTCGACCTGGAAGATGCCGATGGTGTCGCTCTCCGCCAGCATGTCGTAGACGGCCGCGTCGTTGAAGTCGATGCGCGAAAGATCAAGGGGCTTGCCCGTCCGCTGCTCCACCAGCCGGACGGCCTCCTGCATCTGCGAGAGCGCGCCCAGGGCCAAGAGGTCGATCTTGACCATGCCCGCCTGGTCCACGGCGTCCTTGTCCCACTGGACGATGTAGCGGCCGTCGATGGCCCCCGGCGTGACGGGGACGACCTCCGTAAGTGGCGAGGACGAGATGACCATGCCGCCGGAGTGCTGCTGCACGCCGCGCGGGAGGCCGGCCATCTGGGGGGCCAGGTCCAGGAGGTCGCGCCAGCCGGGGGCATCGGCGAGGTGGCGCATCTCGGGCAGCCGCTCCATCTCCTGGCGCAGATGCCGAGCGTCCTGGTCGTCGACGCGCTTGGCCAGGCGGTCGACGAGATCGGGCGGGAGACCGAAGGCCTTTCCCAGGTCGCGCACGACGCCCCGCGCACGGTAGGTGCTGATGGCGCCCACGAGCGCGGCGCGCTCCCAGCCGTACTTCTTGTGGACCCGCAAGATCAGCTCCTCCCGAATATCGCGGGGGAAGTCCAGGTCGATGTCCGGGGCCGTGCCCAGCTCTTCAGGGAGAAAGCGGTCGAGCCCCAGGTCGAACTCCAGGGGGTCGATGTGGCTCAGGCCGATGAGGTAGCCCACGATCATGGCGACGGAGCTCCCGCGGCCCCGGCCCGGCGGGTTGGCCTCCAGCGGGACCTCGGGATTGCCGAGCCCCAGGTCCAGCATGGCCTCCCGCGCCAGCTGGATCAGCTCGTAGTAGATGAGAAAGAACCCCGAGAGGCCATGCTTGGCGATGCGCCGCAGCTCCTCGTCCAGCCGCCCCCGCACCCGGGCCGTCATGCGCCCGTACTTGCGGAGGGCGGCATCCTCGCAGACGCGCCGGAGGTAGGTGTCGGGCGTGTAGCCCGGCGGGACGGGGTGGTCCGGGAAGCGGTAGCCCAGGTCGGTGGTGAGATCGAAGGCGCAGCGGCCGGCGATGTGGAGGGTGTTCGCCAGGGCTTCGGGAGCGCCGGAGAACAGCGCCTCCATCTCCCGCCCGGACTTCAGGAAGAACTCGCTATTGGCGCGGCGGTGGACGTGGCTCCCGTCCAGGCTGGCGAGGTTCTTCACGGCCACCAGCGCGTCGTGCAGGCGGTGACGCTCGCGCACGTGGTAGTGGACGTTGTTCGTGGCGACGACGCCGACGCCCAACTGGCGCGCAAGGTCGCACAGGCGGCGGTTCCGCACCCTGTCGCCTCGGACCAGGTTCTCCTGGAGCTCGACGTAGACGTTACCGCTGCCGAACCACTCCAGGTATTGGGCGAGCGAGGCGCGGGCCAGGGCGGGCCGGTCGAGGACCGAGGATGGGACGGGGCCTCTGGGGCACCCGGTCAACGCAATCAGCCCCTCGCCATGCTCGGCGAACCACGCGGGGTCGGCCTCGGGACGGCGGCGCTCGCTGCGGACGTGGGCGTAGGACAGGACGCGGCAGAGGTTCTTGTAGCCCCGCTGGGTCGCGGCGAGGAGCGTGAGGTGGTGGCCGCCCTGCAGCGTGACCTCGGCCCCGATGATCGGCTGGATGCCCAGGCCCCGCGCCGTATGGGCGAAGTCCATGGCCCCGGTGAGGGAGTCGTGGTCGGTCAGAGCCAGCGCCGGGTAGCCGAGCTCCTTGGCCCGCAGCAGGAGCTCGTGGGGGAAGGACGCCCCTTCATGGAACGAGTAGGCGGAATGGCAGTGGAGCTCGGCGTAGCCAGTCACGTCGTCCCGCCTATGCCCGCTGGGTGAACCACTTCCCAGTGAGCAGGTCCTCGAAGACGACGAGCTTCCTGCCATCGGCCATTACCAGCTCGTAGTACATCCGGGAGACCGGCTGGTCGCGCCACCACTCGTCGTCGATGCGCCAGCGCTCGGCGACCTCGGCCACCGCCAGCCTGCGTCCCCGATAGACCACGGCCTTCGGGCGGCGGTCCGGGCCCGCCGTCACCCGGCCGGGTCGTGGCAGGTCTAGGGCACGTACGGCACGAGCATGCGCCGGCGTTCGGGGATTCTCGACCAGGGTTCTGCCTCCCTCACTTGATAGATCGGCGCCGGTCCGCCCAGCCGTGCCTCCAGGTCGCGGATCGCCCCGCGTAGGTTCTCCTCCTCTCGCACGTCCACGAAAAGGTTCCCCTGCCGCCCGCTCTCGCCGGTGAGGCCGGAGAGCTCCAGCGCCAGGCCCGCCAGCGGCCCCGGCGGTGGGTAGCGCTCGACGGCGTGCCGGAGAACAAAGAGGCCCCGCTGGCGCGTCCCCACGGGCTCGGCGAAGCCCAGCCGTTTGTGCCAGGACGGACCGCGTGTGGTAGGACCGCCGACGCTGGCCTGGCGGGCAAAGCGTCCCCGCATGATGGGCTGCGCGAAGGCCCTTCCCAGGAGCACGTCCAGGGCGGTGGCGATGGTCTCCAGGCTCATCACGGGCGCGGAGAAGGCCAGCGACTCGGCGACGGTCGCCTGGTGCTTGCGGGGCACGAGCGGGCTGGGATCGATGCCGCGCGCCAGCTCCCAGACCTGCGTGCCTTCCCGGCCGAACTGGGCCTGAAGCGGCCCCAGGGGAAGGCGAGCAACTGCCCCAAGGGTATCCAGCCCGAAGCCCCGGAGCCGCATCCTGGTCTCGCCGGAGACTGGGAGAAGGTCGATGGAGAGCGGGGCGAGGAACCCGGCCACGTCCTCGGGCGCCTTCCGCGCCCCGCCGGGCGGGGCCACGGTCGCTGCGGTGTAGGCGGGGAACTTGCCGCTGGCCACGCCTACCTGGGCGCTGTAGAGCGCAGGCACAGCCTTCAGCAGGGCGGCGACGAGGCCCGCCTCGCTCCCGTATAGCCCTGCGAGGCCCGTCAGGTCGGTGTAGGCGGTCCCCAGGCCCGCGTCTTCGACGACGGGGCTGCGCTGCTCCAGCGCATCGAGCACGCGGCCCCAGGCGTCCTGGTAGGCCGGCATATCGGCTTCGATGATGGCGGCACGGGGGCAACGAGCAAGGGCCTGCTCCAGCCGCAGCCCCTTGGCGCCCGGCGGGGCCTCCGGCGAGTGATCGAGCACGATCTTCCGCTGCCCGGCCCGCTCGACGACCAGCACCGGCTGGCCTCGCAGGGCAGGTTGCCGCTGGAGTTCGATCTTGACCGACAGGTGATGGACAAGGACACAGGCGACGGGCATACGGCTTCCTCAGAGGGGAGTCGTATGCTAGAACGCGTGTGCTATTTTGGCAAGTAGCTGGTGGCGGGACGGTGTAGAATACGTCCCTCAGAATTGGGAGGAGGAACGGCGATGTGTGGGCGGTACACCTTGCAAGCCGACATGCAGGCAATCGCCGCGCAGTTCGACCTTTCCCTGGTGGACATGCCGTACGAGCCTCGCTACAACATCGCACCGACCCAGGAGGTCCTCACCATCGTGCGGCAGGGCGACCGGCGCGCCCCCAAGATGATGCGCTGGGGGCTGGTGCCGTTCTGGGCCAAGGACGTCAAGATTGGCTACAAGATGATCAACGCCCGAGGCGAGGAGATCGAGACCAAGCCGGCGTTCCGCAACGCCTTCAAGAAGCGCCGGTGCCTGGTGATAGCGGACGGTTTCTACGAGTGGCGTAAAGACGGGGCCCGGAAGACACCAATGTACATCCAGCTCAAGGGCCACTCACCGTTCGCCTTCGCCGGCCTCTGGGAGGTATGGTCGCCACCCGACGGTGAGCAGGTGCTCTCCTGCGCCATCGTAACGTGCGACCCGAACGAACTCATCGCGACCATCCACGACCGGATGCCGGTGATCCTGTCTGAAGAGGCAGAGCGCATTTGGCTAGATCCGCAGGTACAGGACCCCATGGCGCTGAAGGGCCTGCTGCGCCCGTTTCCGGCGGGCTCCATGAAGGCTTGTGCTGTCTCGCCGCTGGTCAACTCAGTGAAAAACCACGGTCCGGAGTGCATCGCGCCAGTCTGAGCGGGCCAGACCAATGTGCGGGCATGAGTTCGGGAATTGCCTGGGTGCCCGCGAAGACACAATGGAATGATCGTGCGCGTTCGTCGGCTTGGCCCCCTTCTGCCTACCGGCCGCGGCTAGATCCGGCCCGTCTCCGCAGATTCAGTATTGCTCGCGCTAGTGAAGAGCGCGTAGCAGCTTCCAGCAGGCCGCATTCTCTCAGGACGCGTGCGGGAATTAAGCTCTTGGCGCTGGTTAGCCCGCGTTCATAGTCGGCGGCAGCGGCTCAATCAGCGGCGCATCCCCGATGGTTTCCGCATCTGTGCAGCGGTCAGGGGGACATGGCAGTCATGACAGAGCGTTTCCAGGTTGTCGAGGTGGTGAGCACAGCTCGTCCCATAGCCGCGGCCATTGCGGGGCCGAATGTGGTTGACCTCGAGTCCCTCGCCGCGATGCAGACGTCGCCGACAGCGTCGGCAGGTATACTTGTCGCGCCGCTTCGCCGCCTTGCGCGCCTCCGACCACCAGTGATTCCGACGCCAGGCCACGCCACACTCGGGGCGGCAGAACCATTGTGAGCGTCCAGGGAGCAGACCACTGCAATTGGCGCACGATGAACCACGTCGCCAGGCGGGCGACCACGCACAGCGGTAGGCAGGTGGTGTGGTGCGCGCAGGCTGAACTGAAGCCGAAGGACGACGCGTGTGGGTCTGGGCGGGTGACGCCATCAAGCGCTCTACAGTGCGAAACCAAGTTCAAAACTTAGTCTATGCTTCGGGCATAGCTACGTCAACTGCTCTGGCAGGGTGCCTGACAAAGTCTTTTCGCCCGATGCGCCGCGCTAACCTCTGAGGTCCACGGGATTGAATAGGCGACCTTTCGGGCAGCGGTCAGGGGTTAGCGGCGGTGAGCTTGGCTTTGAGCCGCCTTACCCAAATCCAGGGCGACCTCCAGGTCTACCAGGAAGCGCTGCCCCAGGGCACGCTCCTCCTGGTTCAGCCCGTGGAACCCGTAGAAGGCCATCCCCTCCAGGCGGATCCAGGCGGTCAACGGTTGCCTCCTTCAGCCGGGCCTGCGCCCTCCCCTACGAAGACGCTACCCCGGATTTCCCATATCAACGTCCACCTATCGGTGGATTCCTCCCGTAGAATACTTGAAAAGCCCCTGGTGTAGCTTCGGTCGAGAGGGCTCGTTGGAGGAACCCAATGGGTGAAAAGGCCCAGGAGGCGCTGCAGCTTCAAACCGACAAGCGGCTGAGACTGGAGTTCCATCTTTTGGAACGAGCGCGAGCGGAAGGTCTGCTACGCTACGTTCGCGAGCCTCTCGACCCAGCTTTTGACGCCCAGGACAAGAACGCCAGACGGCAGTAGGAAATTGTTGCCTGGAAGGGGCCTGGGGAAAGCCTCTTTGTCAAAAGAGGTTTCCCCAGAACAATCAAAAGGACTGTGGCTACCGCGCGGGCGCGATCTCCTCGATCGTCACCTTGATCATGCGATCGGCGGGACGCGCCGCGGGGCCGGGTTCGCGAGGCGTGAGGGCCAGGGCCACGTCTATCCCCTCGACGACCTGGCCGAAGACCGAATGGCGCCCGTCCAGGTGCGGCTGGGGCGCGTAGACGATGAAGAACTGGCTGCCGTTGGTGTTGGGGCCGGAATTCGCCATGCTCAGGGCGCCGCGGACGTGCTTCCGCTTCTCGCTGAACTCGTCGGCGAAGGTGTAGCCGGGCCCGCCGGTGCCGTCGCCCCGTGGGTCGCCGCCCTGGGCCACGAAGCCCGGGATCACCCGGTGGAAGGTCACGCCGTCGTAGAAGCCCTCGCGGGCCAGGAAGACGAAGTTGTTGACCGTCTTGGGGGCGTCCTTGGCGAAGAGCTCGACGCGGATCTTGCCCTTATTCGTCTCGATGGTGGCGAAGTACTGCTTGTTGGCGTCGATGGTCAAGGGCGGCGGCTGGGTGTAGCTCAAGGGCCTCCTTTGGTCCGGCGTGGGAGCGGCCGTGGGAGTGGCAGGCGCCGGGGGCCGTGGCGAGGGCGTGGCGGTGGGCGCCGGCGGAGCCGAGGTGGTCGTGGCCGCTGACGGACGAGTGGCCGTAGGCGCAGCGGTGGGGGCCTCCTCCTCGTCGCCGTCACACGCCGCCACCAGAAGGGCGACGGCGGCGGCTATCAGGATGGCGAAGAGCCCCGCTCTGGTCCGTCCATTCATGGCGCTTGCACCTGCCCTGGCAAAGGAACGGGGCGCCGCGTGGCCCCCGCTCCTCGTATCCTCATGGACGCCCCGCCTGCGAGGCGGGCGCGCCGGTCATCGGCCGGCGGGGCCTATGATAGCATAATCTGTCGTCGCTGCTCGGCAACGGAGGCCGCGGGGCGCGTCGCCCGCGCGTGTGCTATCGATAGCTCAATACGGGCGCTCGGGCGCCTGCCTGGAGCGGCGCCGTGCGAGGGTACCGGATGCGAGCCGTTGTTCTGGAAGAGCCCGGGAGTCCGCAGGGGCTCCGTCTGACGGAGGCGCCGGAGCCGGAGCCGGGGCCGCGGGAGGCGCTGGTCCGGGTCCGGGCTGCCGGCGTCTGCCATCACGATGTGGCGGCGATGCGGGGCCTGCTGCGCCGCGGGATCAAGCCTCGGGTCATCCTGGGCCACGAGATCGCCGGCGAGGTCGCGCAGGTCGGCGCCCACGTCCGGGCCGTGGCCCCCGGCGACCGGGTGGCATCCATCCTCACCAACTGCTGCGGGACCTGCCGCCGCTGCATCGAGGGGAACGAGCACCGCTGCCTCAACGGCCACGGCATCGGCCACGGCGCCGATGGCGGCTACGCCGAGTACGCGGCTATCGCCGAGGCGAGCCTGCGCCCCATCCCCGAGGGCGTCACCTTCGAGCAGGCGGCCGTCTGCGCCTGCCCCATCGGCGTCGTCTTGCGGGCGGTCCGCGATCTGGCCCGGCCCCAGTTGGGAGAGACGGTGGTCGTGACGGGTGCGGGCGGCGGTCTGGGTACGCACGGGATCCAGATCGCCAGGGCGATGGGGGCGCGCGTCCTGGCCGTGACCGGCTCCGAGGGCAAGATCGAGCGCCTCCGGGAGATGGGCGCCGAGGAGGTGATCTTCAGTCCCGATCTTGAGTTCCACTGGGAGGTGCTGGCCCTCACCGGCGAGCGCGGCGCCGACGCCGTCATCGACACGGTGGGCAGCGCGGCCTTCGGCGCGGCGTTCCAGTGCCTGGCCCAGTACGGCCGGATCGTGCTCGTGGGCGAGATCGCCGGCGGCGCCATCTCCATCAACCCGGCGAACCTCCTCTTCAAGGATGCGAGGCTCCTGGGGACGAGCGGCGTGAGCCGCCGCGATCTCGACGATGCTCTCGGGCTGGTGCAGCGCGGCGCCGTCCGGCCCATCGTCACGGTCTTCCGGCTGGAGGAGGCCTCCCGGGTCCATCAGATGCTCATGGACCGCCAGCTCTTCGGGCGGGCGGTGCTGGTGCCCTGACCCGCCTACGGCGGCCGCTATTCGTGACGAAATGCACAATGTTGACTAAGTTGACAACCATCTTCGGCGGCTGGTATAGTCCAGAAGTGCCCCCCTCGCGCGAGGCGGGGCGGGGGACGTGAACTATGCAGGGGTTGGGAGCGCAGCGGCGCGCTCGGAGTTGTTCCATCGGTGAAGGCCCGTAGGGCCTATTTTTTTGTCTCTGCCATATATCGGGCGGCGCGCTCCGCGTTGGGAATTCCCGTCCAGGCGACGAATCCAGGGGTAACGGAATGGCCACCAAGAGCGAAATCATCATGCGGCTGGGTGGAGAGGGTGGCGAAGGCGTCATCTCCACGGGCGACATCTTCACCCTGGGCGCGGCCCGGACCGGCTACAACATCTTTACCTTCCGGACCTACCCCGCGGAGATCAAGGGCGGGCACGCTTGGTACCATATCCGCGTGGGCAGCAAGCCCGTCCGCTCCATGGGCGATGGCGTGGACGTCCTCGTGGCCTTCAACGCCGAGGCCTACGAGAACCACCACAAGTACCTGAACCCGGACGGCGTGCTGGTCTACGACCCGGACACCGTCACCCCCACGAACGGCGAAAAGATCCTCTACCCCATCCCGTTCAACAAGATCGCCCGCCAGGACCTGGACTTCGTCCGTGGCAAGAACGTCGTCGTCACCGGCTTCCTGGCGGGCCTCTTCGGCCTGAGCCCCAGCTCGCTGGAGGACCTCATCCGCAACCGGTTCAAGCGCCGCCCGGAGCTCATGGACAAGAACATGAAGGCGCTGGAGACCGGCGTCAAGTACGCCACCGAGAAGGTGACCAAGGCGGACCCGTACTACCTCTCCGAGACGGACCGGGTGGGCCGCCTGGTGATGAGCGGCAACGACGCCATCGCCGCCGGGGCCCTCTACGCCGGGTGCCGCTACTACGCCGGCTACCCCATCACGCCCGCCTCCGAGATCCTCGAGACGCTGGCCCGCGAGCTGCCCAAGCTCGGCGGCATCAGCCTCCAGGCCGAGGACGAGATCGCCTCCATCGCCTCGTGCGTCGGCGCCTCCTTCTCGGGCGTCAAGGCCATGACGGCCACCTCGGGCCCGGGCTTCTCCCTCATGACCGAGTTCATGGGCTACGCCGGCATGGCCGAGATTCCCGTCGTCATCGTCGACGCCCAGCGCGCCGGCCCCAGCACCGGCATGCCCACCAAGCTCGAGCAGGGCGACCTCAACCACGCCCTCTACGGCGGCCACGGCGATTTCCCGCGCATCGTCATCGCCCCCGGCAACGTCGAGGACTGCTTCAAGCAGATCGTGAACGCCTTCAACATGGCCGAGCGGTACCAGACCCTCTGCGTCTTCCTCTCGGACCAGTCCCTCTCCCACCGGACGGAGACCCTCGTCAAGCCGGACGTCTCCAAGATCCCTGTCGTCGACCGGGTGAGGCCCACGGAGGCCGAGCTGGAGAGCTACCGCCGCTACCGCGTGACCGATACCGGGATCTCCCCCATGAGCGTCCCGGGGACCAAGCGCGGGACCTACACCTCGGCGGGCCTGGAGCACGACGAGCAAGGCCACGTGGACGACCCGCTGCGATCGCACCTGGTCCAGGTGCCCAAGCGCTACCGCAAGCTCGATACGGCCGTCCAGGAGATGGAGAGGCCCGTCCGGTACGGCGCCAAGGACGCCAAGATCGGCGTCATCGGCTGGGGCTCCACCGAGGGCGTCATCCAGGAGGCCGTGGACCGCTGCAACGCCGCCGGCCTCAAGGTGGCGGCTCTGCATCCCAAGGTCCTGGCTCCCCTGCCGGTGAAAGATGTCCAGTCCTTTGTCGATTCCGTGGACCACGTCATCGTGCCCGAGGTGAACTACACCGGCCAGTTCGCCCGCTACCTGCGGACGCTCACCGATGTGAAGCCGGTCCAGCTCAACATCTACGGCGGCCTGCCGTTCACCCCGGGCGAGATCGTCGCCAAGATCCAGGAGGTGGCCAGCAATGGTCAGCGCGCCCGCTAAGCTCACCGTCAAGGACTACAAGAGTGATCTCAAGCCGATCTGGTGCCCCGGCTGCGGCGACTTCGGCGTGCTCTCGGCCACGCTCAAGGCCATGACGGAGCTCCAGCTCAAGCGGGAGGAGGTGGTCGTCGTCTCAGGCATCGGCTGCTCCAGCCGCCTGCCCTACTTCCTCTCCACCTATGGTATGCACGGCCTCCACGGCCGCTCCATCCCCCTGGCCACCGGCGTCAAGTTCGCCAACCCGGAGCTGACGATCCTGGTCATGGGGGGCGATGGCGACCTCCTGAGCATCGGCGCCGGGCACCTGCCCCACGTGGCCGCGCGCAACCCCGATCTCACGGTGGTCTGCATGGACAACCAGACCTACGGGCTCACCAAGGCCCAGGCCTCCCCTACCTCGAAGGTGGGCCAGATGAGCAAGTCCACGCCCCACGGCGTCATCTCCCAGCCGGCCAACCCCGTGCTGACGATGCTGACCGCCGGCGCCACCTTCGTCGCCCGCGGCTACTCCGCCAAACCCGCCATGCTCCAGGAGCTCATCGTCAAGGGCATCCAGCACAAGGGGTTCGCCTTCATCCACGTCCAGAGCCCCTGCACGGAGTTCCACAACACCTACGACTACTACGACCAGCGAGTCCAGGAGCTTCCGGCCGATTGGAACCCCTCGAACCTTGAGGCCGCGATCCGCCTGGCCGCCAACGAGGACAAAGTCAATCTCGGCGTCTTCTATCAGACTCAGCGTCCGACCTACGAGGATACGGCCCACGGCTGGGAGAAGCGCACGGAGTTCAACGTCGAGGAGTATCTGGCCCGGTTCGGCTAGAGCGCGTCCTTTCGTCGCCACCGCAAGGCCCGGCGGGATCCCGCCGGGCCTTCATATTGCCTAGCGCGTCCCCAATCGGTCCCGGCCAAAGACCTCCGTCTCTGGATGGAGGGCCCAGCTAGCGCAGCGCGTCGTAGAAGGCGGCGACGAAGGCGCCGAAGAGGAGATGCAGGCCCAGGAAGGCCAGGACCGTCTGCACCGGCAGGTCGATGGCGAACGGCCCGGGGTCGGCGACGGCCTCCGTCCGGATGCCTGGGTGGCGGCGCCCCAGCCAGCCCAGGGCCGCGCCGGCGATCACCCACTGGCCCAGGCCGAACAGCACGCCCCACACGAAGATGTCCGTCTCGATCTCGAACGCCTGGTGCAGCCCGGCGTGGGCCAGCGCGAAGAGGATGGCGAGCGCCAGCCAGACCAGAAGGCCGGCCAGGTAGACGACCAGCCAGTGCCTCCGGCCCGCGACGGCGAGACCAAGATACCGCAGGACATCCAGGCGCACCTGCCTCGGCGAGGCGGCGACGACGATGTACAGGATCAGCAGGGTCAAGAGCCCTGCGATGATGGCGGCCCCCGCCGCCCCCGCCGCGCTGTACTCCATCGCTCGCTCCAGTCCTCGCGGGCGGCCTCGGCCAGGCCACCCGCGGTACGCCGGCTACATCAGCTCTTGAGATACCGGTCCAGGAGCTCCCGTAGGCGCGTCCGGCCCCGATGGAGCCTGGTCTTGACGGTGGAGACCGGGACGTTGAGGGCCGCCGCGGC
This sequence comes from uncultured Dehalococcoidia bacterium, assembly GCA_964555685.1. Classification (GTDB taxonomy): domain Bacteria; phylum Chloroflexota; class Dehalococcoidia; order SHYB01; family SHYB01; genus CAZKTO01. The sequence continues at coordinate 12,604 of CAZKTO010000030.1, forward strand.
CTCCTCCCCCGAGAGCCCCTGGACGTCGCGCAGGACCACCGCCATGCGCTGGTCCGCCGGGAGCTGGTCCAGCGCCCGCTGGATGGCGTCCCGCAGCTCCGACGTCAGCGCCAACTTTTCGGGGCCGGGCGCCTTGTCGGCGATCACCCGGTCCTCGATGGAGCCCTGGGCCATCTCCCGCTCCCGCTTCCGGCCGCGCCGGCGCATCAGGACGGCGTTGACCGTGATCCGATAGAGCCAGGTGGTGACGGCCGACTCGCCGCGGAACCGGTCGAAGGCGCGGTAGGCGGAGATGAAGGCGTCCTGCGTCGCGTCCTGCGCCTCGTGGGGGTCGCCGGTCATGCGGAGCGCGACGTTGTAGACGAAATCGCCGTACCGCTCGACGACCTCTGCGAAGTCCTTGGGCGGGGCCGCGACGCCGGCGCCCGGGACGCCCGTTTTCGGTTCCATTCCAGGGACCCTGCGCTCCTCGGCGGACCGGCTGGGTGGAGACCCGTGCCCCCGGCCGGCCTGGACTCAAACCAGGCTATTATAGGGCCCCGTGTATCATAAGTGGCGCACGACCCGCGTACCCCAACCTGTCGGGGCACGCCACGATGGGAGGGCAGCGATGCACGTCGCGCGAATCGCCGACAAGAGGCTCTTTCGCCGGGACAAGATGGCCAAGAATACTCTCTTCGAGACGGAGCGGATGTTCTGTGACGTCTACTGTCTGGAGCCCGGCCAGGAGCAGTCCGCGCACGTCCACGGCGGCTCGGACAAGGTCTACTCCGTGCTGGAGGGAGCTCCAACGTTCCAGGTGGACGGCGAGACCCGGCAGCTCCGCGCGGGCGAGGCGGTCCTGGCCCCCGCGGGCAGCTCCCATGGCGTCAAGAACGCCGGCCCCAACCAGGCTGTGATGCTCGTCTTCATGGCGCCCAGGCCGTAGGGGCCGCCTACACCACGCCCGCCTGCCGCAGCGCCTCCACCTCCGCCGCGCCCAGCCCCAGCCACTCGCCCAGCACCTCCGCCGTGTGCTCGCCCAGGCCCGGCGAGATGCGCTCCACCGCCCCCGGCGTCCGCGAGAGCCTCACCGGCGTGTTGAGCAGCCGGTAGACCTGCCCCGTCTCGCCCTTCGCCTCCACGATCATCTGCCTCGCCACCACCTGTGGGTCTCGGACGACCTGGTCGACCGTATTGACCGGCCCGCAGGCGATCTCCACCGCCTGGAAGGCCTTGATCCATTCGCCGACCGTTTTCTCCTTGAACGCCTTGCTCAGCTCCGGCTCCAGGCGCTCGTAGTGCTGCGTCCGCGAATGGCCATCCTTGTACTCCGGCACGTCGATGAGGTCCAGCCGGCCGATGGTGGCGCAGAAGAGCGGCCACTGGTCGTTGCGCCCGCCGACGATGGCGACGACCACCCAGCCGTCCTTGGCCTCGAACGCTTGGAAGGGCGTGAAGATGGGGTGCCGCGTGCCCAGCGGCTTGGGGATGTCGCCCGCGTTGAGGTAGCGCGAGAAGGCATGCTCTTGAATCGCGATCTGGCAATCGAGCATGCTGATGTCCACGTACTGGCCCTTGCCGCTGACCGCCCGCTCCATGAGGGCGCTCAGGATGCCGATGGCCGCGAAGAGCCCCGCGGCGATGTCGCCGATGGAGACGCCGGGGCGAACGGGTGGCCCGCCCGGCTCGCCGGTGTAGCTCATGACGCCGCCCATCCCTTGGACGACGACGTCCAGGGCGGGCAGCTGGGCGTACGGCCCGTCCTGGCCGAAGCCAGAGATCGAGCAGCAGACGAGGCGCGGGTTCGCGGCGCTGAGCGCCGCGTAGTCGAGCCCCAGACGCTTCATGGCGCCTGGCACAAAGTTCTCGACGAC
>CAZKTO010000030.1:14469-33463 GCA_964555685.1 uncultured Dehalococcoidia bacterium
CGGCGCGGCGGGCCATTCGCGTGAACAGCGTGCGGCCCTGATCGGTGGCCAGGTCCATGGTGACGCTGCGCTTGCCGCGGTTGACGCTGAGGAAGTAGGCGCTCACGTCGCCAACGGTGGGCTTGTTGCCCCGGGCCGTGTCGCCGCCGAGGGGATGCTCGACCTTGACGACCTCGGCGCCGAGGTCGCGCAAGACCATGGTGCAGAAGGGGCCGGCGAGGATGCGCGTCGCATCGAGGACGCGGATGCCGGCGAGAGGACCGGGCATGGGGCTCCTTTCAGGCGCGGCAAAGAGAGCGCGCATCATTATATCGAAAGGGAGAGGTCTCGCCGCCGCTCCAACGACCGGCTACAATGGCCTGGCCACAGCAGGAGCGCCCCTCGGAGACCCGCGCCCATGAGCGATGCAGCCTACGCCAACCCGGACCTCCTCGTCGAGACCCAGTGGCTCGCCGATCGCCTCACCCGGCGCGACCTGCGCGTTGTGGACATGGGGCCCTACGAGGCCTACGCCCGCGCCCACATCCCCGGCGCCGTCCACCCCGGCCCCGGCGACCGCTCCCACTACCTCAAGGACCCGGAGAACCCGGCCTTCGTCATGCCGCCGGAGGCCTTCGCCGCTCTCCTGGAGGGCATGGGCATCGGCGACTACACCCTCGTCATCGCCTACGACGCCGATGGCGGCCACACGGCGGCCCGCCTCTGGTGGGTCATGGCCTACTACGGCCACAGCAAGTGCAAGCTCCTCAACGGCGGCTGGAGCAAGTGGGTCCTCGAGAAGCGCCCCGTCTCGATGGAGGCGCCCGCCTACCCTCGCGCCACCTTCACGCCCATCACGCACGAGCGCCATCGCTGCACGGCGGACGGCGTGCAGGATGCCATCGGCGACGCCGGCACGGTGCTCTGGGACGTGCGGACGGACGCCGAGTGGGACGGCTCGAACGATCGCGGCAACCGGCGCGCCGGCCACATCCCGGGAGCGGTCCACATGGAGTGGCGCGATCTCGTCACCGCCGACGCCGCCAAGACCTTCCGGCCCGCCGCCGAGATGCGCCAGCTCCTCTGGGCGCGGGGCATCACGCCCAACAAGCGCGTCGTCACCTACTGACAGGCTGGCATCCGTGCGTCGCACGGGGCCTTCGTCCTGCGCCTCCTGGGCTACGACCGCGTCCAGCTCTACGACGGCTCTTTCGGCGAGTGGGGCAACCGGGACGACACGCCGATCGAGGGGGAGAAGCCAGGGGTTGGCGGCGCTGCGCCGAAGAAGCGGGCGGCCAAGAAGAAGCCTGCGGCCAAGAAGAAGCCGGCTGCCAAACGCGCGGCGAAGAAGCCTGCCGCTAAGGCGAAGCGTGGCGTCAAAAAGGCGGCGCGGTCGAAACGCAACGGTTAGGCACTTAGGTCAATGTCACTGATGACATACGAACCGGCGAGTGCAGCCGTTTTCAGACAACGACTTCTAACTCATCCTGGTGAACGCCAGGATGTAGATTACAAGTCGTCGATGGCGTTCGGCGAGGATGATAGCTTTTCACTCAAGCTGATCCGGCACATGCAAGGTATGGCCAATGCTGGGGGTGGATGGCTAGTCATAGGGTTCGTAGAGACAGACGACCGGGGCCTCGTGCCGGACCCAGCCCACACAGACGCCGTCTGCTCCTCGTACGACCCGACACCCCTTAGTCAGCGAGTTAACTCCTTTGTGGCGCGGGGACAGCACATCCGGGTGACCGTGTATCTTGAGGTTCACCCCGGAAACACCCTGCGGTATCCGGAGATTCAAGTGGAAGGGTTCGAGCGCCTGCCCTGCATCTGCAGGAGCGACAAGGCCGCCTCTGACACAAGTGAGCCGATCCTAAGGCAGGGGGTCGTGTACATTCGGAGATCGGGTGCGGAAACGGCACCGGTATCGACACCGCAGGACTGGGAGGACTTGATCAATCGCTGCGTCAGGCTTCGCAGAGACGAGTTCCTGACAGAGTTTCGTGAACTGTTCGAGCGAATTACCTCGCCCTCACCGCCATCCCCGTCTGCGACTGAGAACCTTTCCCAATGGATGGAGCAGATGCGGGCGCGCTCAAGGGGAGTTGGTAGCAGATGACCCAGGGTCAAGAAGCAGGGTGCTTGGAGTCTGGTCAACACCTGGTCCAGCCCGGCGAGCGACAGTGGAGCCAGCAGGACCTCCTCGCGGCCGCTGAACGTGCCGAACTCCGGAACACAGGATGGCCCATTGGGCTGGTGATCAAGAGACCTGGGCTTGCCCCTGTCCCAACGCCCGACGGCATTGAGGCTCGGCTGGAGCGCTACAACTCGAGCAAGACGGAGGACTTCTGGTCCTTCCGCAAAGACGGCAACTACTACGTGTCGCGGCTTTTTGAAGAGGATTTCGAGGCCACGCCCTTTATCAGCAGCGAGGGCCATCCCAAACGGTCCTTATGGTTTGATATTCGCATCTGGCGCATCGCCGAGGTGATCCTTCATAGTGCTACCCTTTGCCGCGAGCTAGGCATCCCTCCCGACGAGCCGTATGTCCTTGCGGTCAATCACCGAGGGCTTCAGGGACGGGAGTTCTACGTTAGTACCGCTGGCTGGTTCGTCAGTCGCGGGAGGTTCTGCCAATCGCCGGCGGCTACATGGACGAAAGAAGTAACACAGGATTACGTGATCAGCAATCTTAAGGCCCTGGTTGGAGAAGTATCAGCAGAACTTTTCGTCCTTTTCGACTTCGCGCAGGTAGGCCAGAAGGTCGTCGATGAGATTGTCGACAAATTCCTTGGGCATCGGGTCTAATTGCCCCGTCTCATAAGTAATGTGTGCGTTTTCTGTCACCCTTCTTCGTCCTTCCCTGGAAGGACTCAGAGGTTGTGAATTTTTCCTTCGTAGGGGCAACCCCCCGTGGTTGCCCCAGATGGGCGGGCACGGGGGCCCGCCCCTACGGGCGATTTGTTCACAAGCTCTCAGAATGACATGGTTCTTATGGAACAGGGCACTTGGCCAAACGTGCTGGGCGCATCAGCATTCTGTCATTCCGAGGAGTCCAGAGGCTGTAGGGACGACTGAGGAATCTAGCGCCTCGGCAAGATGGGATGTTTGCCTCACAAGGCGATAGATTCCTCGCTGACCGCCACGCTTCGCTCGCGGCTACGGCTCGGAATGACCTGGTGCATGGGTCCAGACTTTTGCACAACCGCCCTCACCCCAGCCGCAGCGCCCGTCTCAGATTTGCCGTCGTCACGGCCGCCACCTCCTCCACCGTGATCCCCTTGATCTCGGCGACCTTCGCCGCCACCATCCGCACGTGGGCCGGCTCCGTCCGCATGGCCGGGTTCCTCTTCCACGGCTGCGGGTAGGAGTCCGTCTCCAGCACGATCCGGTTCATGGGCAGATCGCGGACGATAGGCTCTAATTCAGGTTTGCGCAGGAGCGGCTTGGCCAGCGAGATGTAGCAGCCCAGGTCCAGCGCCGCCTCGGCCTCCGCGCGCCCGCTCTGGAAGTAGTGCCAGATGGCGCCCACCTCGGCGATGCGCTCCTGGCGCAGCACCTCCAGCACCGCCGCGTCCGACTCCCGCGAGTGCAGGTCGATGGCCCGGCCCAGCTCCCGCGCGAGACGGATGTGCTCGCGGAAGGCCCGGTCCTGCCACGCCCGGTCCGGCGACGTGGGCAGGAAGTCGAGCCCCGTCTCGCTGACGCAGACGACCTTCGGCCCGGCCAGCGCCATGTCGCGCAGGGCGAGGTAATCGCCCTCAGTGAACGGGGCCTTCAAGTCCATCGGGTGCATGCCGACGCCCGCGTAGACGATGTCGTACCGGCGCGCCAGCTCGATGGCCCGCCGCGAGGATGCGAGCGTGGAGCCGACGGCGACGATCATGCCGACGCCTGCTTCGCGGGCCCGCGAGACGATGCCATCGAGCTCGGCGTCGGTGAACAGGTCCAGGTGCGTGTGAGAGTCGCAGAGCACGGGCGTTCCCTGGCGGCCAGAGCCGCGACCTATCCCTCACGAGCCCCTATACGCGGGCGCAGCACGCTGCGCTTCTACACGCTGGTGGGGAAGGGGCGCGTGCCAACCGCAGGTGGGTGCGGGTGGGTTAGGGAGACTTGCATAACTTCCTAAAGTACCTGGCGTTCTGGCCCTCTCCCTCCTGTCCCTCTCCTGAATGGAGAGGGACGATACCCCCTTCCTCTTTAGGGAAGGGGGCCAGGGGGTTAGGTCACGAGTGGCGTGAGCGAAGATCGAGGTTTAGCGATCGATGCTCGTCTCTCTAGGTCCACGCACGGCCATTATAGTCGCGGGCCGTGTGCTATACTGGCCCGGCGCCCATCCAGCCTGCCTCTCCCACTCCTGTACCACCGGAGCCCCTTCACCCGCGTCATGGCCTCCGACCTCCGCCGCACCGCGCTCTTCCCAAGGCACGCTGCGCTCGGCGCTCGCATGGTGCCCTTCGGCGGATGGGAGATGCCCGTCCAGTACGCCGGCATCGTCGCCGAGCACCGGGCCGTGCGCTCGTCCTGGGGCATCTTCGACGTCTCCCACATGGGCCGCTTCCGGATCGGCGGGCCGGGCGCCGCGCCGCTCCTCGACCGCCTGCTCACCGGCGACGTCGCCGGCCTGCGCGAGGGCCGGGCGCGCTACGCCCTTCTCTGCCAGGAGGACGGCGGCATCCTGGACGATGTGGTGGTCTACCGCGAATTGGCCGAGCGATTCCTGCTCGTCTGCAACGCGGCCAACCGGGACGCCGTCGGGGGGTGGCTTCGCCAGCACGCCAGCGCCCTCCAGCCATGCGTGATCGACGACGTGACGGGTGAAACGACGATGATCGCCGTCCAGGGCCCGGCTGCGGGGAAGCGTCTCGATCAAGTGCTTGGGCACAAGGTCACGCCGCTCAAGCGTTTCGCGGGCGAGACCGTCGCCTGGCGCGGGACCCCGATGGTGGTCACGCGAACGGGCTACACGGGCGAGGACGGCTTCGAGTGCGTCGGGAGCTCGGCCGACGGGGCTGGGCTCTGGGATGAGCTGGTCAAGGCCGGGGCCACGCCGTGCGGCCTGGGCGCCCGCGATACGCTGCGCCTGGAGGCCGGCCTGCTCCTCCATGGAAGCGACATGGACCGGACGGTGAACCCGCTGGAGGCGGGCCTGGAGCGCTTCGTCCGCCTTGATGGCGCCGACTTCATCGGCAAGGCGGCGCTCCTGCGGGCGCGGGCCAGCGGGCTGAGGCGGCGGCTGGCGGGCTTTCGCGCCATCGAGCGCGGCGCCGTCCCGCGCAAGGGCCACGCGATCCTGCACGGAGGACGCGCCGTGGGGCGGGTCACCAGCGGCAGCTTCTCGCCCACCCTCGAGACGAACATCGGCCTGGGCTACGTCCCGCCGGAGCTGGCGCGGCCAGGGACGGCCCTCGAGGTCGCCGTCCGGGAGGCCGTCACGGCGCCGGTGCAGGTCGCCGGTCTGCCGTTCTATCGGAGCGCGCCCGCCTGAGGCGAGCGCGGGGAGGACCTCATGTACCCAGCGGAGCTGCGCTACTCGAGAGAGCACGAGTGGGCGCGGGCCGAGGCCGGCGGCACGGCCGTGGTGGGCATCACCCACTACGCCCAGGAGCAGCTGGGCGACATCGTCTATGTCGACCTGCCGGCCGTGGGGACCAAGGTCGAGCAGTTCGCCAAGTTCGGCGAGATCGAGTCGGTGAAGGCCGTCAACGATCTCTTCTCGCCCTTGAGCGGCGAGGTGGTGGCCGTCAACACGCAGCTCAAGGAGAAGCCGGAGCTGGTCAACGGCGAGCCCTACGGCGAGGGCTGGATGCTGCGCGTGCGGATGCGCGACGCCAGGGATCTCGGTAACCTGATGACGGCTCAGACCTACGAGCAGATGGTCAAGGACGCGGAGGCGGCCCGCTGATGGCGCGGAGCGGGTACCCGCTCCCCCGCTAGGGGGAGAAGAGTATCTGCGGGACGGCGATGTTCAGAACAATGACCTTGGAGCGTCTAACAAAACGTGTTTGGTTATATGAGGGGACTATTGTTGTCACCCTGAGGAGCGTCAGCGACGAAGGGTCTGGGGTGGGGACCCCTCCCCAGATTCTTCGCTTCGCTCAGAATGACAATCAGGCGTTTGACGCCGGTTTTGTTAGAGGCTCTTAGAGGGCCTGCAAGGCCGTGACCGTCCCCTATCTTCCCATCACCGAGGCCGACCGCCAGGCCATGCTCGCGGCCATCGGCGCGCGGTCCGTCGGCGAGCTGTTCGGCGACATCCCGGCCGGCCTGCGGGACCCGCCGCTGCGCCTGCCCGCGCCCCTCTCGGAGCTGGAGCTGCGCCGCGAGATCGAGGGCATGGCCGCCCGCAACGCCAGCGCCGCGGGACACGCCTGCTTCCTGGGCGCGGGCGCCTATCATCACTTCATCCCCAGCGTCGTCTGGGCCCTGGCCCGGCGCAGCGAGTTCGCCACCTCCTACACGCCCTACCAGCCAGAGCTCAGCCAGGGCAACCTCCAGGCGACCTACGAGTTCCAGAGCCTCGTCTGCCAGCTCCTGGGCATGGATGTGGCCAACGCCGGCATGTACGACGGGGCGACGGCCATGGCCGAGGCGGCACTCATGGCCTGCCGCCTGACGGGGCGCCACGCCGTCGCCGTGCTGGACACCGTCTCGGCGCGCTGGCTCGAGGTCGTGCGGACGTACGCCGAGCCCCAGGGCATCGCTGTTCGGACGGTGGCCGCCGCCGGCCGCCCCCTCGGCCCCGAGGCCGCTTGCCTCATCGTTCAGAGCCCCAACTTCTTCGGCTGCCTGGAGGACCTGGCGCGGCTCAGGGAGTTGGCCACAACTGCCGGCGCGCTCCTCGTCGTCGCCACCGACCCGGTGGCCTGCGGGCTCTTTCGCCCGCCCGGCGGCTACGACGCCGATATCGTCGTGGCCGAAGGCCAGGGGCTGGGCATCCCCCTCTCCTTTGGCGGGCCGTACGTGGGTCTCTTCGCCTGCAAGGAGGCCTATCTGCGCCAGATGCCGGGGCGCATCGCCGGGCGCACGGTGGACGGCCAGGGCCGCGCCGGGTACGTGCTGACGCTCCAGACGCGGGAGCAGCACATCCGCCGCGAGCGCGCGACCTCGAACATCCGCACCAGCGAGACGCTGGTGGCCCTGGCCTGCGCCATCCATCTGGCCGCGCTGGGCAGGTGGGGACTGCGCCGCGTCGCCGAGCTCTGCTACCACAAGGCCCACTACGCCGCGTCCCGCATCGCGGCGATCCCCGGCTACTCCCTCGCCTTCGAGCGCCCGTTCTTCAAGGAGTTCGTCGTCCGCTGCCCGCGTCCGCCGGCCGAGATCAACCGCGGCCTGCTGGAGCGGCGCATCATCGGCGGGCTGGACGTGAGCGACAAAGGGCTTGGCTCTTCCCACCCGCATGTGCCCAACGGGATGCTCCTGTGCGTGACGGAGATGAGCGCCAAGGCCGAGATCGACGCGCTCGTTCTGGCGCTGGCCGAGGAGGGTCGCCGGTGACGACAGGCGATCACCGCAGGCTCTTATTGGACCGCAGCGTGCCCGGGCGCCGCGGCGTCACCCTGCCGGAGCTCGATGTGCCGCCCTCGCCTCTGCCGGAGGCATCGCTCCTGCGGCAAGACCTGCCGCTCCCGGAGGTCAGCGAGCCGGAGATCGTCCGCTACTTCACCCACCTGAGCCGGCTCAACTACGGGGTCGACTCCGGCTTCTATCCCCTGGGCTCCTGCGCCGTGAAGTACAACCCCAAGCTCCACGAGGAGGTGGCGTCGCTCCCGGGCTTGGCCCAGATTCACCCGCTCCAGCCGGCGGAGAGCGTCCAGGGCGCGCTCCAGCTGATGCACGAGCTCCAGACGATGCTGGCCGAGATCGCCGGGCTGGACGCGGCCAGCATCGCCCCTATCGCGGGCGCCCACGGCGAGCTGGCGGGGATGCAGGTGATCCGGGCCTGGCAGGGGTGGCGTGGCCAGGGCCGCCGCAAGACGGTCGTCATCCCGGACTCGGCCCACGGCACGAACCCGGCCTCGGCGGCCATGTGCGGCTACCGGGTCGAGGCGGTGCGGGCCGACGCCAACGGCAACATGGACCTCTCGCGCCTGCGCCAGGTGCTGAACGATGACGTCGCCGCGCTCATGATCACGCTGCCCAGCACGCTGGGCCTCTTCGACCAGAACATCGCCGAGGTCTGCCGGGAGGTGCACGCGGCGGGCGGCCTGGTCTACGGCGATGGGGCGAACCTGAACGCGCTGCTGGGCCAGGTGAAGCTGGGCGCCCTCGGGTTCGACGTGGCGCACATGAACCTGCACAAGACGTTCAGCACGCCCCACGGGGGCGGCGGCCCTGGCGCCGGGCCCATCTGTATGCGAGGCGAGCTGGCGCCCTTCGCCCCCGCGCCGGTCGTCGTCCTGCGCGACGGCCGGTACGAGCTGGCCACGCCCGAGCGCTCCATCGGCCGCATCGCCGCCTTCCACGGGAACTTCGGCGTCCTCGTGCGGGCGTACGCCTACATCCGCGTCCTGGGCGCCGAGGGGCTGCGCGCCGTCAGCCGCGACGCCGTGCTCAACGCCAGCTACATCCAGGCCCGCCTCCAGGACCTCTACCCGCCCGCCTACCGGCGACGCTGCATGCACGAGGTCGTTGTCTCGGCGGCGGCGTTCAAGCGGCACGGCGTCCGCGCCCTGGATATCGCCAAGCGCCTCATCGACTTCGGCTACCACCCGCCGACCATGTACTTCCCGCTGGTCGTGGAGGAGGCGCTGATGATCGAGCCCACGGAGACGGAGACGAAGGAGACGCTGGACGCGTTCATCGAGGCGATGCGCGCCATCGCCCGGGAGGCGCGGGAGCAGCCGGAGGCTCTGCATGGAGCACCCCATGTGACGCCCGTGGGCCGGCTGGACGAGGCCCGAGCCGCGCGCCATCCGGACCTGCGCTGGCGGCCCGCCGGGGCCCGATAGGCGCAGGGACCCGCGATGCCAGCGTAGGGGCCGGGTACCCAGGGTCGTTCGGTTGTCCTGGGAACCCTTTCTTGACAGAAAGATGTTCCCAGACCCTCTCAAAGAACCTTAGGCGTGGAGGAGCGAGGGGGGGTGGGCCCTGGGGGCCCACCCCCCCTCGCTCCTCCACCTCTAAAGTTTTCTGGAAGGGGCCTGGGGAAAGCCTCTTTGTCAAAAGAGGTTTCCCTAGAATAATCGAAGGGCCCTGCGGGTACCCCGGCCTGCCGGGGTGGGAGAGGGCGGCAGCGCCGGCGCCGCGCGGGTTTGGGAGCAGACGCCGCCTACGAGTGCGGCAGATGGTGGGTCTCCCGGCAGTCCTCGGCCGCGGACTCGAGCTGAATGGTAACGTGCGCGATCCCGAACTCCTTCCTCGCGGTCTCCCGCAGTCGATGAAGGATCCGGGCCGACTCATCGGGAGCGCCCGGCGCTGCGGTCACGTGGGCGCTGAGCACGTCGTAGCCGGAGGTAAGGGACCAGACGTGGACGTCATGGACGCCCGTGACGCCCTCCACCTGTTCCAGCCTCCGGCACACCGTCGGAACGTCCAGATGGGGCGGCGTGCCTTGCATGAGGACGCGGAGCACCTTGTTCAAAAGACGCGCCGAGGTGTACAGGATGATGGCGCCGATGACGACGCTGAAGGCCGGGTCGGCCATGGGCCAGTCGAGCGTCAGCACCATGATGGCGCCCGCGACGACCGCCACGGAACCCAAGAGGTCGCCCACGACGTGCAGGAGCGCGCCCTGCACGTTGAGGCTTTCGCCCGCCGCCCGCCGCAGCACCACCGCCGCGCTAACGTTCACGAGCAGTCCCACGGCCCCCACGCTCAGCATCACCGTCCCCTGCACCTCCCGCGGGTCCGAGAAGCGCCGCGACGCCTCGAAGAAGATCCAGCCGGCGATGAGCCACAGGCTGACGGCGTTGAGCAGGGCGGCGATGACCTCCGCCCGCTGAAGTCCGTAGGTGTGCCTGCCCGATGCCGGTCGGCCGGCCACCCAGAGCGCCACCAGTGCGAGGCCGATGGCGGCGGCATCCGTCACCATGTGGGCGGCATCGGCCAAAAGGGCCAGGCTATCGGCGAGGAGGCCGCCAACCACCTCGATGGCCATGTAGCCCGTGATTAGTCCAAAAGCCGTCCACAGGGCCCGTCCGCTGGCAGCTTGGGCCTTGTGGGCGCGGCCATCGCCCGCCTCAGCCATCATCGGTCCTCGCTCTCGCAGGGAAGGGACTGGCGACCGGTGGACCTGCGACCGGGGTCACCGGCGGGCCGGACTGAGCACCCGGCCCGGCATGGCGCCCGTGGCCCGCCCGTCCTCGATCAGCGGCTGCCCGTTGACGATGACGGCGTGGACGCCCTCGGCCCGCTGGATGATGCGCCGTCCGCCTCCGGGCAGGTCGGCCACCGTCTCCCGGGGGAGGGCTCGGATGCGCGCTGGGTCGAAGAGGACGAGGTCCGCGGCCAGGCCCTCCCGGACAAGCCCCCGGTCCGTGATCCCCAGGAGCCGCGCTGACAGGGACGTGAGACGGCGCACCGCCTCCTCGAGGGTGAGGACGCCCCGCTCGCGCACCCAGTGGCCCAGGAGCACGCCCACGAAATCGACGCCGCAGTCCATGTCCAGGTGCGCCCCGGCGTCGGAGACGCCCGGCAGGCAGGAGGCCGACCGCACGATCTCCTCGACGGCCTTGGGGTCGCCGTTCATGGTCCCGGTGTAGACGAACTGGGTCTCCAGGTCCTCCTCCAGCGCCAGGTCGAGGAGATAGTCGATGAAGGGCCGGCCGGCCGCCGCCGCCAGCTCGGCGACGCGCTTCCCTTCGAGTCCACGGTTCTTCGGCAGCTTGACCCGGCCGACCTCCAGGAGCTCCACGCGCCGCGACGGCATGCGCGATGCCGCGCGGTCCCACTCGTCCCGGAGCCGGGCCCGCGCCTCGGGATCAGCCAGGAGGCGCAGCTTCTCCTCGTGGGGCCGGTGCAGCGCCTCCTTCCACACGGGGAAGGCATCAAACATATAGGTGCTGCGCAGGTTGAACTCCAGGTCCATGCGCTGGTAGCGGGCGACGGCGTAGACGGGCGCGCCCTGGGCCGCCGCCCGGTCCATGAAGCGCAGGTTCTCCCGCCACTGCGCCGGCTTGTCCCACCGGTGCATCAGGGAGTTCCAGAGGACCGGCCGGCCCGTGGAGCGGGCGAGGTCGATCAGCAGGCCCTGGAACGCGGGGCTGATATCGGAGCCGCCGGGCTTGGGGTTCACGCCGATGATGCCGTAGCCGGCCTCGCCCAGCACCCCCGCGAGCTCCAGCAGCTCCTCGGGCGTGCCCATGCGGCTGGGCACCGGCTCGCCGTAGCCGCCGACGTGGTGGTCCGTCTGGGAGGTCGAAAGGCCGGCGGCGCCAGCATCCAAGGCTTCCCGGAGCGCGGCCTTCATCTGGGTCAGCTCGCCGGGCGCCGAGGGGCGCTGATAGGATTCCGGCCCCATGACGTAGTAGCGGAGCGCCGAGTGCCCTACCTGGGCGGCCACGTTCACGCCCAGGCGCCGGCGGAGGCGGCGCAGGTAGTCGCCAAAGCTGCCCCATTCCCAGTCGAGCCCGTGCCGCAGCACGTCCAGCGAGATGCCCTCGACGCGCGCCATGAGCCGCATGAGGTACTCGCGGTCCGATGGCCGCGCCGGGGCGATGGTGAAGCCGCAGTTGCCGGTCAGGACCGTGGTGACGCCGTGCCAGCAGGAAGAGGTGGCGAGCGGGTCCCACAGGAGCTGGCAGTCGTAGTGGGTGTGCATGTCGAAGAAGCCCGGGGCGACGGCGAGGCCCTGGGCGTCGATGGTGCGGCCCGCGGCCCCAACGGCGCGCCCGACGGCGGCGATGCGCCCGCCCTGGACGGCCACGTCCGCCTGGAACGGCTTCGCGCCGCTCCCGTCGACGACGGTCCCGCCACGGATCACCAGCTCATAGGGCATGGGGCCTCCTGGGCGGGTTTCAAACCCGCCCCTACCAAGGATGTCAGGGCTTCCCGTTCAGCTTGAAAAGGCGCGCCGTGCCTTCGAGCCTGCGGGGACGTCCCGGGTCTTCGCCATGCCTCGCCTCCTGCCCGGCGCTGGAAGCCCGCCGAGGAGAGCCCCGCGCCATGACAGCCGCATTCTAACCCTTGGCCAAGGGGTGTCAACGCGGGCCTATGGAACATCGGAGGGGCGTCATCGCACACCTCTTTACATAACGCAGGGGCGCGGCGCGCCGCGCCCGCTATAATGGCCTCACGCTTCGAGAGGCGCCTATGCTCACGCACCCCATCGTCTCCGCCGACGACCACATGGACATGGCGCACCTTCCCCCGGCGCTCTGGCAGGAGCGGCTACCCCTGGCCCTGCGCCCGCGCGGCCCTCGCGTGCAGCGATTCGCCGAGGGCGATTTCTGGGTCGCCGATGGCGACCGGCTGGGCCCCAGCGGCCGGACGCTCTTCCGCGTCCACTCCAATGCCATCGTCCGCGCGGGGATGGAGGACGACGGCTTCCGCGCATCGGACCCCCTGCTGCGCCTGGCGGACATGGACCGCGACGGCGTCTACGCCCAGGTTATCTACGGCCCCGTCAGCGGGATCAGGGTCAAGGACCCGGACCTCAAGGCCGCGTGCCTGCGCGTCTACAACGACTGGGCCCTGGAGTTCAACGCCGCCAGCCCGGACCGCCTCTGCGTGCTCGCCTGCCTGCCCGTCCACGACCCCAGGGCCGGGGTCGAGGAGCTTCAGCGGGCCTCGCGAGGGGGGCACCGCGGCGCCGTCGTCAGCATCTTCGAGTCGGCCGTCCCCATCTCCGAGCCGGTGTGGGAGCCCCTCTGGTCTGTGGCCGCCGAGACCGGTATGCCCATTAGCTTTCACCTGGCCGGCGGGTTCCACACCCTCAAGAGCGCCGCGGGCTCCTGGCGCACCGCCGCGACCGCCGCCGTCTCGCCCATCCAGCTCGACGAGGCGCTGGCCGTCATGGTGATGTCCGGCGCGCTGGACCGGCATCCGGGCTTGAGGCTGGTGCTGGGCGAATCGGGCCTGGGCTGGATCCCCTACGTGCTGGAGCGCCTCGATCTGGAGTACGAGCACTATCGGCCCATCGCCAAGGACCTCAAGCTCAGCGCCGAGCCGAGCCGCATCTTCGCGCGCCAGGTCTACGCGACCTTCCAGGAGGACCGCTTCGGCGTGAGCGTCATGGGGCGCGTCGGGGCTAACAACATCATGTGGGCCTCGGACTACCCCCACGTCGATAGCACCTTCCCCCACTCCCGTCGCGCCATCGAGGAGCAGTTCGCCGGCGTGGATGCGGCGACGGTGCGGACGGTGACCGGCGGGACGGCAGCTCGCCTGTACCAGATCCGGGGGCCGGCGCTGCCCCAAGCGTGATTTCAGCCCTACCGGCCCGTCTCCAAGCTCATCCGCGAGCCGGAGCCGCGCCAACCCGCGCGCCCACAGGCCGGACCAGGGCGCTTTGGGTGATCGCCAGGTTCGGGTGCAGGCGTCCCCGCGCCTTGAGCCTCGGGTAGTTCTCGCCCGAGCGTGCCACGGCCGCCTCGATGTCGTCGTGCTCGATCTCGTAGATGGCGAGGTGGTTGGCGCCGACGGCCTGGGGCTGGAGGCGGACCCAGCGCGTGGCCGCGAAGAAGCATCCGGTCTCCAAGACGTCCGGGATGTGGACGTTGTCATACCAGCCGTTGAAGGACTGCTCCTGCCCGGGCTCGTTACACATGGTGTAGACGAGGAGCTGGCCCTTGGTCCTGGGCGAGGGCGGCGGCTTCTGCGTCCACCGGCCCAGCGCCCTCACGACGTCCGCTTGGGCGATGCAGTGGCTGGGATGCATGCGGCCCGCCGCCCGCCACTGGGCCGATGCGGCGGACGCTTTGGCGACGGCTCCCGCGACGTCCTCCGCCGAGACCTCGTAGATGGTGATGAACCTGGGCCCGATGGCCGGCGGATGGAGGACCTCCCACCGCGTGGCGGTCCAGGCCGCGCCCGTGGCGAGCACGTCCGGGAGATGCACGCGGTCATACCACTCGTGCCACTCCCGCTCCATGTTCGGGTCGTTGCACCAGGTGTGGGTGATGCTGAGGCCCGTGGTGCGCGGCATCGATCAGCCTAGCGCTTGCCGCCTGCGGCGAAGGCGGTCGCGAGCGTCGCATTGATCTCGGCCAGCCCTTGCTTCGCCCTCTCGATGGCGGGGAGCATGCTCAGGTAGCCGTGGAAGAGGCCGTCGTACCGGGTCACGACCGTGGGCACCCCCGCCTGTTTGAGCCGCTGGCCGTAGGCCTCCCCCTCGTCCCGGAGCGGGTCGAACTCGGCGGTCTGAACGAGAGCCGGCGCCACGCCCTTCAAGTTCTTGGCCTGGAGCGGCGCGGCGTAGGGGTCCTTGGCGTCGGCATCGTTGCGAAGGTAGAGGTCCCAGAACCAGACCATCATGTCCTTTGTCAGGAGGTAGGCGCCGCCGCCGTTCTGCCGATAGCTCTTGGTGTCGAAGTCCTTGTCGATGACCGGATAGACCAGGAGCTGGTGGACGAGGGCCGGTCCGCCCCGGTCGCGCGCCATGAGGGCCACCGCCGCGGCCAGATTCCCACCGGCGCTATCGCCGGCCACGGCCACGCGGCGCCCATCGGCGTTGATGGATGCCGCGTTCTTCGCCGCCCACGCCGTGGCCGCGTAGCAGTCCTCGGGGGCGGCTGGGAACTTGTGCTCCGGCGCCAGCCGGTAGTCCACGGAGACGACGACGCATCCCGCGCCGATGCAGAGGTGCCGGCAGACGGGGTCCGACATGCGGATGCTGCCGATGACCCATCCGCCGGCGTGGAACCAGACGAGGACGGGGAAGGGGCCCGCGCCCGGGGGCGTGTAGATGCGCACCGGGACCTGGCCGGCGGGGCCCGGGACGGTGCGGTCCTCGACCTTGCCGACCTCCGGCCCGGGCACCTGGGGCGCCGCCTCGATGCCCGCGCGCACCTGGGCCGGCGTGAGGGTGTTCATGGGCGGCGCGCCCAGGGCCGCCATCTGATCGAGCACGGCCTTGGCCTGCGGGTCCAACGGCATGGGGTCCCTCCTGGGGTCACGTTGAGGCGCTGGCCGCACCCCGTGAGATCCCGGCGGTCGCGCCGCCGGTGACCATGAACAGCTCGCCGGTGATGTAGTCGGCCTCGTCCGAGGCCAGAAAGAGGGCCATGTTGGCGATATCGCGCGGCTGCCCGATGCGCCCCCAAGGATTCGACTTGGCTACCTGCTCGACGCCGGCCGGGTCCTGGAACAGGGGGATGATGTTCGTCTGGGTGCCGCCGGGCCCGATGGCGTTGACGTTGATCTTGTAGGGGGCCAAGTCGAGGGCGCAGGCGCGGGTGAACATGCGCACGCCGCCCTTGGACGCGCAGTAGTGGGGGATGCCCGCGATGGCCAGCTCCGAGTTCAGCGAGCCGAGATTGACGATCTTGCCGGGGCGCTTCTCGCGAACCCAGTAGCGCGCCGCCTCCTGCGTGCAGTGGAACATGCTCTTGAGGTTCGTGCCCATGACCTTGTCCCACGCCTCTTCTGTGAGCTCGAGGATGCTGGCGTAGGTCAGGATGCCGGCGTTGTTGACCAGGATGTCGAAGGTCTTGAAGCGCTGGAGCGTGGCGGTGAAGATGCGCTGGACGTCGGCCCGGCGGGAGACGTCGGCCGTCACCACGACGGCCTGGCGGCCCAGCTCGCCCACGAGAGCGGCCGTCCGCTCGGCGCCGTCCCGGTTGATGTCGGCGGCGACGATGTTGGCGCCCTCCTCGGCGAAACGCACGCAGATGCCCCGGCCGATGCCGCTCCCCGCGCCGGTGACGATGGCGACCTTATCGTTGAGCCGCATGGCGTCGCTCCTTCCGCTCGCCGCGCCGGGGGCGGGCGTCCGGCGACACAGTAGCCAACTCCACGGCCCTTGGCAAGACCCCCGGCGCCCACCGGCCGCCGGCCAGGGCGCCATCCCGACTACACGACCCCCTGTGGGCCGAGCTCGAGCGCCTGAACGTGCCCGTCGGCTTCCACGGCGTCGGGCGCGCGATAGCCTGCCAGTGCAAGGCGTCGCGCCAGACGCAGGAGCGGCCCGACGAGTCGGGGTGGGTGCGGTCTTTCGACCCTAACCCCCTGGCCCTCCTTCGGCAAGCTCAGGACAGGCTCTTCCCGGCTCGGGAAGGGGGAATGCTCCCTCTCCGTGCCGGAGAGGGAGCCGGAGGGAGAGGGCTCTTGCCCTAATCCCAACTCCTTCCCTGCGAGGGAAGGGTATCGCCCCTCTCCCCACGGGGAGAGCGGGTACCCCGACTCGCCGGGGTGGGTGAGGGCCTACTTCAGCCCGTACAGCCCTGCGGCGTTCTCCGCCACGATCTTCCGCTGCTCCTCGGGTGGGACGCCCTTGAACTGCTCGGCCACATACTGGCGGGAGTTGGGCCACGTGCTATCGCTGTGGGGATAGTCCGAGGACCACATGACGTTGCCCGGGCCCACGATGGGCAGGACGGCCATCCCGGCCCTGTCCTCGATGAATGTGGCCCGCACCTGCCGGTGGAAATAGAACGAGGGCGGCTCCTTGATCGTCGTGCCGGTCCAGTAGCGATGGCGGCCGAAGGTCGTATCCATCTGGGTGATGTAGTAGCCGAGCCAGCCGAAGCCGCCCTCCACGAGCACGATCTGGAGGCCGGGGTGACGCTCCAGCGCCCCGCCGAAGATCAGCATCGAGAGGGGCTCGGCCAGGGCCAGCTTGCCCATGGACATATAGGTGAGCACGGTGCCCGGATCGCCGCCCATGGTCATGCCGCGCAGCCCGCCGATATGGAAGCTGAGCGGCATACGCAGCTCCTGGGCCGCGGCCCAGAGCGGCTCGTAGGCCGGGTCCGAGTAGTACCGGGCCGGCTGGGCGTGCAGGATGGCTCCCCGCAGGCCGTTGCCGGCGATGCGCCGCAGCTCGGTCACCGCCGCCTCGATGTCCTGGACCGGCAGCACGCCCAGGCCGATCAGCCGGCTGGGCGCGTGAGCGCAGAACTCGGCCAGCCAGTCGTTATAGGCGCGGGTGCAGGCCGCCCGCAGCTCCCCGTCCTCGATCTGGCTCATCCGGAAGCCCGTGCCGGGGTAGATGACCTCGGCGTCCAGGCCGTCCTGGTCCATGTCCTTGACCCGCGCGCGAGGGTCGTAGGCGCCGGGGCGCATCTCCGCATAGGTGTGGCCGGTGCGCTTGTAGTCCTGGAACTTGCGGCCGGTCATGGAGTCGAGGCCGATGGGCCGCGGCGCGCCCGTCTCGAAGAGCCACACGTCGCCCTGGGGCGTGCGTTCGACGCGCGGCGCCCTGGCCTTGAGCTTTGCTGGCACACGGTCGGTGAACGTCGCCGGCGGCTCGTTGATGTGGGAGTCGGCGGAGATCAGCGAGAGTCTGGCCATGGCGCCCTCCAACCTGTGGCTTTGGGCCATTGTACTACCCCTGGGCATCCGCCGGTTGCGGTGCCGCTCCGGCCAGGCTAGCATTGTCGAAATGCCGTCGCCGGCGCACCAGCGGCGCCCGGGGGGCAGGGCATGAAACGCAGATGGAGATGGATCGCCGGGGCCATCGTGCTCGTCCTCGTCGTCGCCTATGGCCTTGTCTCCTACCTGATCGCCTCGGGTATCACCAAGGCCGATCGCAAGCCCCAGGAGGACGACCCGTCGCGCCAGGGCCTCGCCCACGAGGAGGTGGAGTTCACGCCGCGCGGCGAGGATATCCGCCTGAGCGGCTGGTACCTGCCGCCGCCCGGCGACGGGCCGGTGGTGATCTTCGTCCACGGCTGGGGCTCCAAGCGCTCCGGCGACGAGGCCGTCACGATCGCCGCGCGCCTCGTCCCCCGGGGCTATGGCGTCTTGCTCTTCGATCTCCGAGGCCACGGTGGCTCGGAAGGCGGGCGGGTCTCCGGCGGCTTCTTCGAGCGCCGCGACGTGCTCGGCGCCTTCGACCATGTGGCGTCCCGCGGCGTCCCGCCCAACCGCATCGGCCTCCTGGGGTTCTCCGGCGGCGCCGCCACTGCGATCTTTGCGGCCGCCGAAGAGCCAGCCATCCAAGCCATCGTTGCCGATAGCCCCTACGCGAAGGCCTCCGAGTTCTTCACCCAGGAGATCGCCCGCAAGACGGTCCTCCCCCGATGGGTCGCCGCCATGGTCCTGCCCACGGTGTGGCTCATGGCCCGGGGTCTCTACGACGTCGATATCGGCGACATGGTCCCAGAGCGATCGATGCGGCGCATCCACCAGCCCATCCTGGTCATCCACGGCGATGCCGACCGGCGGATCCCGTATCAGCACGGCGAGCGCGTCCACCGGGCGGCCCGGCCGGGGAGCGAGCTGTGGCTCGTCCATGGCGCGGACCACGTGGACGCTTTCAAGGTCCAGCCGGACGAGTACATCGAGCGGGTGGACCGCTACTTCAGAGAACGGCTGCACTCCTAGTACTCAGTCAACTTGATTCTTTGCATCGTGGCAGAGTTGGCAAGACTACTCCCTCGTCGTTGCGAGGGCGTCTTCGCCCGTGGGAACCTGGTGGGGTGGCGGGGCCCTCACAACGCACCGCGCAGGTCTCGACAGGCGGGGTTCATGCGCTTGATACGTTCGATCTTGTGCTGACGCGAGCCTGCCTTCAACTGCTTCTCACGGGCAATGATGGCCTCGGCGGTTTCGGCCACCTCGTCATAACCAAGGTCCGTCACGTTGTACCGTGCGGCAAAGCCGGGGGCACGTTTCTTCATGATGGAGACACAGCAGGTCTTACCCATCCGCCTTCCTTAAGGCCGCTGGCCCCGCCGCTCCACCAGATTGCCGCGCCCCGATGATATCGGGGCTCGCAATGACGAGGGGGAAGGTTGTTCGTCACGCCCGTGTAGAGCACGGTCTTCCTGGGATGAGTCATGATGGAGACACAGAAGGTCGTACCCATCCGCCTTCCTTGCGGCCGCTGGCCCCGCCGCTCCACCAGATTGCCGAGCCCCGATGATATCGGGGCTCGCAATGACGAGGGGGAAGGTTGTTCGTCACGCCC
>CAZKTO010000031.1:0-32388 GCA_964555685.1 uncultured Dehalococcoidia bacterium
CCATACTGTTCCTGCTGCGATCACGATTGTTCAGACACCAGAAGCCCCGCCCGCCTCAGGCGGACTCCTCAGAATGACATCTCGACCGTTGGGCCTCATTGCACCGCCTCCTCGAACTCCTCCTGGAAGTAGCGATAGCCGGACTTGATCGGGTTCTCGGCGAGGTGGCCGTGGGCGCACAGGGACGACTTCATGGTCTGGCCGATGACGAGAGCCGCCTCCAGCTCCTGGCGCTTCCCCTGGCCGTGCTCCATCCGGCCCAGGATATCGGCCAGCTGGCGCGTGCCGATGCGGCAGGGGAAGCACTTGCCGCACGACTCCTCGGCGTTGAACTCGGCCAGCACCCGGGCCAGGTCCACCACCGAGACCGTCTCGTCGCCGGCGATGACGCCGCCCGAGCCGAACATGGCCCCAGCCGCCACCATGGCGTCGAAGTCGAGCGCCATGTCGAGCGACGAGACCGGCAGGAAGCCGCCCAGGGGCCCGCCGGTCTGGAGCACTTTGAGGGCGCGCCCGCCGGGAACGCCGCCGCCGATCTCCTCGATGACCTGGCGCAGAGTGACGCCGAAGGGCACCTCGTAGAGGCCGGGGCGCTGGATGTGACCCGAGAGGCAGACGAGAGCCGTGCCCTTGCTGCGCGCCGTGCCGATGCCGGCGAACCACTCGCCGCCGCGCTCGACGATCGTGGGGACGTAGGCGTAGGTCTTGACGTTGTTGATGTTGGTGGGCCTGCCCCACAGTCCCTTGGCCGCCGGGAAGGGCGGCTTGTAGCGCGGCTGCGCCCGCTTGCCCTCCATCGCCTCCATGAGCGCCGTCTCCTCGCCCGAGACGTAGCTCTCGCCCGTGAGGGCCACCTCGATCTCGAACGAGAAGTCGGCGCCGAGGATCTCCTTGCCCACGAGGCCCAGGGCGCGCGCCTCCTCGATGGCCCGCTCGACGCGCGAGATGGGGAGCTCCCAGCCGGTGCGGATGAAGACGAAGCCCTTGCCGCCGCTGGCCTTGGTGGCGACGCCGCCGATCAGGATGCCCTCGAGCACGCGGTGGGGGTCGCTCTCCAGGAGGTGCTTGTCGTTGAAGGCGCCCGCGTCGCCCTCCTCGGCGTTGCAGACGTGGTACTTGACGGGGCCGGGCACGCCCTGAAGGAACCTCCACTTCATGGCGGCGGGGAAGGCGGCGCCGCCGCGCCCGCGCAGGCTGGCCCTCTCGATCTCGGCGACGACCTGCTCCGGCGTCATGGCGGTGAGGGCCTTGTGCAGGGCCCCGTAGCCGCCCCGGGCGATGTAGTGCCAGATGTTCGTGGGATCGGTGATGCCGCAGTTGGCCGTGGCGACGCGCCGCTGGAGCTTGAACTCGGGCCGGTCGAAGAGGCTGGGGAGGCCCGTGCCCTCGGTCTTGCCGATGGCGCCCAGGAAGAGGTCCTGCGGGACACGGTCGCCGGCGACGTACTCGGCCACGAGGCGCCCAGCCGACTCCGGCGTGACGGGTCCAAAAAAGAGGCGCGGCCGCCCCGGCTTGATGACGCTGACGATGACCTCGAGGTAGTCGAGGCCCAGGCCGCCCGTGACGTGCACGTCCGCCGCGATGCCCCGGGCCTGGAGCGCGCGGCGCAGGGCGTCCATCACCTCCGGCGCGCCGGCGGCCAGCCCGTGGATGCCGTAGCCAACGAAGAGCTGGGGCCGCGCGGGCGCCTCGACGGCCTCCCAGACGGCCTGAGCCTTCTGCCGGAGCGCCTCGAACGACTCAGGCACGGTGCGCCTCGGCGGTCCGTTGCGGCAAGGCGGCGAGCATCTGCTTCAGGCGCTCCTCCGTCAGGCGGCCCACGAGCCTGCCATCGATCCGGCCCACGGGGGCCAGGGCGCAGGCGCCGGCGCAGTCCAGCCCGCGCAGGGTGTACTCGCCGTCCTTGGTCGTGCCGCCGAACGAGCCGCCGGTCCGCTCCTCGGCCAGGCGCATGAGGCGCTGGCTGTTGAAGATATGGCAGGAGGGGCCCCGGCAGAGCTCGATCTGGTGGCGGCCCGGCGGCTCGAAGCGGAAGTGGGTGTAGAAGGTGGCCACGCCCCAGACCTCGTTGACGCTAGCCCCCGTGTACTCGGCCACGGCCGGGATGGCCTCCGGCGGGAGGTAGCTCAGCCTCTCCTGGATGGCGATGAGGCAGGAGAGGACGGTGTGGGTCTTGGTGCGCTGGCTGACCAGGATGTCCTTGAGCTTGGTGTCCACGGGCGCGCGGTCGAGGAGCAATCGTGAATTTTGGAACTAACGCGCCATGCTAGCACAGGCGTGGGAGAGGGGCAAGAAGGAATTAGGAACGAGGGATTAGGGGTCGAAGAAAGGCTAGGGTGTAGTTCGAGCTTCGACAGGCAGCAGAGTAGACAGGCCTGCTACCCTATAAAGCCGCAGGATCCCGCGCAGCGTATGCTCTGTTTGGTCAAGAAGTCCGGGCAGGCTCACCACGGCAGAGGGGTTAGTCCCGTGTTATCTGCATGCAATGGTGATTGGAGATGAACCGGGTAGGGATTCCTTTGGCGACCCTGGGGGGCGTGCTCCTCCTCGTCGCAGCCTGCGGGGAAGCGCCGCCGGCGTCCACACCCGTGCCGAGTCCGACGTTCGCGGTGCCGGCGACACCTACATCAAGCGCCACCGCGGCTCCCTTGCCCACCCTCCCAGCCACCGCTGCCGTGACTCCCGCACCGACGCCAACGCGAGCAGCCTCGCCCATTAGCCTGCCCACAGCCACATCCACTCTGGCGCCGACATCACCGCCAGTCACACCATCTCCGACCCCCACGGCAGCCACGCCCGGGCGCATCACCTGGGAATCGGAGCGGGACGGCAACAAAGAGATTTACGCCATGCGTCCCGACGGAACGAATATCACACGGCTCACCAACCATCCTGCTGCTGACCAGAACCCAGCCTGGTCACCTGATGGGACGAAAATCGCGTTTCATTCGAGCCGGGATGGCAACCCAGAAATCTACGTCATGAACGCCGCTGGCACAAACATCATTCGTCTCACCAATAATCCAGCCATTGACCAAAATGCCGACTGGTCGCCCGATGGCCGCAGCATTGCGTTCTGGTCGAACCGAGATGGCAACCAAGAAATCTACGTGATGAACGCCGATGGGTCGAACCAGGGCCGACTGACCAACAACCCTGCCGTTGATCTGATTCCAGCATGGTCACCGGACGGCTCCAAGATCGCCTTCCACTCGGGTCGCGACGGCAACCTGGAGATCTACGTCATGAATGCAGATGGCGCTGCGCAGACTCGCCTTACAAACCATGCTGAAGCCGACGTCAATCCGTCCTGGTCACCCGATGGCCGGAGCATCGTATTCTGGTCGAACCGGGATGGCAACCAGGAAATCTATCTCATGAATGCGGACGGCACAAGGCTGACCCGCCTGACCAACAACCCTGCACGCGAAGCCAACCCGTCTTGGTCGCCGGACGGCTCCAAGATCGTCTTCTGGTCTGATCGTGACGGGAACAACGAAATCTACGTGATGAATGCGAACGGGACCGAGCAGCGTCGTCTCACCGACCACCCTGCCCTGGATGTAGCGCCTGACTGGGGGCAATAGGTCTGGTGAGCAGCAGACGCTGATGCCCAGCACAGAGGAGAAGAACGCATACCACGCATCGCCGTTTCACCGCTCACGGACCTGGGCACGCGCATCTTCATCGCCGCGGGCGCGCCGCCGGAGATCGCCCTGCGCGTCACTGGGGGACTCGTCCGGGCCAACGTCTACGGCATCGACTCCCATGGCGTCGTCCGCATCCCCGAGTACGTGCGGGCGGTCAAGAGCGGCCAGGTGAGGCCCTCGGCGACCCCAACGGTCGCCAGGGACAGCCTCGTCATCGCGGTGATCGACGGCCACTGGGGCTTCGGCCACGTGACCGCCCAGCGGGCGATGCAGGCCGCCATCGAGAAGGCGAAGGTCCACGGCGCCGGCATGGCCACCGCCTACAACTGCAACCACGTAGGGGCCGTCGGCGAGTACACGGAGATGACCGCCGACGCGGGGCTCACGGGGCTCGCCTTCGTCAACGGCATCGGCAAGTTCGTCGCGCCCCACGGCGGCAAGGCGCGCATGCTGAGCACCAACCCCATCGCCTTCTCCGTGCCCGTGCCGGGAGGGCGGCCCCTGCTGGTCGACTTCGCCACCAGCGTCGTGGCCGAAGGAAAGCTGAGAGTCGCGCGCAACAAAGGGGCCAAGGTGCCCCACGGCTGGGCCCTCGACCGAGAGGGCCAGAGCACCGACGACCCCAGCGCGTTCTACGACGGAGGGATGCTCCTTCCTCTTGGCAGTCCCCTGGCGGGGCACAAGGGCTACGGCCTCAGCATTATGATGGAGGTGCTGGCCGGGCTCCTGAGCGGGTCGGGCGTCGCCGCCCTGGGGACGCAGCGGGGCAACGGCTGCTTCTTGGTGGCCCTCGACCACGCCGCCTTCCGCCCGCCCGGCGAGTACCTGGCCGGCGTGCGCCGCCTGGTGGACGCCCTGCGGGCCGCGCCGCCGCTGCCGGGCGTCGAGCGGGTCCTGGTGCCCGGCGACCCCGAGGCCCAGGCCCAAGCGGACCGCCTCCGCGACGGCATCGAGCTGGACGACGTGACGTGGAAGGGGATCGCGGATGCCGCCCGGAGCGTGGGCGTGGAGCCGTAAGCCGGCGGATCGGCAGGCCTATTTCGAGAGGGCCAAGGCCCTCTCCCGCAGGAGCTTCACGCCGTCGCCCCGCCAGGCGCTGCCGTGCATGCAGGCGAGCGTCCCAGGCTTGAGGGCGGCCAGCCGCTCCAGCATCGTCCCCGCATGCTTGCTGTGGGAGAAGTAGTCCAGTCCGGCGCGGAGGGCCTCGCTGGGGCCCAGGATATCGGACTCGGTAACGGCTGGGGCGCCCACGCCTGGCTGGGTGAAGAGGTCGCCGCAGAAAAGGGTCCGGGTGGACGACTCGAAGAGATAGCCGCACTCCCACGCGTGGGGCAGGTGCGGCGTATCGAGCCACTGGACCGTGTGTCTGCCCAGCGATGGGGGTCTCGCCATCGGCCATGGCCTTGGGCCAGCGGTCGGCCAGGTCGCCCATCGAGACCATGGCCGCCCCTCGTGCCATCTGGCGATGGCGCATTGTATCTCAAGGACGCCCCTGGGCGTCGCCGTCACTTCCGTTGACCCCAGGTAGGGCCGGTGCTATGCTGGCTCAGACGATGGTCGGCATCTTCAGGAGAAAGGACAAGCTGGAGGCGGGCCTCAAGAGGACCCGCGAGGGCCTCTTTGGCCGCGTCGCGCGGCTCCTCTCCCGGCCCACCATCGACGAGGCGGTCTGGGACGAACTGGAGGAGGCCCTGGTCTCGGCGGACGCCGGCGCGGCCCTCGCCGTGCGCCTGATCGAGCGGGCGCGCCAGCGCAGCCGCGACGAGCACGCCGCCGACGGCCAGGCGGTGCGGCGCATCCTGGAGGAGGAGCTGCGGCGCATCCTGGATGTGCAGGGGCCTGCGTCGCCCCTCGCCAGCGAGTCCACGCCGCTGGTCCTCCCGGCCCGGCCGTACGTCGTCCTCATGGTAGGCGTCAACGGCGTGGGCAAGACGACGGGCATCGCCAAGCTGGCGCACCTGCTGGGCCAGCGAGGCTTGCGGGTGGTGCTGGCGGCCGGCGATACCTTTCGCGCCGCGGGCGTCGAGCAGCTCGAGATCTGGGCCCGGCGGACCGGCGCGGAGATCGTCGCGCACCGTGCCGGGGCCGACCCCGGCGCCGTCGCCTTCGACGCGCTCCAGGCGGCCCAGGCTCGCGGCGCCGACGTCGTCATCATCGACACGGCGGGCCGGCTGCACACCAAGGCGAACCTCATGGACGAGCTCAAGAAGGTCCGGCGCGTCGTTCAGCGCTTCAGCCCCGCGGCCCCTCACGAGACGCTCCTCGTCATCGACGCGACGACAGGGCAGAACGCCCTCGCCCAGGCCAAGAGCTTCACCGAGGCGGTGGGCGTCACCGGCCTCTTCCTCGCCAAGCTCGACGGGACGGCCCGCGGGGGCATCGCCCTCGCCATCGCCGACCAGCTCCGGCTGCCCATCGTCTTCATCGGCACCGGCGAGCAGATGGACGACATCGCCCCCTTCGACGCCCAGGCGTACGCGGAGGCCCTTCTGGCCGCCGAGGCGTAGCCCTTGGGCCAGGCGCTCGTCTGGTGGCTGGCCTTCCTCCTGCTGGGCCTGGTGGCGCTGCCGGTCACCACGGTCCTCTTCCGCCGGCTCCCTGACCGCGGCTACGGCTTCAGCCGCGCCCTGGGCCTCCTGCTCTTCAGCTACGCCTTCTGGCTCCTGGGCGTCGCCCGCGTGCTCCCCAACAGCCGGGCCGGCGCCTGGGGGGCGCTGCTCATCGTCGCGGCGCTCTCGGCCTGCGTCCTCTGGCGCCGCCGCGACGCCGTCCTGGGGTTCCTTCGGAGGCGATGGGGCGTGGTGCTGGCGACGGAGGCGGTCTTCGCCGCCGTCTTCGCCGTCTGGGGCGTCCTGCGCAGCTACTCGCCGGAGATCGCCCACACCGAGCAGCCCATGGACTTCGCCCTGCTCAACGGCATCCTGGCGAGCCCCCACTTCCCGCCCAACGACCCGTGGTTCGCCGGCGAGCCCATCACCTACTACTACTTCGGCTACCTGATGAACGCGGGGGTCGCGCAGCTCACGGGCGTCGCCCCGGCCTTCGCCTACAATCTGGCATTGGCCTCGACGGCGGCCATGGCGGCGACGGGCGTCTTCGGCCTCGCGTACAACGTCGTGGCCACGATGCGCGGGCGGGCGGGGGCGCGGCCCAGTCCCAGGACGGCCCTCCTCTTCGGCGGCGCGGCCGTCGTCCTGCTCCTCTTCATCGGGAACCTGGTGGGCGCGCTGGAGTACCTCAACGCCAACGACGCCGGGTCCGACGGCTTCTGGTCATGGGTCAGCATCGACGGGCTGACAGGCCACGATGGCAGCTCGACATGGTATCCAAGCGACAACGGATGGTGGTGGTGGCGCTCGACGCGCGTCATCAACACCTTTCAGGACGGCCAGAGCCTCGACTACACCATCACCGAGTTCCCGTTCTTCAGCTTCATGCTGGGCGACCTGCACCCCCACGTCATGTCGCTGCCGTTCGTCGCCATGGCCATGGGCCTGGCCCTGAACGTGCTGCGAACGCCGGGCGTCTGGGGCCTGCGCGTGCTGCGGTCGGGCGTCGCCGAGAGCGCGCGGTGGGGCTGGCCACGGCGGCTGGCGCGGCGATGGGACGTGCTGGTAGCGGCCCTGGCGCTGGGCGCCCTGGGCTTCCTGAACAGCTGGGACCTGCCGACCTTCACGGCCCTCCTCTTCGCGGCGCTCCTCCTGCGCGCCGTGCATCTCCGCGCCCGGGGCCGGCAGGTCCGGCTCAGGGAGCTGGCGGCGTTCATGGCGATCTTCGTCGCCGCCGAAGCGCTCCTCTACGCCCCGTTCTATCTCCTCTTCGACTCCCAGGCGGGCGGCATCCTCACCATCCGCACGGCCCAGACACGCCAGGTCCACTACCTCCTGGTGCTGGGGCCGCTCCTCGTGCTCAACGTCGCGCTGCTGGCGGGGCTGGCGTGGGAGAGCCTCGACTTGTCGGGGCGGGTCCGGCGCCTGGCGCTGCGGCTGGCCGGCGCGGGCACACCGCATGAAGGACGGGACGCGGCGACGGGCAACCCAGGCCCAAGGCCGGCGCGATGGCTCGGCTCGCCGGGGCTGTGGGCCATCGTGCTGCCCATGGCGCCCTTCGCGGTCTGGGCCGCCATCGAGCTGGGCCTGAGCGCCCGTGAGCACGATCCGGCCAAGGGACTCCTCGCCATCGGGAGCCGGTTCTGGCACCTGCTCCCCATCCTCCTGCTCCTGAGTGCGGGCCTCGCGGTGCTCTTCCGGCGGGCCGCGCGGGAGGGCAGAGCTTCCGCCTCGGCGCAGTTCGCGGTGCTGCTGGTGCTCTTTGCGCTCCTCGTGACCATGGGCGCCGAGCTCTTCCGCATCGCCGATCTGTTCAACAACCGGATGAACACGGTCTTCAAGTTCTACTACCAGGCGTGGGCCATGCTGGCCGTGGGCGGGGCCGTGGGCCTGGCCTACTGGACCCTCCGCGGCGAGACCCTGGCGCGCGGCGCCCGGGCCGCCTGGTGGTGCCTGATGGCGCTCTTCGTGGCAGTCATCGGCGCGGCGTTTCTGTACGTGCCCGCCGCCGCCTACGCCAAGGCCGAGCGCTTCGCCCCGTCGCCGACCCTCAACGCCCTGGCGGCCTACGAGGCCGCCGCGCCGGCCGAGTTCGAGGCGGTGCGGTGGCTGCGGGAGCATGCGCGGAAGGGCGACGTCGTCCTCGAGGGGGTGCCCATGTCCAACGGCCGTCCCCAAGGGGACTACAATCCGGCGGTGGCGCGCATCTCGCGGAACACGGGGCTGCCGACGGTCCTGGGCTGGGCGGGCCACGAGCACCAGTGGCGCGGCGACCCCTTCGAGCCGATCGTCCAGCGCGCGCGGGACGTGGAGGCGATCTATCAGACGGGCTCCATCGACGAGGCGCGGCGGCTCCTCAAGGCGTACGACGTGACCTACGTGGTGGTGGGCGGCCTGGAGCGGCGGGCCTACGGTCCCGGCGCCGGGCAACGCTTCGCGCCCTTCATGGACATCGCCTTTGACATCGCCCTTGGCGGCGACCGCGTAGTACTATACAGAGCCCGCGCCGGCGGCTGACCGATCCATGACCTATACCCAACCACCCTCCTTGGCCCCGCCCGCCTCCGCCGGAGCGCCCGCCGCGCCGGTCCAGATCGCCATCCGCTGGGACCGCATCCCGTGGGAGCCGCTGCTCTACGCGGCGCTGTTCATCGTGGCCCTGGGGATGCGGCTGTGGGACCTGGACGCCCGCGCCTACCACTACGACGAGTCGATCCACGCCTACGATAGCTGGGCCCTCTTCCAGGGCCGCGGCTACGCCCACAGCCCCTGGTCCCACGGCCCGTTCATGTACGAGGTGCAGGCCGGCGGCTTCTTCCTCTTCGGCGATAGCCTCTTCGCGGCGCGGGTCTTCCCGGCGCTCTTCGGATCGGCGCTGGTGCTCATGCCGCTCCTGCTGCGCGGACGGCTGGGCCGCGGGGGCGCGCTGGCGGCCTCCGCGCTCCTCGCCTTCTCGCCGGCGCTCCTGTACGTGAGCCGCTTCGCCCGCGAGGACATCTACGCCGTCGTCTTCGACCTGGGGCTCGTCGTCGCCCTCTGGCGCTACATCGACACGCGCCGGACACGGTGGCTCTACTTCGGGGCCATCTCCCTCGTGCTCTCCTTTTCGACCAAGGAGACGGCGTACCTCAGTCTGGTGGCCGTGGGGAGCTTCCTCGCGGCCTGGTGGGCGCGGCGCTGGCTGCCGGTCCTGTGGTCTCGGGCGAGCAACAAGGGGGCGCGATTGCTGGCGCGGCTGCGGCCGTCGCGCCTGCGGCCCGAGCACTTCTTCCTGGTCTTCGTGGCGGCGCTCACGCTGCCCCTGGCCTCGGCGGGCATCGGGTTCGTCATCGAGAGGATCGCGCCGGGCGATCTCGTGCTGGTGCGGCCGCAGGAGCCGGGCCTGGGGGCGGGCCTGGTGGGAGCGCCCCACGGCGGCGCGCCCGCCTACGCGGTGGCGGCCCTCATCGCGGCGACCTTGTTCGTCGCCAGCGTCATCCTGGGCCTGCTCCTGCGCCACAAGGCGTTCTTCACCGCCTTCGGGGCCTTCTGGGCGATCTTCTTCGTCCTGCACACGACGTTCCTCACCAACATGATCGGCATGGGGACGGGCCTCTGGCAGGGGCTGGGCTACTGGATCAGCCAGCACCCGGTGGAGCGGGCCGGCCAGCCCTGGTACTACTACTTCATGCTCCTGGCGCTGTACGA
Source organism: uncultured Dehalococcoidia bacterium (assembly GCA_964555685.1). Classification (GTDB taxonomy): domain Bacteria; phylum Chloroflexota; class Dehalococcoidia; order SHYB01; family SHYB01; genus CAZKTO01. The sequence goes on from CAZKTO010000031.1 coordinate 9,887, forward strand.
GTTCCTGCCCTTCCTCTTCGGCATCGGCGCCCTGCTGCTCCTCGCGTGGAAACGCGGCAGGAGGTTCGCGTGGTGGGCGCTCGGGATCACCGTCGCCGCGGGGCTGCTGGCTCCCATGATCTACCTGGGGACGGACCAGAAGTTCGTCTACCTCCTCCTGCCGCTGGGCGGCGGCCTCATGCTCGTCACCTACCTGGCCCTGGCCAAGGGCGATCCGTTCGAGTGGTTCCTGGTCCACTGGACGCTCATCACGCTGCTCCTGTACGTCGTGGCGGGCGAGAAGATGCCGTGGCTGCTGACGCACCTGACGCTGCCCTTCGCGCTGCTGGCGGGCCGGTCCCTCGGGCGGCTGCTGGACGCCATCCAGTGGCGAAAGGCCGTCCGGCACGGTGGCGTGCTGCTCCTCTTCGTCGTGCCGGCGGCAGCGCTCCTCGCCATCGCCCTGGACAAGGGGGTCCCCTGGCGCGGCGCCCCCGCTCACGTCTGGACGGTCGCCGGGCCCTCGGTGGCCGCGGCGGCGCTGGCGGCCGGCGCAGTGATCATCTGGCGCCGCGTCGGGGCGCGCCGTGCGGCCGGCCTCGCCGGCGTCTCCCTGCTGGCGTTCATGGCCTTCTTCACCATCCGCGCCGGCGTGCAGGTGACCTACGCCAACGACGACGACGCGCGGGAGATGATCGTCTACTCGCAGGTGGGGGCGGAGATCCCGCGCATCGTGGAGCGGATCGACCGGCTGGCCCGCGAGTCGGGCAAGGGGAGGGAGCTGAAGATCCAGGCCGATACGTCGGACGCGGCGCTGGCGCCTTGGCGCTGGTACCTGCGCAACTACACCGGCGCCTCCCTCATCGACATGACGACCTACCAGGGCGACTTCACCGCCGACGTGGTGATCCTGGGCGAGCGGAACAAGAGCAAGATCAACGCGGCGCGGGCCCGCTACACCGAGGGCGAGCAGGTCCACCTCCTGGAGTGGTTCAATCCCTGGGTCTATCAGCGGTACACCGCGGGCAAGTTCTGGGACGACGTCCGCAGCGGGGCCAGCTGGAAGCGCCTGCGCCAGTACTTCGTCTACCGCGAGATGAAGACGCAGCCCGCCTTCCAGGACGTAGTCGTCTACTTCGCCAAGGGAGCGCCCTAGGCGGGGTCTTTCGATTATGGTGGGGCTGCAATCCCTTCCCCCCGTCTGCGGGGGAAGGGTAGGATGGGGGCGTCCATGGCGGGCGCTCTCCTTTTGGACGTATACTCGTAGCGTTGCTCGTGCGGGCGGCGCTTCGCCCCCGGGGCCGGGGAGCCGGCGACGCCCGCTGGAACCGCTCCCATCCCTCGCCGCGTACTGTCCAAGAGACAAGGCCATCGTGTTCAAGACGCGCAGGTTCTGGATCGGCATTGCGTTCAGCGCGGCGCTCCTGGGCCTCTTCTTCTGGCAGGTGGACGTCGGCGAGACGTGGGACGCCCTCAAGGACGCCAACTACGCCTGGCTGGTCCCGGCCATCGCCGTCTACTTCGTCGCCGTCCTCTTTCGGACGATTCGCTGGCACTTCCTCCTGCGTCCGCTGAAGTCCGTCCCCACGCGCCGCCTCTATCCCGTCGTCGTCGTGGGCTACATGGCCAACAACCTGCTCCCCGTGCGGCTGGGCGAGCTGGTGCGCTCGTTCTACCTGGGAGAGCGGGAGGGCGTCAGCAAGACGGCGACGCTCGCCACCATCATCCTCGAGCGCGTCTACGATGGCATCGGGCTCATCATCATCGCCCTCATCGTCTGGCCGTTCCTGCCCGTGCCGGACCTCCTGCGCGACTTCTCGGAGGACACGGGCGTGCCGCTGGCGCTCCTCGTGTCGCTGGTCATCCTGCCCTTCGCCGTCGTCCTGGGCGTCTTCTTCGCCGTCGCCCTCTCGCCGCGGATCGGGCGGGGGGCCGTCGCCCTGCTGCTGCGCCTCGTGCCGAGGTCCGGCAAGGGCCTCATCGAGGGGATCCTGGTCCGGTTCATCGAAGGGCTGGCCTCCCTGCGCAGCCCGCGGCGCGTGCTGGCCGTCCTTGCGCTCACGATGCCCGTCTGGATCGCCGAGGCCGCCATGTACTGGATCGTGAGCCTGGGGTTCGATCTGGGCCAGCCCTTCCACGGCATCCTCTTCACCACCTCGACCTCGAACCTGGCGACGAGCGTCCCATCGACGGCGGGCGGCGTGGGCCCCTTCGAGTACGCCACGCGCCTGACCCTCGAGGGCCTGAACGAGACGAAGGAGGTGGCGGCAGCCTACGCCATCGTCCTGCACGCGGCGCTCCTCGCCCCGGTGACGGCGGCGGGCCTGGCGATCATGTGGGCACAGAACCTGCGCCTGGGCGACATCGCGCGGCGGCCCGCCGCAGGCGGGGTCCTCGGCGCGCCGGATGCGGCGAGCGCGGGGAGGACGAAGCCGTGAACGTCGGTATCATCGGAGGCGGCGCCCTGGGCCTGGCGGCGGCCTACGAGCTCACGCGCTCCGGCCACCGGCCCGTGGTCTACGAGCGGGCCCCGATCCTGGGCGGCCAGGCCTCGACGTTCGACGTCGGCGGCGGGCGCCTCGAGCGCGGCTACCACCATCTCTTTCGCTCCGATCGCTACATGGTCGACCTTATCCACGAGCTGGGCCTGGGCCCCAAGCTCGCGTGGATCGAGTCCAAGGTCGGCTTCTTCCACGGGGGCCGCATCTACCCCTTCACCACGCCCATGGACCTGCTGCGCTTCTCGGCGCTGCCGTTCCGCGACCGCGTCAAGCTGGGCCTCATCACCCTCTACCTCCAGCGCAAGCGCTACTGGCCCCGCGACTACGAGCGGACGACGGCCGAGGCGTGGATGCGCAAGCACGCGGGCCGGCGCATCTTCGAGACGGTCTGGGGGCCGATGCTGCGCGGGAAGTTCGGTGAGAGCGCCGGCGAGGTCTCCATGGCCTGGCTGTGGGGCAAGATCTACCTGCGCACGGCCTCCCGCGGCAAGGGGATGACCAAGGAGCTCCTGGGCTACCCCATGGGCAGCTTCGGCGAGGTCTTCGAGCGGCTGGAGGAGGCCATCAAACGCGGCGGCGGCGAGGTCCACTACCCCGCCAGCGTCAATCGCGTGGTGGTCGAGCAAGGGCGGGCCTCGGCGCTCCAGGTCAAGCACAGGGACGGCCGCGAGGAGACGCGCCTCTTCGACCGCATCCTCTCCACGACACCCTCGTCCGTCTTCCCGCGCCTCGTCCCCGAGCTTCCGGAGTCGTACACCAAGTACCTGACCCACGTGCGCTACCAGGCGGCGGTCCTGATCATCATCGCGCTGGACCGGCCCCTCACGCCCGTCTACTGGCTGAACATCGCCGACCGCTCGATCCCGTTCGTCGGCCTCATCGAGCACACCAACTACATCGATAGATCGCACTATGGCGGCAATCACCTGGTCTACCTCTCCAACTACCTGGGCAAGGAGAACGAGCTGTACGCCATGCCGCCCGACGAGCTGTGGAGGCGGTACATCCCGTCGCTCAAGAAGATCAACCCGGCCTTCGAGGAGTCGTGGGTGAAAGAGCGCCACTACCACCGGGAGGACGCGGCCCAGCCGATCATCGGGGTGGACTATTCATCGCGCATCCCTCCGCTGGAGACGCCCATCAAGGACCTGTGGCTCGCCAACACAACGCAGATCTACCCCGAGGACCGGGGGACGAACTACAGCGTGCGGCTGGGCCGCGCCGTGGCGCACATGCTCACGGGCGAGCGGCCGGCGCGGATGTGGTGGGAGTGAGCCGGCGGGCCTGACCGCGGGGGGCGGCCCCCCACCCTTGCCCTGAGCGCCGCCCCGCACTACAATGCGGCCCACCCCAACAGGTCGGGGCCTCGGAGGCATCATGCGCATCGGCGTCATCTTCCCCCAGACGGAGATCGGCGCGGACCCCGGCGCCATCCGCGACTTCGTCCAGGCGGTCGAGGGCCTGGGCTTCGACCACCTGGTCGTCTACGACCACGTGCTGGGCGCCGACCACCGGGCGCGCCCCGGCTGGAAGGGCTTCTACAACTACACGCACATGTTCCATGAGCCGCTGGTCCTGTTCGGCTACCTGGCGGGTTGCACCAAGCGGCTGGAGCTCGTGACGGGCGTGCTGGTGCTCGGCCAGCGCCAGACGGCCCTCGTGGCCAAGCAGGCGGCCGAGGTGGACGTCCTCTCCGGGGGGCGCCTGCGCCTGGGCATCGGCATCGGGTGGAACGACGTGGAGTACGAGGCGCTGGGCCAGCAATTCCGCAACCGCGGCGCGCGCTCCGAGGAGCAGATCGCGGTGATGCGGGCCCTCTGGACGCAGGACCTGATCACCTTCGACGGGCGGTGGCACCGGGTCACCGCCGCGGGGCTGAACCCATTGCCGGTGCAGCGCCCCATCCCCGTCTGGATCGGCTCGCGGGCCGAGATCGCGCTGCGCCGCACGGCGCGCATCGCCGACGGCTGGATGCCGCCCTTGTTCCTGCCGGCCAGCGAGCAGGGGCTCCAGGAGCTGGAGCGCTTTCGCCGCTACGTCCGAGAGGCCGGCCGCGACCCGGCCAGCGTCGGCATCGAGGGCAGGGTGCGCCTGGACAAGGCATCGCCGGAGCAGTGCGCCGCGCAGACGGCCCAATGGCACCAGGCCGGCGTCTCCCACGTCAGCATCAACACCATGGACGCCGGCTTCAAGTCCGTGGACGACTACGTCCGCGCCCTGCGCCGCTACAAGGACGCGCTGGCTGTGTAGACCCTCACCCCACGGGCGCGCCGGGAGGCAGGCCCCAGTGCGTGGGCCCGTAAGGCGCGGGCAGCTGCGTCCCGTCGACCAGGCCCGCCTCCACGCAGAACGAGGGCGCGTTGATGTTACGGCCCGAGAAGTGCATCGGCGTCGGGTGGCTGGCGAGATACGCGCAGACGGCGCCCGGTACGTCCACGCTCAGCGCCTTGGAGACGTCGAACCCGAAGGCGCCCATGTCGTGCTCCATGCGCTCCGTGCCGACGAAGCCCGGCTCCAGGTTGATGACGGCGATCTTGTGCTTGCGCCACTCCTTGGCCAGCCCCGCCGCCATCCGGTTGAAGGCCGCCTTGGAGATGGAGTAGCCCAGGCCCCATCCGCCCTCGCCGATGTCGCGCGGAGGCTCGTTGTAGCCGGCGCCGGAGGTCACGTCGATGATGACGCCGCCGCCCTGCTTCATCATCACGGGGGCCGCCAGCTTGGCCAGGTAGAGGGGCGCGACGACATTGCACTGGAGATGATGCTGGAAGAGCTCGATGGGCGTGTCCAGCACGAGGTCCATGTGTCCGGGGCCGATGTAGCGGGCGTTGTTCACCAGCACATCGATCCGGCCCCAGGCCTTCATCGTCTCGCTGACGGCGTTCTCGCAGTCCCCAAGCGACATCAGGTCCAGCTTGACGATGAGGGCCTGCCGGCCCAGGGCCCGGATCTCCTGCGCCGTCTTCTCCAGGCTCCCTGGGAGCGGCGTCGTCTTGGACTGCTTGACGGTCGAGGAGTGCTCGAAGGACTGGCCCTCCTTCACCGTCCGGGCGCAGACGACCACGTCGAAGCCCCGCTTGGCGAGGTTGAGGGCGCAGCCGCGACCGATCCCCCGGCTCGCCCCCGTGACGATGGCGACCTTGTTCTTGTTAGCCATGCTTTGCCTCCTCCAGATGGGGACTAGGGACTGGGAACTGCCCCTGCGCCCCAGCTCCCAGCTCCTTCTCAATGGGCATCGCGGCCGTCCCTTTCGGCGAGGCGGGCGAGGGCCGCCTGGGCCGCCTCCTGCTGCGCCTGGCGCTTGGTGCTCCCGCGCCCCTGCGCCAGGGGGCGCTCCCCGACCAGGACCTCCACCGTGAACTCTTTCAGATGGTCGGGCCCCTCGGACGCGAGGGTGCGGTAGACGGGCGCCGGCTTTCCCTGGGCCTGCACGGCCTCCTGGAGCACGGACTTGGCGTCCCGAACGCGCTCCGGCTCGAAGGAGGCCAGGGGCTCGCGGAAGAGCCGCAGCGTCCAGCGCTTGGCCGCGAGGTAGCCGCGGTCCAGGAAGATGGCGCCGATAACGGCCTCCAGCGCTCGCGCCAGGTTGCGGGTGCGCCTCCGGCCGCCGCTGGCCTCCTCGCCGTGCCCGAGGCAAAGATGCTCGCCCAGACCGAGCCCGCGCGCCGTCTCCGCCAGCGTCTCGGCCCGGACGAGCTGCGAGCGGTACTCCGTGAGCAGCCCCTCGGGAGCGTGGGGATGGCGGCGGTAGAGGGCCTCGGCGATGACGAGGCCCAGGAGCGCGTCGCCCAGGAACTCCAGGCGCTCGTTGCTCTCGGGCGCCTCGTCGTGCCGCTCGTGGACGTAGGAGCGGTGGGTCAGCGCCAAGCGCAGGAGGGCCGGGTCGCGGAAGGCCACGCCCAGGGCGGCCTGGACGGTATCCTCTCGGGTGAGCGTTGGGGCACGCGCACGGCGGGCACTCGGGCGCGGGAGACTCATGGCGCGGCCATTCTATGGCCCAGGGAAACGCGCGTCAATCGAGCCCGTTGTCCAGATTCATCCCGGCCATAAGAAACTGATCGAGGGGCTTCGTGGACAACAAATGGTCACTCCTGAATGGAAAGCCCTCTTCAGTCAGCGCACAGCCATTGAGCGAGTGTTCTCCCGCCTGAAGGGGAAGTGGTCGCTGAACCACATCACGGTGCGGCGGCTCTGGAAGGTGACGGTGCACTGCTATTTGTCCCTCATTGCGATGCAGGGGGTAAGGGCGGCACAGAGGCTGGAAGTTCGTAAACCGTTCGTAACAAGTGCTCTGTGAAGCGTAGCACTCCCTCACCATCGTCCTTGGTCATTACGACGATCTCGTGATTCGCTTCGTTACCTCGCTTCCGAATATAATCGACCCAACCCTCTGATCCTGTAGGAATATAGTGGTTATCCTTGAGGTACTCGACGTATTCCTGAAAGCCCTTGTTAGGTTTAGCCCCCTTCTGAACCGCGACATGCATGAGTATTTTCCGACACAGCATAACCGCACCAGTTGGCGAGTTCACCGTTAGGCTGTTCCTGGCCTCCTCATAGATAGCGGCGACATCTGGGTCTAAACTCTGCACAGGGCGGCCGATTTTCGCCCCGGGCCACTGTTTACCACCAGCAGCGAAGAAGGTAGGCCCGTTACACTGCGGACATATACGGACGAAGGCAGCCATTCGCTCTGACAGCAATCCCCGCTCCGAGGCTACATCGTTAGAGCAGTAGCCACAGCGGTAACTTTCTGCTGGCAGTGTATGAACGGGGTTAGCCCAAGCGTGCTCAGCCGTTAAGCTCCAATCTCTAGGCATCCAGTCTCTCCCCAAGAAGTAGGATGCAATCAGTGTAGCATTCCAGCTCATGCCGTCAGTCTCCTGATTGGGCAATGTGCAACACGCTCAATCTGGTATACTCGGGCGGCAACCCTCTTCGAGACCCTGGTCCCTCGATGCCCTCAGCGGCCCCCCGGCGCAACATCGCCCGCCTCATCGAGCGGCGCGTCCCATCCCACACCCTCGGCATCCTGCGCACGGTGACGGACCTGGCCGCCGAGCGCGGCGCGCCCCTCTATCTCGTCGGCGGCGTCGTGCGCGACCTGCTTCTGGGCCGCGAGACGCTGGACCTGGATCTGGTCGTGGAGGGGGACGCCCAGGGCCTGGCCCGCGACCTGGCCCTGCGCCTGGGCGGTCGCGCCGTCGCCCACGACCAGTTCGGCACGGCCAAGCTCACCGCCGGCGCCCTCACCATCGATCTCGCCATGGCGCGCCTGGAGCGCTACGCCCGCCCCGGCGCGCTGCCGGAGGTCCGGCCCGGCTCCCTGGACGACGACCTGCGCCGCCGCGACTTCACCATCAACGCCATCGCCGTGGCCCTCGCGCCAGGGCCCTTCGGCCAGCTCATCGATCCCCTGGGCGGCCGGGCCGACCTGCGGGCCCGCCTCATCCGCGTCCTGCACGATCGGAGCTTCGTGGACGATCCCACGCGCCTGCTCCGGGCCCTGCGCTACCAGGCCCGCTTCCGCTTCCGGCTCGAGGAGCGGACGCGGGAGCTCTTGCTGCGCGACGCGGGGGGACTCGCCCAGGTCTCCAGCGACCGCGTGCGTCACGAGCTCCAGCGGACGCTGGAGGAGGGCGAGCCGGAGCGCGCGCTCCAGGCGGCGCAGGAGACGGGCGTGCTGGCGGCGGTGCACCCGGCGCTGGCGTGGAGGCCCGGGCATGCGCGGTGGTTCGCCCGCGCGCGCGCCGAGGGCATCGCCTCGCCTTCGGTCTATCTGGCCCTGCTGACCCACGGCCAAGGCGAGGATGCGGCCGCAGGCGTGGCCCGGCGCCTGGCGCTGCCAAACGACCTCGCGCGGCCCCTGCTGGACGCCCAGCGGCTCCAATCACGTCTGCATCACCTGGCCGATCCGGGGATGCGCCCCAGCCAGCTCTACGACGCCCTCTCGGAGTATCAAGAGGCGGCGATCGCGGCTTGCCGTCTGGCGGCGGACTCGCCGATAATAGAGGCCCGGCTGCGCCTGTACCTGGAGCGGCTGCGGAACGTGCGGCCGGAGTTGGATGGCCGCGGCCTGATCGAGCTGGGGGTCCCCCAGGGGCCAGCGGTGGGGGCGGCCCTGGCGGCCCTGCGGCGGGCCCGGCTGGACGGCGAGGTCCAGACGCGCGACGATGAGACCGCGTACGTGCGGCGATGGGCCGCATCCAAGCGAGCGCAGGCCCAGGAGACGAAAGATTGAGGCGGCCGCCGAAAGGACATACACAATCTCATGCCGGAGAACGTGCCAGCCGCCTGCGAGGTCTGCGGCGAGGCGATGGATCCCAACCACAACGGGAACTGCGCCTTCTGCGGGCGCGTCTTCCACCTCACCTGGGACACCCGTCTCCCCATCAAGGACTGCGGCAAGTTCGATATCGACGACGAGACGCTGGCCCTCTACTTCACCTGCAACCTGTGCCTGGCGCAGCGCCCCCCGCCAAGCGGGGGCCCGGGACCCGCAGAGCCCCGATGACCTGTCCCCAACGCCCCCGCTGGTTCCTCCGCTGGGCCGCGCTCCCCGTCCTGTTCGCTCTCGTGGCCCTCGTCGTCGCGGCGTGCGGGCGCGACGACGGCCAGCGCACCGGGCGCAGCCCCCTGGAGAACGTCCCGGCTGGCGCTGACGTGCTCGCGTCTGTCCGCGTCGATCGCATCCTCGAGGACGTGGACGTCCAAGAGGTCATCAAGGCCTTTGATGCCATCGGGGGCGATGCCGGCGGGACAACGACGGCATCCGCGGCGTTCGCTCGGCTGCTGGCCGAAGGGCAGCGCGTCACCGGCATCGATTTCGCCAAGGCCCGCGAGCTGCTCCTTTTCAGCAGCTTGTCCAGCTTCTTCGGGGGCAAGCCGAACACCCCCGAGAGCTTCGATTTCGAGAGCGGCGAGCTGACGCTCCTTGTCCAAGGCCCCTACGACCGGGCACGCCTGCTGGAGGCGCTGCAAAAGCTGGCGGACGATCTGGACAGCGAGCTCGAATCGACGGTCTACAAGGGCCAGGCCATCCGCCAGCTGCGGATCGAGCTCCCATCGGAGCGCATCGGGCCCCTCCCCGCGTCCGGCTCCGGCCTGGCCTTCGCCTTCCTCGACAGCGAGCTGCTCGCGGTGGGCACAGGCCCGGGGGTGCGCGCCGTCATCGACGTGCGGACCGGCGGCGCTCCCGCCCTCTCGGGCCGGCTCGCGGACCGGTACCGCGCCCAGGGACCGGCGTTCATCACCATCGTCGCCGTCGCTTCAGACCAGGCGTCTCCCGGTCCCGAGGCCTCAACGGCGCTCACCGATGCGCTGCGGCAGCTCCTCGGCCAATCGTTCCCGTTGCCCGAGAACCTGGGGGAGCTGTTGGACGTCCGGAGCGCCCAGATCACCGTCAAGAAGGATGTGACCCGGTTCGTCTTCGAGATGCAGATCGATTTCCGCACCCCGGCCGCCGCCGGCAAGGCGAAGGACCTGCTGACCGGCCTCCTCTCGCTGGGCCGTGGCTTCGCACCCACGGAGGCGTTCAAGGAAGCCATCGACAAGGTCCAGGTCACGGCGAAAGGCCCCGAGCTCGCCATCTCCGCCAAGCTCAGGGCCAAGGAGATCGCCGATCTGGTCCGCGCCGCCCAGGAGGGCCTGCGGTGAGGGACGGCGAGTAGTCCTGTCATCGCCGCCCTGTACTATCCTGAGAGAAGGTTCCGCGACGGCGCCGCCGCTGCCCCGAGGAGACGCCATGACGCAGGCCAAGACCGCACCGGCGCCCCGCATCGAGCCACACCCCGCCGTTCAGCCCGCCCAGGCGCCCATCTGCCACGTCTGCGGGAAGCCCGTCGAGGAGAAGCTGGACTCGGCGTGCCGGGTCTGCGCCCGGCCCGTGCACATCTCCTGGGCCCAGGGCCAGCCCGAGTCGGCGTGCAGCCGCGTCGTCTCGCCGCCCGGCTGCTGTGGCATCGCCTTCGTCTGCAACCCGTGCGCCGAGGGCGAGGCGAGCTAAGACCCTCAGTTCTCTTGCATTGGGGTTGAAATCGACCGGCATCGCTTCAGAGGCATACACCTAAACTCAAGAGAACCAGACGTTGCGATCCAGAGCAGAGTTCACGTGGGGAACTTGCATGCATGGGAAGGGGGTGTGCCATGGGCATCTGACAGGAGCTGACGATGAACTATGCGCGGGCCAGGCCTCAATACCTGTAAGACTGGGCGAAGAAGGAGGAGGGCACTATGATGAATGCACAGGTCGTCCAGGACTTCAAGAAGTTTCTCCTCCGCGGCAACGTGATCGACCTCGCCGTAGCCGTGGTTATCGGTGCCGCGTTCGGGGCGCTCGTCAAGGCCATGGTGGAGGACTTGATCACGCCCCTCTTAGGCATTATCGGCAAGAAGGACTTCTCGGCATCTGTTTTCACCGTGAGCGGCAGCGCCTTCCGCTATGGCGACTTCGTGAACGCCGTGATGTCGTTCTTGATCATTGCGGCGGTGGTGTACTTCCTCATCGTCGTGCCGGTGAACGCTTTGATCGCTCGCACTCGCTCTGACCCCAAGCCCGTGGACCCCACGACGAGGAAGTGTCCCGAGTGCCTGAGCGAGATCCCCCTGGCGGCGCGCCGGTGTGCACATTGCACCTCGCCGGTGCCTGCCGCATAACAGCGGACGCTCGGCCTGGGCCGCCTTCCGGCCCCAGAGCCACCAAGGCAAGGTGGCGCGGCGGCCCGAGTCCGCAAGGCCCTCCCCTCCCCCTCCCCCAAACCCCCTCTGCCAAATCTTTCAGCGCATGAGCCTCCGCGATCACTCCGGTGCCTTCCGACCGCGCCGGGGCGTCCCTTCGAGCCGCCGCTGGTGGAAGAGGTACTGCTGGGCGTACGCTGCGTCCGTACCGAAGCGCCGAGCCGCCCATAGCCTCGCCTGCCGGTCCGTCACCCGCCGCCCGCGGTAGTACCACTCCTGCACCGCCCGCCGCACCCACACGTCCACGGGAAAGGCCTGGCCCTGGTCGAGCGCAAAGGCCAGGACGCAGTCGGCAACCTTCTCCCCAACACCATCGAGCTCCAGCAGCGTCGCGCGCGCCTCGGCATAGGTCTGGCGGCGCAGAGCCCGCAGGTCGAAGCCCAGATCGAGCACCTGCCGGGGCAGCCGCGCCAGGTACTTGGACCGGAAGCCCAGCCCCAGCGCCCGGTACTCAGCCTCGCCCACCTCGGCCAGCCGGGCCGGCGAGGGGAAGGCGTGGGCCACGCCGTTCCGCAAGACTATGGGGTCGCCGTAGCGCTGGCAGAGCTCGCCGATGTGGCCGGTAATGCGCGGGATGTTCGAGTAGGCGGAGACGACGAAGGTGACGAGGCACTCCCACGGGTCCTGCCGCACGAGCCGCAGCCCCGGGAAGGCGGCGATGGCCGCCGCCAGACGCCCGTCGCGCGACAGGCGGGCGTAGAGGGCGGGCAGATCGTCGTCCAGGCGCAGGTAGCCGCGCAGGATCGGCGCCGCCTCCCCGACAGGTCGGGGCTCGGACCGGAACTCGACGCCACCAGGCGCAGGCCGGACGGTAAAGACGACACCCTCGACAACGCCGCGCCAGGCGTCCCCCTGGCGCCGCCAGCGGAAGGCCTGGCCCGACTCCAGCGTGTGGCCAAGGTGGAGAGGGCCGTTGGCCGCGAGGAGCATGGCCGGGGGCGCTACCGCGCGGGCCGGAGCGGCGCCTGGCTCAGCCATCGGACGATCTCGGGGCCAAGCTCCCGCGCCGGGGCCGCCTTCCGCGCGCACGGCGGGATCGAGTCCAGGAAGGCCGCGCCGTAGCCCTTGGACTGGACCCGGCGGTCCAGCAGCACCATCACCCCCCGGTCCGTCTTGCGCCGGATGAGGCGGCCGAAGCCCTGCTTGAAGCGCAGCACCGCCTGCGGGACCCCGTACTCGTTGAACGGGTCCTCGAACCGCTCCGAGCGCGCCGCGAAGACCGGGTCCGTGGGCACGCTGAAGGGGAGCCGGGTAATGATCAGGACGCTCAGCGCCTCCCCCGCGATGTCGACGCCCTCCCAGAAGCTGCCGGTGCCCAGCAGGAGCACGTTGGGCGTCCTGCGGAAGTGGTCGACCAGCTGCTGGGGCGAGCCGTCCGTCCCCTGGGCCATGACGGTGATGCCATCGGGGGCCAGGACCTCCTGGAGGCGCGTGCGGGCCGCCCGCAGGGCGGCCCAGCCGGTGAAGAGGGCCATGGTGCGGCCCCGGGCAGCGCGGGCCGCGTCCGCGATGACGCCGACCAGGGCCGCGTGATAGCCCGGACTGGTGGGCGGCGGGATGTCCGTGGGCAGGTAGACGAGAGCCAGGCGCGGGTAGTCGAAGGGCGAGCCCAGGACCAGCTCCTTCGCGTCGCCGAGCTGGAGCCGCTCCTTGATGAACTGAAGGTTGCCCTCGACGCTGAGGGTGGCGCCGGTCAGCACCACGGCCTCCTTCTGGCTGAACAGGCGGCTATCGAGTGCCGGCCCCACGTGGAGCGGCGCCGCGTTGAGCCGGGCCGACCCGTCCTTGGGGACGATGCTGATCCAGCAGACCTGGGCATCGTCGGGCGCGGCGATGGCAGAGCGCAAGGCGTCGCGGAGCTCAGCGCCCCGCTGCCTGGCGGCCTCGATGTCCAGGAGATAGCCCTCCCGGTCGGGTAGCTCGCCATCGGCGCACCGTCCGGCCACGCCGTGCATCCGCTCGAGCTGGCGCAGCATGCCCTCGAGGGCGATGTTCGCATCCTCCCACGCCGTCTCGATGCCCGACCACGCCGGCTGGACTCGCGCCGCCCTGGTCAGGCGGACCGTGGCGCCGTAGTCGGCCCCGCCCTCGCCGTGCTCGCCGGCGAAGTCGGCCAGCATCCGGAAGAGCCGCGTGACGGCCCCCCGGACCCCCTGGGCCTGGTCCTGGACCTGCTGGACGAGGCCCAGGAGATCGCCACGGCGGCCCTCGGAAACCAGGGCCGAGCGCGTCAGAGCCGCCAGCGGCGCGACGAGGCCCGCGCCCGCCGAGCCGGAGGCGCCGGTGACGCGGTCCAGGAAGGCGTCGGTCGCGTCCTCATCCACCGAGACGCCCCACTGGCCCGTGGCTACCTCCTCGAGGTTGTGGGCCTCATCGATGATGAGCCGCTGGTAGTCCGGCAGCAGGCCGCCTCGCGCGGCGTCCTGCGCCAGGAGCGCGTGGTTGACGACGACCAGGCGGGCGGACTCGGCGCGGCGGCGGGCCGTCTGATAGAAGCAGAGGCCCCGGCGGGCCAGGGGGCACGGGCCCGAATCGCCTCCGGCCTCCTGCGCCGAGAGACGCGCCCAGATCGGCGCCTCCTGGGCCGTCAGGCGGATCTCGCCCCGGTCGCCGGTGGCCGTCCGCTGGAGCCAGACCAGCACCTTGGCGAGGAGCCGCGCCTCGGCGGCCGAGAGGCGCTCGCTCCGCTTCAGCGCGGCGAACCTCCGGAGGCAGAGGTAGTTGGCGCGGCCCTTGAGCACCGCGAAGCGCACGCCGGCGGCGGCGGGCCCGCCGCCCGCCTCGATGGCCCGCAGGGCGTCCGGAATATCCTTGCGTACCAGCTGCTCCTGGAGGTTGATGGTGTTCGTGGAGATGACCACCCGCCGGCCCTGGGCGCAGGCGTGGAGGGCCGCCGGCACCAGATAGGCCAGCGACTTCCCCGTGCCCGTTCCCGCCTCCACGATGAGGCGGCCGCCCTCGTCCAGGGTCTGCGCCACCGCCTGGGCCATCCGGGCCTGCTCCGGCCGGTGCTCGTAGCGGTGGAGCGTGCGCGAGAGGGACCCGCCCTCGCCGAGGATCCCGGCGACGGCCTCGGCGTCCAGGGCGCCCCCAGCCGCGGGGGTCTCGGGCGCCCCGTCCGTGCGCAAGCGGCCGGCCAGGGCGGGCAGGTCCAGGCCCTCCAGGCCCGGCTCGCCGGCCTCCAGGGCGTAGGGGGCGTCGCCCAGGACCTCCTGGAAGAGGGGGCGCAGCGGCCAGTCGCTCCGGTCGGCGATGCGGCGCATCTCCGCCCGGACGGGCGCGGGCAGCGCGCGCAGGAGGCTGACCAGCGAAAGGAAGACGGTCATGGCCGTCTCCGCGTCGCTCAGGGCGCGATGGGGACGCTCGTGGGGCAGGCCCAGGGCCTGGGCCACGCCGGCGAGGTTCAGGCGCGCCAGCTCGGGCAGCAGGACGGATGCCAGGTCGATAGTGTCATATTGGGGGCCGGGAGGCCGCAGCCCCGCCCGCTGGAGGAAGGCCAGGTCGAAGCTGATATTGTGACCCACGACGGGGTGCGCGCCCACGAACGCCTCCAGCCGGCCCGCCACCGACTCGAAGGTGGGCGCGACGCGCAGCTCGTCGGGGGTGATGCCCGTCAGCGACTGGACGAAGAGCGGCAGCGGCCGGCGCGGATTGACGAGCGTGTTAAACGTCTCGAGGATGGCGGGCCCACGGAACTTGACGGCCGCGATCTCAATGATGGCGTCGCCGTCGGCGCTGAGACCCGTCGTCTCGAGGTCGAGGGCCACCCGCACGCGGTGGGGCGCGCCCTCGTCGCGCATCGAGGAGGCGTGCACGCGTCCTCGCGATTTCTAGTCGGGCAGGGCCCCGAAGGGCTGGGTGTGTCCCTGAAGCAGGCCGTCGGTGGCGTGGAAGCGGCCCGCCTTGAGCTCCTGGATGAACTCTTCGGCGGAGGTGATCTCGCGCTCGAAGACAGCGGCGCCGCAGCCGAGGCCATGGGTCGAGTGGGCGTCGCTACCGGCCACGCCGGGCTTGCCCAGCGCCCGGGCGGTGCGCAGGGCAAACTCGTTCTCCTTGAACGTGCAGGCGCCGTTGACCACCTCGATGGCGTCGGCCAGCTCGAAGACGGGGTGGGTGATGGCCTCCTCCAGCGTGCACGGGCCCTTGAAGAGGAGGGAGCGGTTCAGGGGCGGCCTCTCGAAGAAGCGCCGGAAGGGGTGGACCGACACCATGAAGCCGCCCACCTCGTCCACGCACTTGCGCAGCGTATCGGCGCGGTGGATACCGCTGATGTAGCCCGGCAGGCCGAAGGCGATGATGTGGCCATACTCCGTGTCCACCTCCAGCGCCCGGATGAAGAGCAGGTCCCGGTGCTGGCTGGCGAACCGGTCGAAGTCCCACCGGTCCCAGCCGCCGCCGTGCTCCGTCAGGCAGACGCCGTTGAGGCCGATGCGCCGAGCCTCGGCCACCAGCTCGTCGGGCGTCAGGTTGCTATCGGGGCCGCCTTTGACCGTGTGGCAGTGCATGTCGATGATCATAAGAGAAAGGGTCGCTCCAGCCGCTCGCAGTCCATCCTGGGCATTGTAGCGTGACGTGCGGGGGAGCGTCAACGCTGTGTCAGGTTTGGGCAGGGTCTTTTAGTGTTCGTTGAAGGGACACCGGTTGAGGAGACGCAGTGGGTGAGCTGGGTGGCTGGCATGGCGCTACAGGACCGCAGCGGAGTTGGGGAGGTCACGGTTTGTTGTCATTCAGAGCCCCGGCACGTCTTCGTAACCGAGGCGAAGAATCCATCCCTCTCCCCTTGCCAGTCGAACCAACCTTCGGCGAGATCCCTCCACTCGGGATTCTCCGATTGGATGAGCGCGACCTTCTTAGCCCGTGACCACCCTTTGATTTGCTTTTCGCGGGCGATGGCCGCGGTGACGGCGTCCGTTTCCTCGAAGTGAACGAGACGATGGACGGCATACCGCTTGGTGAAGCCCTCGACTGTGCCGTCCCGGTGTTCCAGCAGGCGTCGTTCGAGATCGTTGGTCACCCCAACATAAAGTGTGCCATTGGGGCGACTGGAAAGGATGTAGACGTAGTAGGTGCGCTTCCTGTGCATTGCCGGTGAAGAATACCAGGAAAGATGGATTCTTCGCCTCGAATGCGAAGACGCCTTCGGGGCTCTGAATGACCCTGAGGTTTGGCACGCTCCGGAAACCGGAAGCGACCTGGGCCGTCATGTATAATCCGGCCACGGGCTCTCGGGCTCCCGCGACGGCGCGGCGCGAGACCCATCAATCCGTCGCGCGCTGACCGTTCGTATACCTTGAAGGGTGGGCCGGACATGGCCGAACGAGACCCAGCTTCGGGTGCTCTGGCGAACCTGACGGACGAGGAGCTCCTGGGGCTCATCGTCCGAGGCGATAAGGAGGCCCTGTCCGCCCTGTACGACCGCTACGCGCGCCAGGTCTACTCCCTGGCGCTGCGGATGGTCGAGAACCAGAGCCTTGCGGAGGAGGTGGCCCAGGACGTCTTCATGACCGTCTGGACGCGCGGAGGGACCTACCGGAGCGAGCGGGGGCCGTTCTCAGCCTGGCTGCTGAGCGTCACCCACAACCGGTGCATCGACGAGCTGCGCAAGCGCCGCCGGCGAGCCAAGGTGCCGACCGTGGACATCGACGAGCTGCGCGTACAGCCGTCCACGGGCGCCGACGAGGTGCTCCAGGCCGTTCTCTCCACGCTGGACCGGCAGTCCATCGCGGAGGCCATGCGGAACCTCCCCTCGGCCCAGAGGCAGGTCATCGTCATGGCCTACTTCCAGGGGCTGACCCAGTCCGAGATATCCGACGCCCTGAGCACGCCCCTGGGCACGGTGAAGACGCGCATGCGGCTGGGGCTCCAGAAGATGCGGGACCTGATGGCCAGCCCATGGAAGACGGAATCATGAGGATGGACTGCCAGGAGGCTGGGGAGGCCCTGGCCTCCTACGCCCTGAACGCGCTGGCGGAGGAGGATGCGACCGCTCTGGAAGAGCACCTGGACGCCTGCCCGGCGTGCCGCCTGGCGCTCGAGCAGGACCAGAAGGTCGCCCAGCAGCTCGCCACGTCAGTGAACCTGGTGGACCCGCCCTCGAACCTCAAAGGCCGCCTGCTGGCGAAGGTGGACGCGTACCAGGCGGCCCAGCAGCGTCCCGCGGGCGAGGGCCAGCCGCCCCGGGCCACTCGTCTCGGGGGCGTCGCCCTGTGGCGCAACCCCTGGCGCGTCGCCTTCGTGGGGATCGCCGCCGTCGCCCTCTTCCTGCTGGCGTGGACCGTATATCAGGCGGCGCGCGTCAGCGATCTCCAGGATGAGAACGCGCAGCTCGCCTCGGACATCCGGCGGCAGTGGGACGCCCTGGCCTTCGTGTCGGCTTCCAAGGTCCAGACGGTCAAGCTGGCCGCGACGGACGCGGCGCCCCAGGCGAAGGGGACCATCTTTATCGACCGGGACGATAACAAGGCGTTCGTCATGGCGAGCCACCTGCCGGCACCGGCCCCGGGCCAGGTCTACAAGCTGTGGATGTGGCGCACCGACCGGTCCCTGGTGGAGCTGGCCACCTTCCGCAGCGCCCCCAACGGCTACGGCATGTGGGCCATCCAGCCGGCCGAATCGCTGGAGGACGACGCCACCTGGCGGCTCACCCTCCAGCCCGCCGGCGGGGAGTCGAAGCCGGGCGGCCAGCCCATCCTCGACGGCCGCGCCGCCACCCCTGCCCCGCCGGACTCCAACACCGGCTCACGCCCGTCGGTCCCCGTCTGGGGTCAGTAGACGGCGTGCGGCGGACCGCTCCGTTTCGTATGCTATACTCCGCCGGGCCATCCGCGAGAGACGGGCCCTTCTGGACGCACTGGACCACACCATGCCATCCGTCGTCGTCGTTGGCGCCCACTGGGGCGACGAGGGCAAGGGGAAGATCGTCGACCTCCTGGCCCAGTCGGCCGATATGGTCGTCCGCTACTCGGGCGGCGACAACGCGGGCCACACCGTCATCAACCCCATGGGGCAGTTCAGCCTGCACCTGGTGCCCTCGGGGATCTTCTGCCCCACCGCCATCTGCGTCATCGGCAACGGCATGGCCGTCAACCCCGAGACGCTGCTGAAAGAGATCGAATCCCTCTCGCGCCACGGCCTCGACCTGGGCCGCCTCCGCATCAGCGACAAGGCCCATCTCGTGCTCCCGTACCATCCGGTGCTGGACGGGCTGGAGGAGGCGGCGCGGGGCGATGAGGCCATCGGCACGACGAAGCGCGGCATCGGCCCCGCCTACGCCGACAAGGCGGCCCGCATCGGCATCCGGGCGGGCGACCTGCTCGACAAGGACGATCTGGCGGCGCGCCTGGGCCAGGCCATCGAGTCCAAGAACCGCTCCATGCGGGCCTATGGCGCCGCGCCTCTCTCCTTCGACGATCTCTTCGCCCGGTGCCTCCACTACGGCGAGCGTCTGGCGCCCTACATCCGCTCCACCGAGACGCTGGTGAACGAGGCGCTGGACCAGGGCAAGCGGGTGATCTTCGAGGGAGCGCAGGGCACGCTGCTGGACGTGGAGTTCGGCACCTACCCCTTCGTGACCTCGTCGAGCACGACGGCCGCGGGGGTCTATGCTGGGGCCGGCCTGCGCCCGCGGGCGCTAGACACGGTGCTGGGCGTGTTCAAGGCGTACACGACGCGCGTCGGCGCGGGGCCCATGCCCACGGAGCTCCTGGACGAGACGGGCGAGCTCATCCGCAAGCGCGCTCACGAGTTCGGGACGACGACGGGCCGCCCCCGCCGCGTCGGCTGGTTCGACGCCGTGGCCGGCCGCTACAGCGTCCGCATCAACGGCATGAACTCCGGCGCCCTCACCCGCCTGGACGTGCTGGACGACTTCGACACCATCAAGGTCTGCACAGCCTACGTGCTGGACGGGGAGCGGATCGATACGCTGCCGCCCAATCCGGTGCTGCTGCAGCGCTGCAAGCCCGTCTACGAGGAGATCAAGGGCTGGAACCGGCCAACGCCTCACCTGCGCCGGTTCGAGGAGTTGCCCACGCAGGCCCGCCGGTACATCAGCCGGCTCGAGGATCTGGTGGGCTGCCCCATGCACATGATCTCCGTGGGCCCCCGCCGCGACGAGACGATCTGCGTCAAGGCGCTCCTCTAAGGCGCCCTCCCCCCTGCCCCCTCTCCGACCCGGAGAGGGGGCAGGGGGAGAGGGTTGTCGGGCGCTACGCGCGCGCAGGCAGCGGCAGGTCGATGGTGTAGCGGCGCACGGTGGCCATGATCTTGGCCGCCGAGTCGGCGTCCGGCTCCGTGAGCGGCAGGCGCAGGCCGCCAACGCGGAAGCCCGCCTGGTTCACCGCGTACTTCACCGGGATCGGGTTCGAGACGACGAAGAGGTCGCGGAAGAGGGGCTCCAGATGCTCGTGGAGCGCCTTGGCCCGGGCGAAGTCCCGCCGGACGCACGCCTCGATCATCGTCTTGATCTGCCGCCCCACCAGGTGCGACGCCACGGAGACGACGCCGTAGCCGCCGCGCTCCATGATCGCCACCGTATCGCTATCGTTCCCGCTCCAGACGCGGAAGTCCCGGCCCTTCACGCCATCGATGATGGCGCCGATCTGCTTGAGATCGCCGCTGGCCTCCTTGACGCCCACGATGTTGGGCGCCTGGGCCAGACGCACCACCGTGGCGGCGGCGAGGTTGGTCACCGTGCGGCTGGGGACGTTGTACAAGATGCAGGGGAGACGGGTCTGCCTGGCGATGGCCGAGAAGTGCTGGAAGAGGCCCTCCTGCGTCGGCTTGTTGTAGTAGGGGACGACGAGGAGGAGCCCGTCGACGCCCGTCTCCTCGGAGCGCTTGCTGAGCTCGATGCTCTCGGCCGTCGAGTAGTTGCCGGTGCTGGCGACGACGGCGCCACGCCCGCCCACGGCGGCCTTGACCTCGCGGAAGAGGCGCACCTTCTCCTCCGACGTCACCGTGGGCGACTCGCCGGTGGTGCCCGTCACCACGACGCCGTCGCTGCCTGATTCCAGGAGCGCCAGGGCCAGGCGCTTGGCGGCATCGTAGTCGACGGCGCCGCTCGCCGTGAACGGCGTGACCATCGCTGTGAACAGACGACCGAGCTCTGCCATGGCCTACCTCCCTATCCGGCGCTCCGGATGATACAGCGCCATGACGCACCACTCCTTGCGGATATACGGCCGCCGGCGGATAACTTAATTCCTCAAAGTACCGCGTCGTCTCCACTCAACAACAGGCAGCGGGAGGAACACAGAATCCACTCTGCCGCGCCCGGCGGCGGTTAGCCCCGATAATACGCCCGCCGCTAGCGTTTGACCAGCGACCGCCGCACCAGCTCCTCGGCGATCTGGACCATGTTGAGGGCCGCGCCCTTGCGCAGGTTATCGGCCGAGAGCCAGAACGCCAGCCCGTTGGGGTGCGAGCTGTCCTTGCGGATGCGGCCCACCAGGACCTCGTCGGCGCCCGCGGCCTCGGCGGGCATGGGGTAGCGGGCCGCCGCCGGATCGTCCACGATGCGCACGCCGGGCATCTCGGCCAGGAGCCCCCGCGCCTCCTCCGGAGCGATGGGCCGGTCAAACTCGGCCTGCACGGCCATGCTGTGGGCCCGGTAGACAGGGATGCGGACGCAGGTGGCGGAGAAGGCCAGGCCGGGCAGCCGCAGCATCTTCCGCGACTCCTCGCGCATCTTCCACTCTTCCTGGGTGTAGCCGTCGTCCATGAACGCATCGATGGCCGGGATGGCGTTGAAGGCGATGGGGTGCTCGAACGCGGCGGGGGCGAGGGAGGACCCGGCCAGGGCGGCCCTCGTCTGCTCCGTCAGCTCGCGGACGGCGGCGGCCCCCGCGCCCGAGACGGACTGATAGGTCGCCACGGTGACGCGCCGCAGCGGGCTCGCCCGGCGCAGCGCGTGCAGGGCCATCACCAGCGGGACCGCCGCGCAGTTGGGGTTGGCGACGATCCCTCGGTGGCCCGTGAGCTCCTCGCCGTTGACCTCGGGCACGACCAGGGGCACGTCCGGCTGCAGGCGGAAGGCCGAGCTGTCGTCGATGGCGATGGCGCCGGCCCGCACCGCCATGGGGACGAGCTCTTTCGAGGCCGCGGTGGTGGCGGAGACGAAGGCGATATCGGCGCCGCGGAAGGAGTCGGGCGTCGTCTCCTGGACGGTGTAGAGCTCGCCACGGAGCTGGAGCTTCGTGCCGGCGGAGCGCCTGGTGGCGCAGAGGCGCAGCTCCCGGACGGGCAGGCTGCTCCTCTCCATGACCTTCAGGAACTCGGCGCCGACAGCGCCCGTCGCGCCGATGAAGACGATGCGAAGGCCCATGATAGACCCCTAGAGCCCCATCAAGCGGTCCAGGCCGTACACGAAGCCCTTGTGGGCCGCCGCGTGCCGCACCGCCATGGCGATGCCGGGCACGAACCCGGCCCGGTCGATCTGATCGTGGCGGAGGATGAGCGTCTGCCCCGCGATGCCGAAGATGACCTCCTGGTGGGCCATGAGGCCCGGCAGGCGCACGGCGTGGATCGTCACGCCCTCCACCTGGGCGCCGCGGGAGCCGGGCACCGTCTCCTTCTCCGGCACGTTGCGCTGGAAGGGCCGGCCACGGGCCTGGGCCATCATGCGCGCCGTGGTGGCCGCCGTGCCCGAGGGTGCGTCGATCTTCGTCTCGTGGTGCAGCTCGATGACCTCGGCGTAGTCGAAGTAGGGGGCCGCCCGCTGGGCCAGGTGCATGAGCAGCACCGCACCCAGGGCGAAGTTGGGCGCCACGACGCCGCCCACGCCGTGCTCCTCGGCCAGCGCCTTGAGCGAGGCCACCATCTCATTCGAGAGGCCCGTGGTGCCGACGACGAAGTTGGTCTTGCGGGCGGCGGCGGCCCGGACGGCGGGGAGCGTCGCGTCGGCGCGAGAGAAGTCGACGAGGACGTCGGCGGGAACGCGGCCCAGGACGCCGTCGAGGCTCGCGGCCAGGGGCACCTCGGCGCCGGTGGAGGCGATGGTCATCCGGTCGCCCTTGGCGGCCACGTCGACGCCCGCGACCACTTGAATCCCGGGCTGCTGGGCGAGGCCGGCGGCCACCGTCTGGCCCATCTTGCCCAGGGCCCCGTGTACGATGACGCGAATGCCGGCCACGGGCCGCTCCTTCACCGAGGGTGCCTTAGATTATAGCGCACGCGGGGGCGGAGACCGCGAGGGACGGTGCGAGCCACGCAAGCTGCGCACTCGGACCGGCAAGACTCTGAGATGGGTCTGTACGAGGAGCGGTCCGCGACGGCTCCCGGCGGCCGTTC
>CAZKTO010000032.1:0-30297 GCA_964555685.1 uncultured Dehalococcoidia bacterium
TCGGGGCTCGCAATGACGAGGCGGCAGCCATGCCCTCTGGTGGCTTGAAAGCATTCACTTGACTGAGCACTAGGGCCTCCTCCTCTCCTGTGCTACCCTGTCTGCACGCCCGCGAGCGGAGGAACATCATGGACACCGGCGCCTTCTACGGCTTCACCGTCGAGGTACGCGACCAGCACGTCGCCCTCGTCGCCTTCAACCAGCCCGAGCGCATGAACGGCCTGCTGCATCAGACCAAGCGCGAGCTCGTCGAGACGATGCTCCAGGCCCAGATGGACGACGCCGTCCGCGTCCTCGTCTTCACCGGCTCGGGCCGCGCCTTCTGCGCCGGCGACGATATCTCGGGCCGCGAGCCGCCGGAGGCCACGGGCAGCCGCATGCCCAAGATCCCGCGCGGCGCACGCAACCCCATCCGCACCTACGACGCCCTGCGCCTCTGGTCGCAGCCGCTCAACCTCGCCGTCCGCAATCTCGACAAGCTCACCATCGCCGCCATCAACGGCTACGCCATCCAGTCCGGTCTCTCTCTGGCCCTCGCCTGCGACCTCCGCGTGGCCTCCTCCGAGGCCCGCCTGGGCAGCGGCACCCTCCGCTTCGCCTACCAGCCCGACGAGGGCGGCCACTACCTCCTCGTGCAGATCATGGGCGTGGCCAAGGCCATGGAGTTCCTCATGCGCAACCGCATCGTCAGCGCCGCCGAGGCTCTCGGTCTCGGCCTTGTCCACGAGGTCGTCGCGCCCGCCGAGCTCATGGATCGGACGATGGCCCTGGCCCACGAGCTGGCCGGCGGCCCCCAGATCGCCATGCGCCTGCTCAAGCGCGCCATCTACAACGCCGCCGAGCTCACCTTCCCCCAGGCCCTCGACGACATCGCGAGCAAGACGGCCATCTCCGATCACACCGCCGACGCCCACGAGGGGCAGGCCGCTTTCCGCGAGAAGCGCAAGCCCCGGTTCAACAAGGACCTGCCGTAGGCCGGCGGCACTCAGCAGCGGGCGCCTGCCGCCCTCTCCCCCTGCCCCCTCTCCGATTCGGAGAGGGGGTGGATAAGAAGGGAGGGGGATTTGGCCACCCTCTCCCGTCGAGGGAGAGGGTGGCTGGGGGTTGGGGCAGCAGCCCTCTCCATCCGGCTCCCTCTCCGCGCCGGAGAAGGAGAGAAGCAGGTGCCCCCTTCCCTGCAGGGAAGGGGGCTAGGGGGTTAGGGCCACCCCCTACGCCTCCGAGGCCAGCGCCCCGTTCTGCGCCCAGTTCTCCCTGTCGATGTCCTGGAAGACGATGATCGTCTGATCGGCGGGCGTCTTGGCGATCCGGACGACGGCGTCGGTGATCGCCCTGGCCAGCTCGGCCTTCTGCTGGTGGCTGCGGCCGGTCCACATCTCCACGCGGACGATGGGCATGCGCTCCTCCTGTATCGGACGCCCTCTGCGGCTGGGGCGCCGGGGCGCTCTCCCCCTGCCCCCTCTCCGAGCCGGAGAGGGGTGGCCCCTTCCATGGAAGGGCCAGGGGTGAGGGCTCACACCATTGTAATGGCGATAGTCCATGAGGCACCCGGGGAGTGGGATGAGCGTGGCGAGTATAGCGCAGGCGGTGCGATACCTCGCGTCTGCTATTCGAGGACGAGGCTGTATTCGTAGTAGACCGACGCGCCGTCGAAGTTGTACTGCTCGAGCGCCTCCACGCCGAGGAGGATCGTAGCCGGCAATTGCCGCAGCAGCGCGGGGTCCTGCCGCGAGCGCGCGACGAAGTCCGGGTGGACCCGGAACAGGTAATCGCCGTCAGCTACACGGCCATAGGCTGCGTCCGCGATAACCTCCCGGTCGAACTGCCACACGGTCTTGTTGTTTTGCAGGCAGCAGAACTGGACCCGCACGGGGCCCGGATCAACGCCTCGGGGGCCAGACCCGCGAGCCGTCAGGTTGATGTCATAGTTCGTTCCCGGCGCGATCTCTTGAGGGAACGGGGGCCAAGTGATCGTAGCGGTTACGGGCTCGCCCTGAGCAGGGGTTCGTGTGTAGGTCACGGTGCCGATCGACACCTGGAGGACGCGAGTGCTCGTGTCCGTTATGCCGGAAAGGCCGCGAGCGTTTAAGCGCACTGTTGTGCCCGTCACCACACATGCCGGCGGGCTGGAATATTTGCACCCAACCACCCTGGCGTCTCTAAGCACATACTTGAAGGTCGTAGGCGCTTTGCCTGCCGGCGTAGCAATCGTCGTTGCGGTAGCTGAACGGGTCGCCGTTGGCGCCAGGCGCGTCGCTGTTGCGGTAGGCGGCCGGGTGGGCGTCGGGATGGCGGTCGGCGTCGCCCCGATCTCCGGGTGCTTGGCTGGGTCGAAGCCGAGCGCTTTCAGTACGGCTACCGAATGGCGTTCCTTCGCATGCGGCCGTTTGCGTCCGGAAGACCACGTCTGCACCATAATGCTCGGATCGCTCTCGTTGTCCCTGGCGAACTCCGGCTTGGCCCGGCTGCCCCCAGCGGCCGTATCCTCATACTCGTCGTCGATGCCCAGCAGGTGCCCCACCTCGTGGGCCGCAACTTCCGGCGAGTCGATGTCCGCCCACGCGCCGGTGACGCTTTCGCCGGCGGCGGGCAATTTCGACACGGAGGAGCGGTGCGTTCCACCAGGTGGCACCTTGGCCACCGTTACGTAGTGATAGCCCTCGCTGGGAAGGTCATCCTTGCTGAGCTTGCGAATGTTGGCGACGACTTTGGCGCTCACGGCGGGTTTCACCGCGATATTGCCCGACCACATCGCCTCGATCCCCTTCCGCCACGACTCGATCAACGCATCCGTAACGCCGTCGCCGTCCACCTCGATGTTGACCGTGATGACAACCCCGCCGTCCTTAACGGCGACGTCAGTCTTCTCCAACGGCGCGGGCAGCGGCCGCATGAGGCCGGCGCGCGATAGCGGCGCCGGAGGCAGCGCCGTCTTTCCAAACGCTGCGAGGACTCGCTGGGCGTAATCGCGCAGCAGACGCGGCGGTTCGGAGAAGGCTTCTACTTCCTCGGAGGCTGCGGCCTGTCGCAGCGCCGCCAGACCTTCTTCGCTCCCCAGACGCAGCAGTGTGCCGGCGGCGAGAGCGCGGACAGTAGCATTCGTGTCGGCCAGCGCGGGGCGGACCGCTGCGGCATCTTGCGGTTGAGCGAGGCTGCCCAGCGCGTAGATAGCGGCCCAACGCCGAACGGTCTGAGGGCTGCGCAATTCCTGGGCAACCGTGGGAATGCCGAGGCGTCCGGCCTCCACAAGGTCGCGGACGCGGTTGAGCGTGTCGGAATCAGCGAGATCGAACGAGGACAGCGCGGCCTGGATGCGGCTCTGCGCTTCGGCTTCCGTGGCCGCCGGCGGCGGCGGCACGCGCCGCGTGAGGCGGACCGGCGCGGGAGTGGTGACGTCACTCGACTTGCTGGGACATGCAGTGAAGAGCAGGACTGCGGTCAGCGCAAGGGTCGCTGCCAGTAGCAATCGCCGCCAGATTGCCTTCAACATGCGCCTCGTCCTCCGGAGCGCCGGGACAAGAGCGTCTCTGTCATGAAAACTATTATAAGGGCACCTTGCCGTTGTCAACGTCGGTGGAGGCACCTATTACGGCTGGCGTAACCCGGGATTCCCCATTTCAACTTCCGAGGGAGGGGTTCTCGGCCTCGATCCCAGTTGCCGCCAATGATAGCTCTCTTCCCCTGGCGTTCAACCACGTTTTGCAACCCCTAAACAGGCGACGGGCGTCCACCCACTACGCCGGAACGCTCGCCGCCCCCTCTCCGAGCCGGAGAGGGGGCGGCCCTTCCATGGAAGGGCCATGGAAGAGGGCTCACATCATTGTAATCCCGTGGACGCCGCTCGAACGGGACGTTCAGGCGGGATGGCCGCCGGGGACGAGGGGATGCCCTACAGCCCTGGGCCATCGGCCGTCGCCGGTCTGCCAATGATACTTGACAGGCCCTGTCAAGGGGGTGTATCGTTACGATGCGAACGGATGTTCTTAGACGGTGAAGGGCTGGCGCGAAACCCCACGCAAGGGTAAGCGATCAGCGCCGACCTCCCGGATCAAGGCCCGCCATAGCGGGCCTTTTCGTTGCAGCCAGCATATGCATCGCCGTGGACTCGATGATCGCATGAACCGGAGCGCAGAGCAGGCCGTGACCATCGAAAACAATCAACACGCCAGCAGCCTTATGGAGCAGCAGCAGCGGTTCCTGGAGGCGTTGGAGCGTCTGGGGACCATCAAGGCCGGCATCGAAGCCGCTGGCCGCGGCGTGAACAGGCGCACTGTCAAGAAGTGGCTGGAGACGGACGCCGCCTTCCGCGAGCGGTTCGAAGAGGCCAAGACGACGTTCAAGGAATCGATCGAGGAGCGGCTCATTCAGCGCCTCGACAAGGGGAACGGGGCGACGCTGCGCTTCGTGGCCAAGGGTGAGCTGCCCGAGAAGTACGGCGACAGCCGCCGGCGCCCGGCCACGGAGGCCAAGGACGAAGACGGCTGGGCCGAGGCGGAGCGCGCCCTGGACGATGACGGCGGCGCCGCCCGATAGCAAAGCCGCCGTCCTGGCTCGATCGCGCCGCGACCCCGGCTACTTCTTCCGTCGCGCGCTGGGCTGGGAGCCATGGGCGCGGCAGGTCGAGATCGCCCATGCGTTGGCCCAGGCGATCCACGGCGCCGGCCCCAAACGCATCGCCGTCCGGTCGGGCAACGGCGTCGGCAAGACCGCCCTCGCCGCCCGTCTCATGCTGTGGGTCGTCCGCTGCTTCCGGGAGAGCGTCGTCATCACCACCGCCCCCACCGAGCGCCAAGTCACCGAACTCCTCTGGCGCGAGGCCCGCGCCGCCTACCAGGCCAGCCGCATCTCCCTCGACGGGCGCCTGTACGAGGGCCAGCCCCGCTGGGACCTGGGGCCCAACCGCTTCGCCCTGGGCATGAGCCCCGAGCACACCCAGCCCGAGGGCTTCCAGGGCTTCCACGCCCGCCTCATCGTCTTTATCGTGGATGAGGCCTCGGGCGTCCCCGAGGCCCACTGGGAGGCCATCAAAGGGTCGCTGCTGGCCGGGAACGCCATCGTCGTCGCCATCGGCAACCCCATCCGCCTCCACGGCGAGTTCTACGAGGCCTTCCACCGGAACGCCGCCCTCTGGCGCACCTTCCACATCTCGGCGTTCGATACGCCGAACCTTGCGCCCGGCCGGGCCGAGGGCGAGCCGCTGCCGGTCCCCGGCCTGGTCACGCCGGAGGCGGTGGCCGCCGCCAAGGCCGAGTGGGGCGAGGAGAGCCCCCTCTATCAAGTCCGCATCCTGGGGCAGTTCCCCCAGGCCCCCAGCTCGCAGCTCATCCACCTGGAGTGGGTGGAGGCGGCCATGCGGGCGGGCGCCCAGCCGGGCCCGGCGGCGTTGGGTGTGGACGTGGCCCGCAGCGGCTCCGACGAGACGGCCATCGCCCTCCTCGTCGGCAACCGCCTCGAACGGTTGGACACCTGGGTCGGCCAGGACACCATGAAGACCGCCGGCGCCGTCAACGCCTACGCCGAGGCCTGGCCTGGCATCAGCATCGCCATCGATGACGGCGGCGTCGGCGGAGGCGTCGTCGACCGCCTGCGCGAGCTGGGCGTCGCGGCCCACGCCGTCAAGTTCGGCGCCGCGCCCGACGGGCCCTCGGCCGGCCACTTCAAGAATAAGCTGGCCGAGCTCTACTGGCGACTCCGCCAGTGGCTCGAGCAGGGCCGCCTCTCCCTGCCGGGGGACTCCAAGCTCACCGCTCAGCTCATGCAGCTGGAGTGGGAGCAGGAGAGCGACCGGACGATCCGCGTCTACAAGCGCGGTCTCCGTAAGGAGGCGGCCAGCCCAGACCGGGCCGACGCGCTGGCCCTGGCCGTCGAGGCCCAGGCCCGGCGCGAGCGAGGCGTGGGCCTGTGGCTGTTCTAATGAGGCATCTCCATCCAAGGAGGAGCGCTTTGGGACTCCTAGCATCGTTGGCGAAGACCACGTCGCGGCTCACCGCCATCCAGCGGCGGCCGGGCGGGACGCCCCGACCTGTCGGGGTGCTCGCTCGCGCCAACCCCGTCGCCGGGCTCCTCTTCGACCGCGGCGCCGAGCGCCTCGGCCTGGGCGACGACTGGGCGCCCGCGAGCTACGGCGACTACGCCGCTATCTCGCCCGCCGTCTACGCCTGCGTCCATCTCCGCGCCCGGAACCTGGCGCGAGTCCGACCCCGCCTCTTCGCCCGCCAGGCCGACGGCTCCGCCGTCCCCGTCAGCGATACGCATCCCGCCCAGCGCCTCCTGGACGCCGTCAACCCCTTCTGGAGCCGCCATCGCTTCTGGTACATCGTCGAGGCCAGCCTGGGCCTGTGGGGCTCGGCCCCCGTCGCCCTCTTCCGCGACAGCCGGGGCCAGGTGCGCGAGCTCTGGTGGCTCCACCCCAGCCGCTTCAAGGTGGTGCCCGACCGCTCCGCCTACATCAAGGGCTACCTCTACGCCGCCAGCGGCGTCGAGATCGCCCTCGCGCCAAAGGATGTCCTGTGGTTCCGCTACCCCAACCCCATCCAGGAGTACGCGCCCCTCTCGCCCGTCGCGGCCCTGCGCATGACCATCGACATGAACGTCGACGCCATCCGCTTCAACCGGCGCTTCTTCCGCAACGACGCCACGCCCGGCCGCGTCTACCTCAAGACGGAGATGGACCTCACCAGCGCCCAGGCCGAGGAGCTCCGCGCCCGGTGGGAGCGGGCCTTCAAGGACCCCAACCGTGCCCACAGCATCGCCGTCCTGGACAAGAGCGCCGACCTCAAGACCCTCGCCGTCTCCCAGCGCGACATGGAGTTCGTTGAGGCCCAGCGCTTCACCAAGGAGGAGATCTGCGGTGCCTACGGCGTCCCTCCGGTCCTCCTGGGCGACCTGCGCTTCTCCACCTTCTCCAACTTCCAGCTCGCCAAGACCAGCTTCTGGGACGAGACGATGGTCCCCGAGCTGCAGCTCCTGGAGTCCGAGATGAACGAGAGCCTGATGCCCCAGCTCGCCCCTGGCCTCGTGGTCCGGTTCGACCTGAGCGAGGTCTCGGCCCTCCGCGAGGACGCCAACGCCAAGGCCGAGCGCCACCGCAAGCTCGTCCAGGCCGGCATCCTCACCATCAACGAGGTCCGCGCCAAGGAGGGCCTGGGGCCAGTGGCGTGGGGGGACCAGTGGCAGCGGTAGCTATTCCCTCCCCCCTCCGACAAGGGAAGAGCCTGCCGAAGGGTGCCTGCCCGTACCCAGCAGGGGCGGCCAGGTGGCCGCCCCTACGCATTTGTAAGGAGCAACACATGCCAACCACCATCCACCGCGCCTGCGTTCCCATCGAGACGCGAGGTCCCCCGACAGGTCGGGGCGCCCACCGCGTCCGCATCATGACCGACCGCATCGCCCGCGACGGCGACGTCGTCGACCCCATGGGCATGAGCATCGAGAGCTACCTGCGCAACCCCGTCGTCCTCTGGGTCCACGACTACCTGGGCCGCACCCCCTCCGCCGGCCTCCCCATCGGCCGGACCCTGGCGCTGGACCGCCGCCCCGAGGGCATCGACGCCGACTTCGAGTTCCTGCCTGGCGACCCCTTCGCCCAGCGCGTCGAGAACGCCTGGGAGCGCGGCTTCCTCCGGACCGCCTCCATCGGCTGGCAGAGCGTCGAGACCGTCCCTCTGCCCAATGGGCGGGGCCTCTGCCATCGCAGGTCCGAGCTTCTCGAGTGGAGCCTGGTCCCCGTCCCCGCGGACCCGGCCGCCAGCCGCGACATCTACCTCGCCGGCCTGCGCTCCCTGGGGTTTGGCGACCTCCTCGGGCAGGTCGAAGGAGACCAGCGGAGAGCCGAGCGCGCGCGGATCCGCCTCGAACACCCGCCCCTCGCAACCCTCATCGCCGAGCTCCAGGACGCCTGGGACTACGTCAAGGCGCGCCTGGGGCCCGCCGGGCCCGTCTCCCCGCGAGTCCTCGGCCCCCTCGAGGCCCTCGCCCGCGATCTGCGCTCCGTTCTCGGCCCGGCCGCCGATCCCCGGTCCAGCCAGGGCGGCTCCCCGGCCGAAGGGCCCGTCCTGAGCCTTGCCGAAGGATCATACCAACCTTTGCGTGACAACGGCGACGACACAGCCGATTCGGTGGATATCGAAGCCTTTCTTCGCGCGGCCCGCCAGCTCCAGGCCCTCGTCCAGGAGACCGCCAGGCAGCCGCTCCCGCTCGCGCCGCCCCGACACGATCTCCCCCTTCCCGGCGCGGGAAGGGGGTCAGGGGGTTAGGTTCCCCACGCATCGCACGAAAGGAGTTTGTCATGTCCTACAGCACCGAGCAGATCGAACAGGCCATCCGCGGCATCACCGAGGCCCGCGACTTCATCCGCGAGCGGGCGAACTCGTTCGTCACGCGCGAGGAGATGGACCGGCTCGTCGAGTCCGTCCGCAAGGACATGGGCCGCCTCGACGAGGTCCGCCGCCCGCCCCTCTTCGGCGGCCACCCGTCCGACGGGTCCGATATAGGCGCCGTCCGCGGCGGCCGCTACGACGGCCTCACCCACTTCGACCTTTCCATCGTCAAGGCCCTGCGCGAGGCCGCCGAGCTCGGCCAGGGCCGCGCCGCCTTCACGCTGGATATCCGCCCCGAGCCCGATGGCTCCACCCGCATCTGGCTGGGCAGCCACCGGCGCCACAACCGCATCCCCCACGCCCAGTCCGGCTGGGAGCCCCTGAAGCGCGCCATGGACAGCACCACCGCCGGCGCCGGCGACGAGATCGTCCCCACGGGAATGGCCCGCGAGATCTGGCGGGACGTCAACCTCCACACCGTCATCTCGTCCTTCCTCCCGCGCATCACCATGCCCACCAACCCCTTCGACATCCCCCTCGAGCTGGGCGACGTGACCTTCTACAAGGCCACCGAGAACGCCACCGTCACCGACACGAACCTCACCTCCAGCAAGAACACCCTCGCCGCCGGCGGCGTCAAGGCCAGCACCCTCTGGTCCTACGAGCTCGATGAGGACGCCATCATCGCCATGCTCCCCAGCGTCCGAGAGGTCTTCGCCCGCAACACCGCCCAGAACATCGATGACCTCCTCCTCCAGGCGGACAGCACGGCCCTGAACTCCATCGTGGCCGATGGCGCCACCCTCGCCGCCAGCTCACGCTACCTCTACGGCGGCGGCGATGGCCTCCTCCACCTCCCCCTCATCGACAACACGGCCCAGGCCATCAACCACAACGCCGCCATCTCCGCCGCCATGTTCAAGAACGTCCTGTCCAAGATGGACAAGTACGCCCTCAACCCCACCGGCGGCAACAGCGGCACCAGCCCTGACATCACCTTCATCAGCGACACGAGGACCTGGCTCCAGGCCATTGCCCTCCCGGAGGTCGTCACCGTCGACAAGCTGGGTCCTCAGGCCACCATCCGCTCCGGCCAGCTTGCCCAGGTCTATGGCGTCCCCTACCTCGTCAGCGGCGTCATGGGCGTCGCCGATACCGATGGCAAGGTGACCTCCGGCGGCAACGTCACCGATACCGGCCGCGTGCTGGTCGTCAGCCGGCACGGCTGGTTCCACGGCTTCCGCCGCGAGATGCTCATCGAGACGGACCGCGACATCGAAAAGACCCAGATCAAGATGGTCGTGAGCTTCCGCATGAGCATCGTCGCCCGCGGCACCCGCTCCACCGCCAAGCACGCCGCCCTGGCCTACAACATCACCGGCGTCTAGGAAAGCCTCTCCCCCAGCCCCCTCTCCAGCCGAGGCTGGAGAGGGGGCCCCAGGGGTGAGGCCATTGACAAGGAAAGGAACACCGCATGGCCAAGATCACCAACGGAACCAAGACCGTCGCGGCCGCCGGCACCCGGGAGCGGCTCGTCGCCCTCGCCCAGAACGTCTCCGTCAAGGCCGTCACGCTGGTCGCCAAGCAGAGCAACACCGGGGTCGTCTACGCCGGCAACGACACCGTCGCCAACAACAACGCCCCGCCGCTCAATCCGGGCGACGCCGTCCGCATCTCCGGCGACGAGCCCTTCAACCTCTCCGACCTCTTCCTGGACGTCTCCGTCAGCGGCGAGGGCATCGACTACTGCGCGCTGGCGTGAGGGACCTCTCTGGTCCTGAGCTTGCCCGAGGAAACGCCGCGAACCGTCCTTGCAATGAGCATGGAGCCCTCACCCCCTTCCCCCTCTCCGGCTCGGAGAGGGGGAAGGGGGTGAGGGCGTTGATTACTGCGCCCTGGCAGAAAGGAGCACCCCCATGACCACAGCCATTGACCTCTTGCGCAACCCGCGCTTCACGGGCGACGACCTGGACCTTCTGTTCGGCGGCGGGCAGGATGCGGCGCTCCAATGGGACACCGCCGAGACCAACGACGCCCTCAAGCTCGGCCTCAAGCTGAACAGCGCCGCCCAGTCGGGCAACTTCATCATCGTCAACAAGGACCACATCAACCGCAACACCGCCCTCCCCGTCACCGCCGACCCGCGCCTCGTCGTCTGGTCCGGCGCCGATCCCGCCGCCGGTGGCGCCAACAAGTACCTCAGCCTCAAGCACAACCAGACGGACGCCGTCATCGACAGCGGCTCCGGGGACCTCCGCCTTCAGGCAGCGGTCCGCGTCATGATCGGCGGCGCGACGGCGCCCAGCGCCGATAGCCTGGCCCATCTTTGGGCAGGCGACGCCGGAGTCGTGGCCGGCGCCTCGACCTACCCCCTCGTCATCGAAAGCAACGCTGGAAGCGAAGTCGGCATCCACATCCTCGTGCCCGACGGAGCCAACGGCGGCTTTCGCGTCGGCTCGCCCGCCGACAGCAACCGAGCCAAGCTCCTCTACATGCTGACAGGGGACACCTGGGACTTCTACATCGCCGGGAACACCCTGCGCCTGAGCTACGGGGTCGCCTCCTTCGCCTTCAAAGAGGCCACCACCATCAGCGTTCCCGCGGCAACCAACCTGACTCTCAACGCGCTTACCACAGGCGCGGTCGTCGTTCAATCAGGCGGCGTAGAGAAGATACGCGCCAACAACACAGGTCTTGGCTTTTACGCCGTAGCGCCAGTTGCAAGGCAGGCATCAGCCGCCAACTTGACCAACAACGTGACGGCGGGCGGGACGGACGACACCATCGCCAACTACACGTCCCTCACCACCTACTCCACCGACGCGGCGGCCATCCGCAACGACATCTATCAGCTCGCTCGTAAGCTGAAGCAGGTCAACGATGCTTTGCGCCTCTATGGGCTCCTCACGTAAAACCAAAGGAGAATCATGCCCACCATCGCCGAAATCCAAGACATCATCACCACCCTCCGGGACAGGCTGCACGAGGCGGACCGGCGCATCGCCCAGGCCCAAGAAGAGGTCCGGCTCCACCAGAGCGGCAGGGCCGGACCCGTCCTGCTGACCCTCACGCAACGGAGCGCCATCATGACCGGCCTCGACGACCTGGCAGGCCGGGCGCCCGCCTTGCAGGCCGCCCTGAACGCATTCCTCACCTAAGGGACGAGAGGCGAGCATATGAACGACCACCACACCGCCATCGCCAGAGAGGTGCGCGCCGAGGCCGGGACCGGCATCGAAGAGGTGGACCTCTCCATTCCCCGCGAGCTCGAGGTGGCCATCGCCGCCCGCCAGCGGCAGGTCCTCCGCAATAGCGCGGTTCTCGCCCAGATCAATCTCAGCCTCGCCCGCCGCCGGGACGCCGCCGAGGAGGTCCGCCTCCAGAGCCACCAGCTCGACCGTTTCATCCGCGACATCGCCGAAATCGACCGCCTCTATCCAGAGGCCAAGGCCAAGATGGCCGAGTTCGACCTGCCGCCGAACGCTCAACGCTCGCCAGCGCCCTCGTAAGCTCCAAGCCTTCCCACTCACTGGTTCGGCAGGCCCACCATGAGCGAGAACGCTTGGCTCCGCTTCGCCGTTGCGAGGAAGGTGCAGGGAACCTATGACCAATCTCTACTGCGACCGCGATACCTTCAAGACCCGCATGAGCATCACCGGCACCGCCGACGACGCCGCGCTCCTCGTGATGTTGAAGCACGCGTCGCGGGCCATCGACCAATGGTGCAACCGATTCTTCTTTGTGCTGCCCGAAACCCGCTATCTCAACGGCTCGAAATCCCCCCTCATGCTGGACGCCGACCTGACCGCAATCACCACCCTGAAGACCGACGACAACCAGGACGGCACCGCAGAGATAACCTGGGCCACTACCGATTACGTTATCCTGCCCCTCAACGGCTCGCCCAAGTACGCCATCGCCGTCACGCCCTGGGGAGCCAAGCGCACCTTCCTGCCAGGGCAGCTGAGAGCCGTCGAGATCGCGGGCAAGTGGGGATACCAAGACAACCAAGAAGCAGGTCCTCTCAGTAACGAAGGCGGCACCTTCACCGCCGCCGACACCACGCTCACCGTTTCCGACGGCACGAAGGTCAAGGTCGGCGAGACCTTCAGGCTCGAGGACGAGCAGCTTTTCATCACCGCCATCTCAGGCAACAACCTGACCGTCCAGCGCGGCGTCAACGGCACCACCGCCGCTTCGCACGCCGACCAGGCCACCCTCCAAATCTACCGTTACCCGCTGCCCATCGCGGAGGCCTGCATTCTCCTGGCCGGGCGCGCCTGGCGACGCAAGGACCTGCAGTTCGTCGTCAACCCCATCGACCGGGCTGGGGGCGCCCTCCCCCTCGCCGAGGTCGATCCAGAGGCGCGAGCCCTCCTGGCCCCCTTCCGCCGGCTCCCCCTCGCCGCCGTGTAGGGGGAGGCGACCACAAAGACTCGAGGAGATTAGGGGAGCTGCAGACGCCGGGTACCCCGACAGGTTGGGGTAGGTGAGGGCGTTCGTTCGAAGCACCTCTGCACAGGAGCACCGCCATGCCCGAACTCAAGCCCACTCAGATCATCGCTCGCCCATCCTCCTCCCTCGTCCAGCAGTCGGTGGTGGAGAAGCAGACCCTCGCCTCCAACTGGGTGAAGCTCAAAGAGATCAAGGTCACCTACCCCGGCGTCTACCGCATCAAGTTCGCCCTCCGGAAAGGGGGCACCGGCGACGCCTACGCCCAGGTCTACCGCAACGGCGCCGGCGTCGGCACCATCCAACAGAGCACCACCACCAACTTCGCGACCTTCAGCGAGGACATCGGCGGCTGGAAGGTGGGCGACACCCTCGAGCTCTGGGGCTACGCCACGGCCGGCGGCGCCGGTGGCGCCTGCTACGTCATGGCCTTCTCCCAATGGGGCGAATACAGCCAGCGCCCTCCGGACATCCCGCCCGGCGAGGTCACCCTGGCGTGACCCGAGACGTCATTCTGGGGCCCGCTGCAATCGGGACGGACAATCTGGGGCGGGGTCGGGGAGCCCCGCCCCAGACCCTTCGGCCGGGGACGACCTCAGGGTGACAGACGAAGAACCTCGCGGAATGAATTCACGCTCCTACGAGGCGCCCATGCTGCTCGATATCACCACCCGCCTCGGCGCGGCGGTCGGCGCGGCCTTCGGCGCCGCCCTGGCCGCCTTCCGCGCCCCGCGCTCGCCGCGCACCCGCAACGGCCCGTCGTTCTACGTCCGCCTCAGCGCCCAGGACAGCGACCGCGTCGAGAAGATCGAGGCGCTGCTCAACCGCCTCATCGCCCTCGAAGAACAGACCCAGAACGCCGTCCAGCGCCTCACGGCCCAGGTCACGGACGCCCGCCTCGAGCAGGCCCGCCGCCAAGGCTACCTGGAGGGGAGGCTGGACTCGGCCCGCCCGGCGCCCCAGTGACAGCGCGTGGCATCCAGCGGCCCCGCGCGTAACATGGCGCAGACCCATTCGTGAGTAGCGCTACAGGTTGACAGGCCACCTCCGCGATGCTAGCATGCCAGCACTCCGCTCTGGCAGCTCGAGTCCGCGAGGAGGTCCCGCATGCGTGTCGCTCACTCCCGATGGTTCGCGCTCCTGCCTCTCCTGGTGGTCGTGGCCATCGTCATCGCCGCCTGCGGCGGCGGCGACGAAGAGGAGCCGACCAGGGCTCCGCAGCCCACGACACCTCCCGCCACGACTCCCACGCCCACCGCGGCGCCCACCGTACCACCCACTCCCACCCCCATTCTTCCCAAGCGCGGCGGCATCCTCCGCACCCGCATCACGTTCTCCCCCACCGCGCCCAGCCACTGGGATCTCCTCCGGGGGCCCATCAACTCCGGCTTCCCCTTGTTCCAGCCGGTCCTGAGCTCCCTGGTCCAACTGGACCAGGAGACTCAGAAGGTCGTGGGCGACCTGGCCCAGAGCTGGGAGTTCAGCCCCGATGGGAAGCAGGTCACGTTCAAGCTGCGGCCCGGCGTCACCTGGCACGATGGAACGGCGCTCAAGGCCTCGGACATCAAGTCGAACTGGGACGTGATCCTGAAGGAGACCCTGGGGTTCAAGAGCCATTTCCAGTCCCTGGTCTCGGCGGCCGATGGCACAGAAGCCCTGGATGACGCGACCTTCCGCATCATTCTGAAGCGTCCCAGCAACTCCTTCTTCCGGACG
Source organism: uncultured Dehalococcoidia bacterium (assembly GCA_964555685.1). Lineage (GTDB taxonomy): Bacteria > Chloroflexota > Dehalococcoidia > SHYB01 > SHYB01 > CAZKTO01. The sequence goes on from CAZKTO010000032.1 coordinate 14,487, forward strand.
CTGGCGCACGGCCTGATGGTCAACTATCAGCCCGCCGTGAGCCGGGATGAGCTGCAGAAGGGCAAGGTCGTAGGCACCAACGCGTTCGTCTGGACGAAGTCCGACCTGACGAAGATCGAGGAGCGCAGGTATCCCAACTATTGGGACAAGGGGGCCGATGGCAAGCCGCTGCCATACCTGGATGGCATCGACTGGAACGTCATCGCCGACAGGGCGCTGCACAACGCGGCGTTCCGCACGGGGCAGATCGACGCGATCGACCACATCGACTCGCCGACGCTGGACGATGTCGCGAACATCAAGAAGGACATCCCCAATCTAGTGGTGGGTTCCGCTTCGGACAGCTGGCGGATGGTGCTGATCAAGAACCGGGCGCCCTGGACCAACATCGCCGTCCGCAAGGCGCTGCAGATCGCTTCGGACCGGCAGGTCTTCGTGGATGCGGCCCTCAAGGGCTCGGCCACGCCCGCCGGCTACGTCATGTCGCCCAAGGGCTTCGGCGGCGCCTGGGGCCCCACCCTGGACGAGCAGCAGAAGCTGCCGGGGATCAACCCCAGGACGCGCCAGCAGGACCTCGTCGAGGCCGAGCGCCTGATGGCTTCGGCCGGTTTCTCCGCCGCTAGCCCGCTCAAGGTGACGATTCACGTGGTCGGCAGCGGGACCTTCCCGGATGAAGCGGTGGTCTGGGCGAGCCAGACCACTAAAGACCTGAAGAGCATCCAGATCGAGGTCAAGGCCGAGGAGGCGGCTATCCACAACAGGCGCCTCGTGGTGCCGGGCGGCGACTTCGACATGATCTACCGGCCCTTCGCGCAGGCCTTCGATGACCCGAGCCAGACCGTGGGCCTGTTCTGGACCAGCACGGCCTCGCGCAACTACGGCGAGTGGAAGGACGCGCAGATCGACGCCTGGTACGATGAGCAGGAGACCACGACCAACTCCGCGCGGCGCGCTGAGCTGATGAATCAAATCCAGCAGCGCCTGTACGACCAATCGTACAACCTGGTCCTGGGGTGGGCGGCGACAGCATGGGTGAAGCGCCCCGACGTCAAGGGCCTCTTCCTGGGCGGCGCCTTCTCCAACCGCGGCCGCTACGACAAGACCTGGTTCGACCGCTAGCCTTCTCCCCTGTATGCGTCGAGGGGCCACCCCACCGGTGGGGTGGCCCCTCTCTTTTTTTGTTCCTCTGCCGGGCCCATGCCGCGCGGCGAGCGCCGGACAGACGACGTGGAGGCCGCAGCCGGGACGGCGGCATCGGGTCTCACAAGAGGCCATACAGATTGACAGGCCGCCTCCGCGATGCTAGCATCGCGGCACGCCGCTCTGGCAGCTCGAGTCCGCGAGGAGGCCCCGCATGCGTGTCGCTCACTCCCGATGGTTCGCGCTCCTGCCTCTCCTAGTGGTCGTGGCGCTCGTCGTGGCCGCGTGCGGCGGCGGCGAAGAGGAGCCGACGCCGGCGCCCACACCTACCACGCCGCCACCGGCCGCCACCGCGACCCCTCGCCCCGCCCCCACGGTGGCGCCCACGCCGACCCCGATCCTGCCCAAGCGCGGCGGCATCCTCAGGACCCGCCTCATCGCCGACCCCAACCCGTGGAACATCCTTCGCGGCCCCGTCACCACCACGTTTCCCGTCTTCCTGCCCGTGCTGAGCTCTCTTGTCCAGTTCGACTTGGAGAAGAAACAGATCGTGGGCGACCTGGCGGAGAGCTTCGAGTTCAGCGGCGATGGGAAACAGGCCACGTTCAAGATTCGCCGGGGGGTCGCCTGGCATGACGGCAGGCCGCTGACCGCGGCAGACATCAAGTTCAACCTGGACTCCGTCTTCTTCGCCACGCAAGGCTTTCGCAGCCACCTCCAGGCGAGCCTCGACGCCGCGGCCCAGGTGGACCTCGTCGACGACGCCACGCTGCGCATCACCCTGAAACGGGCCAGCAACTCCTTCTTCGCCAGCATGGTCCACGCCATGAACGTGGTCTACCCGCCCCATGTCGCCGAGGCGGAGTTGAGCCAGGGCAAGGTCGTCGGCTCTAACGCCTTCCGGTGGACCGACTGGCGCAAAGGGTCGAAGATCGAGCTGCGCAGCAGCCCCACCTTCTATGGGAAGGGAGTCGATGGCAGGCCGCTGCCCTACCTGGACGGGATCGACTGGTTCATGATCGGGGACACGGCCCCGCACCTGGCGGCCTTGCGGACGGGCCAGATCGACGTCTTCGACAAGCTCAACAACACGGGGCTGGTGGGCCAGGTCGAGAACATCAAGAAGGACATCCCGGGCCTGATCGCCGGCTCAACCACTGGGAGCTGGCGCATGCTGCTCCTCAAGAATAAGCCTCCCTTCAGCGACATCCGCGTGCGCAAGGCGATCCAACTGGGCCTCGACCGGCAGGAGTTCGTAGCAGCCGCCCTGGGCGGCCTCGGCGTACCCGCGGGCATGGCCTCATCGCCGGCCAACGTCGGCGGTCTGTGGGGGCCGCTCATGTCCGAGCAGCTGAGGCTGCCCGGGATCAACCCGAGCACCAAGGCCCAGGACATCGCCGAGGCCGTGCGCCTCCTGCGGGAGGCGGGCTTCACCAAGGACAGCCCCATCCGGGCCAGCGTGACCGTGACCGCGGCGGGCGTGTTCAAAGAGGAAGCGGTGGTCCCGGTCACCCAGCTCAACCGCCTCGAAGGCTTCCGGACCGAGCTGAAGCCCGAGGAGTCCGGCGTCCACAACCAGCGGCTCGTTGTCCCCGGGGGCCAGTTCGACATCATCTACCGCCCCTTCACCTCGGCCATCGACGACCCCAGCGGGACCATCGGCACCTTCTGGACGACCACCGCATCGCGCAACTATGGCGAGTGGGTGGACCCCCAGGTCCAGGCCTGGTACGACGAGCAGGAGACCACCAGGGACGCGGCGAGGCGGCGGCAGCTGGTGCGCGACATCCACGATCGCCTCTACGACCAGGCGTACAATATCGTCATCGCCTTCGCGGAGACGCCGTGGGTGCTGCGCCCCGATGTGAAAGGGCTCCTCGGCTTCGGCTCCTACGACAACAGCGGCCGCTTCGACATCGTGTGGCTCGACCGTTAGATCAGTTTCGCAGACACGCAGAGAGGGGCCCCGACGTGTCGGGGCCCCTCTCTTTTTGTCAGACGCCGCTTGACACCAGGATAAGACGGTCGATACCCTCGGTTCTGCGTTATGGACACTAACCTGCTCTACTACGGCGACAACCTCGACGTTCTCCGCCGCTACATCAAGGACGAGTCGGTGGGCCTGGTCTATTTGGACCCGCCGTTCAAGAGCGACCAGAACTACAACGTCCTCTTCGCGGAGCAGGACGGGTCCCGGGCGGCCGCCCAGATCAAGGCATTTGGAGACACCTGGCGCTGGGACCAGGCCGCGGCCGAGGCGTACTTCCAGACGGTGCAGGCCGGAGGCCAGGCCTCGCGGGCGTTGCAGGCGTTCCGCGTGCTCCTCGGCGATAGCGACATGCTGGCGTACCTCGCCATGATGGCGCCGCGCCTTGTGGAGCTGCGCCGCGTGCTCAAGCCCACCGGCAGCATCTACCTTCACTGCGACCCCACGGCGAGCGCTCACCTGCGGCTATTGATGGACGCGGTGTTTGGGGCGCGAAATTTCCGGAACGAGGTAGTCTGGCAGCGGACCAGTGCGCACAACGACCCAGGTCGTTACGGAAGAATCCACGACGTTCTTCTGTTCTACTCGAAGTCCGACAACTTCACGTGGAATCAGCAGTTCGAAGAGGTCCAGGAACGTTATTTCGGGGCGCATGACTTCGAGCGGGATGAAGACCGAAGGATGTATCGAAAGCGGGACTTAACCGCTCCGGCTCATGGTGCAACGAGCGGTCAGTACGAGTGGAAGAGTCGCCTTCCCCCAAAGGGCCGCATGTGGAGTTATTCCAAGGCGAACATGGAACGGTTGGAAGCCGAAGGACGCGTTGTGTACACCGCAACCGGGATGCCTCGCTTGAAGATTTACCTTGAGGACCTGAAAGGGGTGCCGCTTCAGGACGTTTGGGCGCGGCCAGATATGTGGCTGAACTCCGCAGCAAAGGAGCGCCTAGGCTACCCCACCCAGAAACCAGAAGCGCTGCTCGCGCGGATCATCAAGGCCAGCAGCAACGAGGGCGATGTGGTACTGGACCCCTTCTGCGGCTGCGGCACCGCCATCGCCGTCGCCCAGCGCCTGAACCGACGCTGGATCGGCATCGACATCACCCACCTGGCCATCACCCTCATCAAGCACCGGCTCCATGACTCCTTTGGGGCCAAGGCCAAGTACCAGGTCGCCGGCGAGCCCGTCAGCCTTCCAGACGCAGAGACGCTGGCCAAGGAAGACCCCTACCAGTTCCAGTGGTGGGCGTTGGGACTGGTGGGCGCCCGGCCTGTGGAGCAGAGGAAAGGGGCGGATAAGGGGATCGACGGCCGCCTCTATTTCCACGACGAAGGCCCCAGCGGCAAGACCAAGCAGATCGTCCTATCAGTCAAGTCGGGCCACGCGAGTGTAGCGCACGTCCGCGATCTGCTGGGCGTCCTCGAACGCGAAGGGGCCGCGATCGGGGTGCTGATCACGTTGCAAGAACCGACCCAGCCGATGCGAACGGAGGCTGCAGGCGCCGGTTTTTATCGGTCGCCGGGCTGGAATACAGAGTACCCACGTTTGCAGGTTCTGACGGTGGCCGGGCTCCTGGAGGGCAAGGGTATCCACATGCCGCCTCTTGGGCAGGTCAACGTCACCTACAAGAAGGCGCCCAAGGCGAAGATGAACTACCCCAGGACCATGGAGATGCCTTTGGAGGAGTACGGACCGCGGGTGGCGGAGAGCGTTGTGGCTGAAGACTAGCCGGGAGCCGGGCGACATCAAAACAAGAAAGCCCCTCCGAGGAGGGGCCTTCTTCGGTCTCTTTTGGGTCTTTGCGTCTTTGTGGTGAGCCCTACGATAGCACCATCTGGCGGAGCTTGCGGACTCGATCCTCGATGGGCGGGTGAGTGGAGAAGAGGCTCACGAAGCCGCCGCCGGCCTCGCTGGCGTGCTGGGCCTGTGCGCCCAGCGGGTTCACGATGTACATGTGCGCCATGGCCTCGTTCTTGGCCGTAGCGGGCATGGGCCGCATCCGCACCGAGCTGCCCAGCTTCTCCAGGGCGTCCGCCAGCGGCAGCGGGTTCCCCAGGATCCGGGCGCCCGTCTCGTCTGCCGCGTACTCGCGCGTCCGCGAGATGGCGAACCGCACCATGGACGCCGCCAGCGGCAGCAGGATCGCCATCAGCAGCAAGGCCACGATGCCGAACATGTTGCCCTGACGGCCCCGCCCGCCGCCCATGCCGCCGAACATGAGCGAAAACTGGGCCATCATCGCCAGGAACGAGATGACGCCCGCCATCACCGCCACGATGGTCATCGTGAGCATGTCGCGGTTCTTGATGTGGGCCATCTCGTGCGCGACGACGCCTTCGAGCTCCCGCTCGCTCAGCAGGCGGCGGATACCCGTGGTCACCGCCACCACCGCGTTGCCGGGGCTGCGGCCCGTGGCGAAGGCGTTGGGCGAGTCGTTCTCGATGACGTAGACCTTCGGCTTAGGCATGTCGGCCTTGCGGGCCACCTCGCCGATCAGGTAGTGGAGCTTGGGCTCCTGCTCTTCCGTCACCCGCTTGGCGCCGGTCATCCTGAGGACCAGCGAGCCGCTGAACCAGAACATGATGAAGTTCAGAATGAACATGAAGATGAGCGCCACAACAAGCCCCTGGAGCCCGCCGATGAGTCCGCCGGCGACGACCACGAGGGCGCTCAACACGATGAGGAGGCTGAACGTCTTCATCCAATGCATGCTTCGCTACGCTCCCGCGCTCCCGTCGGGGAACGCCTCCTGCTTCCGTTGGCCAGGGAGCTATTATACCACGGCCCTTCGCCAGCGACACCGAGCGCTGGGCGGCTGGCGCTTTCTTAACGGTGCCCTTGCCACTGTCGCGGGAAACTTCTCGGCACCTATCCCCCAGACGCCAAGGCGGGCCGAGGAGATACGCCCCGTCACCTCTCGGCGGTTGTGGGGTCGATGATTGACTTCACCTCGGAGATACGATTGGCCGGAAAGCCGCCCTGTTTGGCATGCTCTCGCACCATCTGCTCGTTCGGGGCGATATAGACGCAGTAGATCTTGCTGTCGGTGACGTAGCTCTCCAGCCACTGGATCTGGGGGCCAAGATTCCTGAGCACTCCGCAGGACTTCTGTGAAATAGCCTTCAGCTCCTGCGGGGACATCTTGCCGGCTCCCGGAAGCTCTCGCTCGATCACATATCTGGGCATCCTGACATCCTCCCTTGGAGTCGCCGTACGTTGGCGCACGGCTGCGTAGTATAGCGTAGTACCCTATCTGGTGGGTAGGTGCAGGTTGCCATCGCTGATGCAGCCCTGTGTTCGGGACGAGGGGTATCAGAGGCGGCCCGCGCCCATTCCCCCCGCGCGCCACCTACCCCAGCCAGGCCAGATCGAACTTCTCCAGCGAGTCGATGACCCGGTCGGCGGCCGAGAGATCGAGGTGGGCGATGGCCTGGGTCCGGACGCCGATGGTCGTCATGCCGGCCGCCCTGGCCGACTGGATACCGCGCGGTGAGTCCTCGATGGCGAGGCAGGCCGCGGGGGCCGCTCCCAGTTGGGCCGCCGCCAGCAGATAGAGGTCCGGCGCCGGCTTCGCCTCCCGCACCATCTCCGTCGTGGCGATGGCCTGGAAGCGCCCGCTGACCTGGAGCCGCTCCAGCACCGCGTCCACCCAGTTGCGCTGGGACGAGGTGGCCAGCCCGATCTTGACGCCCCGCGCCTCCAGCCGCTCCAGGAGCACGTAGAGGCCGGGCGCGGGCTCCACCTTCGCGCTCAAGAGAGCCAGCACCGCCCCATCGTACTGGGCCTTCCAGCGCTCGATATCGTCCTCCAGGCCGAAGCGCCGGACCACCCAGCTCCACGTATAGTCGATGCTGCTGCCCATGATGGCGCGGTGGTCCTCCGCGGAGAGCTCGTGCCCCAGGGGGCGGAGCACCTCGTTCACGGCCTCGTTGTAGAAGGGCTCGCTATCGGTGACGACTCCGTCCATGTCGAAGATGACCGCTTGCTTCTTCATACGTTGCGATGGGTCCGCTGGCTGCCCCAAAGTGAGCATTCTATCAGGTCTGCGGTGAGCGCGGCCGGTTCCTTTACGGGGGCCTGCCGCTCTGCTATCCTGGGTTGTCGCCCAAGCGTGTCGCCGGAGGAGTCGCCGTGCCCGCCACACAAAGCGCTGGCCTTGAGATTCGCAAGGTCAGCGCCGGCCCATACGATAACAACTGCTACGTTCTGGTCTGCCCCGAGACCCAGGAGAGCGTCGTTATCGATACGCCGGCCGAGCCCCAGAAGGCCCTGGCCTTGGCCCGCGGCACCAAGGTCGCCGCCATCCTGATGACCCACTGCCACATGGACCATATCCTGGGGCATCGGGAGGTCAAGGAGGCCACCGGCGCGCCGGTCTGGGTCCACCCCTCGGAGGCGGGTCTCCTCCCTCTCCCGCCGGAGCACGCCTTCCAGCACGAGGGCGCCGTCACCTTCGGGCGGGTGACGCTCCGGACCGTGCATGTCCCGGGCCACACCAGTGGTGGCACCGCCCTGATCTGGGGCGACCACCTCTTCTCTGGGGATGTGCTCTTCCCCAACGGCCCCGGCAGGACCACCTCGCCCGAGAACTTCCGCCAGCTCGTCTCCATGCTCGCCCAGCGCATCTTCATCCTGTCCGACGCGATCCAAGTCCATCCCGGCCACGGCCAGGGCACGGTGCTTGGCCGTGAGAAGGCCCTGTTCCGCGACTTTTCCCAGCGCTCTCACCGCCCCGACCTCTGCGGCGACATCGTCTGGACCCGCGACTAACGCCGCAGCCCCCTATACCTGGACGTGCCCCCATGTACCAAAAGACCTCTCTCCAGAACGGCCTTCGAGTGCTCACCGTCCCCATGCCCCACACCCGGTCGGTGAGCGTCTCCTTCTACTTCGGCGCCGGCTCGCGGTACGAGACGACCCAAGAGGCGGGGCTCTCCCACTTCGTCGAGCACCTGCTCTTCAAGGGCACCAAGCGCAGGCCCCACGCGCAGCAGATCTCCGAGGCCATCGAGGGCATCGGCGGCTACTTGAACGCCGGCACGGACCGGGAGATGACCGTCTACTGGGCCAAGGTCGCCCGGCCCCACATGTCCGTGGCCCTGGACCTCCTCTCGGACATGATCCTGGACTCCGTCTATGACCCCGCCGAGATCGAGCGGGAGCGCAAGGTGATCCTCGAGGAGCTGAGCTCCATCAAGGACTCTCCCCAGCAGCAGGCCGACCTGCTCATCGATGAGGTGCTCTGGCCCGACCAGCCCCTGGGGCGCGAGGTCGGCGGCACCAAGGAGTCGGTCGCCGTCATCACTCGTGAGGCCATCGTCGGCTACGTGGGGCGGCAGTACGTGCCCAACAACGCCGTCGTCGTCGTGGCGGGCGATGTCGGCCATGGCGAGGTCGTGGAGGCCGTGGCGGGCCTCATGGGACGCTGGGAGCCCTCCACGCCGCGCGCCTGGTTCCCGGCCAAGAACGGCCAGCAAGAGCCCCAGGTGGGGCTCCGGCCCCATCGCACGGAGCAGGCCCACCTCTGCCTGGCCTACCGGGGCCTCTCCAGCCTGCACCCGGACCGCTACGCCCTCGATCTCCTGAACGTCGTCCTGGGCGAGGGGATGAGCAGCCGCCTCTTCCTGGAGATCCGCGAGCGCCGCGGCCTCGCCTACGACGTCCACAGCTTCGTCAGTCACTTCCTGGATGACGGCGCCGTCACCGTCTACGCCGGCGTCCCGCCCAAGAGCATCGACTCGGCCGTCGAGAGCATCCAGGCCGAGATGCACCGCCTGAAGGAGCCCGTCCCGGACGAGGAGCTGCGCAAGGTCAAGGAGATGACGCGAGGCCGGATGCTGCTCCGGACGGAGGACACGCGCAGCATGGCCGGATGGGTGGGCGCTCAGGAGCTCTTGATGGGCGAGGTGCGGACCATCGACGAGGTGCTGGAGGTAGTGGACGGCCTCACGCCGGACGCCCTCCAGCGCGTGGCCCAGGACGTGCTCCAGCCGGAGAAGGTGAAGCTGGCCGTCGTGGGGCCCTACCGCAGCCGGGCGCGGTTCGAGCGCCTCGTGGCGCAGTAGGGAACCCCGCAAGCCCCAGATGGGCGGGCACGGGGGCCCGCCCCTACGGGCAATTTGTCCACAAGTGCCGGGCCCGCCGAAGGGCGGTCTTCAGACACCCTTGGGCCTACGGCCGGGGGCGGAACTTGGGCAGGGTGATCTCCGGCGTCACGTCGTCGAAGAGCACCTCGACGGGCATGCCCACCTTCACCTGGTACGGGTCCTTGGTCCCGATGACGTTCGAGAACATCTGGACCCCTTCGTCCAGGGTGATGTAGGCGATGATGTAGGGCACCTCGTCCTTGAAGCCGGGCATCCGGTTCTGGTGGACGATGGACATGCTGTAGACCTGCCCCTTGCCGCTGGCCTTCTGATAGCCGATCTTGTCGGAGAGGCAGTGAGGGCAGAAGCCCTGGGGTGGGAAGAAGAGGGCGCCGCACTGCTGGCACTTGGGGATGCGCAGCTCATGGGCCTTGCAGCCGTCCCAGTAGCTCTTCGTCTCGGCGGTGACGGTGGGAAGCGGCTTCACGTAGGGTTGGGTCGCCATGAGCGTGTCTCCTAATGACGGCGGGGTGGCAAGGGCTGAGATTGCTTCGTCGCGGACTCCTCGCAATGACCCTTCGGGTCAGTCCCTCCCCAGGATCAGCGTCTCGCCGCTGTGGCGCGAGCCCAGCATGCCGCCGGTCCCGTGGCACAGGGCGGTCTTGCAGTCCTTCACCTGCCGCGGCGTCCCCTTGTAGTCGCCCCGGAGCTGCTTCACCGCCTCGATGATCAGGTAGATCCCGCGCATGCCCGGATGGTTCGAGGAGAGCCCGCCGCCGTCCGTGTTCATCGGCAGCTCGCCATCGACGGCCAGCCGGTTCCCCTGCACGAAGGCGCCACCCTCTCCCTTCTTGCAGAAGCCCAGGCCCTCCAGCGTCGTCAGGACGGTGATGGTGAAGGAGTCGTAGAGCATGAGCAGGTCGATGTCCTTGTGGGAGACCCCAGCCATGGCGAAGGCCCTGGGGGCCGACTGGGCCGCCGCGATGGTGACCCAGTCCCGCTTGCCCGCGCTCAGGTGCGCGTAGCCCTCGCCGGCGCCCAGGACCCACACCGGCTTCGTCTTGCAGTGCCGGGCGCGCTGCGGGCTCGTGACGACGACGGCGCCGCCGCCATCGGAGATGACGCAGCAGTCCAGCATGCGGAGCGGCCAGGAGATCATTCGTGAGTTGAGGACGTCCTGGACCGTGATCGGGTCGCGGTACATGGCGTCCGGGTTCATGGAGGCGTGGCGCCGCGTGACGACGGCGATGTTGGCCAGCTGCTCACTGGTGGTCCCAAACTCGTGCATGTGGCGGGAGGCCACGGTGGCGTACATCCCGGCCAGGATGGAGCCGTAGGGCGCCTCGAAGCTATCCGGCCAGGGCGCCAGCATGGCCCGCCCGAAGCCGCCCGTGCCGATGGCCCGCTGGGCAGAGCGGGCGTTGCTGCCGTAGGTGATGAGCACCACCTCGCACTGGCCCGCGGCGATGGCGGCGGCGGCCCGCGCTGTGTGCAGGAGGAAGGACGACCCGCCCACCTGGGTCGAATCGAAGACCTTGGGATTGAGGCCCAGGTACTCGTACATGTACATGGCGTCCAGGCCCATGCCCGAGGGCGTCATGAACCCATCGACGTCCTTGATGGTGAGCCCGGCCTCGGCCAGGGCCGTCCGGGCGCACTCGGCCTGGATCTGCCAGGTGGACCTATCGGGGATCAGGCGGCCCGGGTGCTCGTAGGCCCCCATGATGGCCGCTCTCTTGGTCAGTCCTCCCATAGGAGGCGCTCCTTCTTCTAGGAGCTGGGCGCTAGTACTCAGTCACGATAGTTTTTTGGAGATGTCATTCTGAGGAGCGCAGCGACGAAGAATCTGGGGTGGGGCACGCACTCACTGGACAGGCCCCCCGACCCCAGATGCTTCGCTCCGCTCAGCATGACAACATGCAGAAATTAACTTGACTGAGTACCCAGTCCCTAGCTCCCAGTCCCTACCCTAGTCCAGCACCGGGATCGAGGTCCATTGGACCTCTTCCGGACTCTGCACGAGCTTCTTCTGGTCGGCCAGCTCCCGGATCTTCAGGAGCGTCATGTTGACCTCCGGCGTGAGGAGGACCCACTCCGGGGCCGGCGGGAACCAGTAGGGCGAGTTGATCCGCACCACCTTCTTCTCTTTGGCGTTCAGATAGATCCCGAACTTCTTGATGTGCTCCTGGACCATGTATGACCTCCCTTTTCTTGGATCCTTGACCGGTCGCTTGGATACCGTGACGGTGGCTCACTCCACCGTCACGGTCTTGGCCAGATTCCGAGGCTGGTCGACGTCGCAGCCGCGCCGCACCGCGATATGGTACGCGAGAAGCTGGAGCGGCGCCACCGCGACGATGGGCGATAGCAGCTCCGGCACCTCCGGAACGTACAGGACATCGTGGGCCTTCTCTCGAATGGCTTCGTCGCCGGCCGTGGCGATGGCGATGACGCGACCGCCCCGGGCACGCACCTGGTCGACGTTGCTCATGATCTTGTCGTAGAGGGGGCCCTTGAGCGCCAGGACCACCACGGGCATCCGCTCGTCGATGAGGGCGATGGGCCCGTGCTTCATCTCGCCCGCGGCGTAGCCCTCGGCGTGGATGTAGCTGACCTCTTTGAGCTTGAGGGCCCCTTCCAGGGCGATGGGGTAGGTGAGACCGCGACCCAGGACCAGGAAGTCGGAGGCGCCGCCGTATCTCTTGGCCAGGCCCTCATAGTCGGCGCCCGCTTTGAGGACCTCGCCCAGCACCTGGGGCAGATGGGTCACGCTCTCGATCAAACGCTCGTGCTCCCGGACCGGCAGCGTCCCGCGGAGCTCGCCCAGCGCCACCGCCAGAAGAAACAGGCAGACCATCGAGCCGGTCATGGTCTTGGTGCTGCAGACCGAGACCTCCGGCCCCGCGTGCATGAGGATCGTATAGTCCGCGATGCGCGTGGCCGCCGAGCCGGCCACGTTGCAGACGAGGACCTGCGCCGTCCCCTTCCGCCGGGCTTCATCCATCGCCACCAGCGTGTCCACCGTCTCCCCCGACTGCGTCACCGAGACGACGAGAGCCGAGGAGTCCAAAGGAGCATCCCGGTAGCGGAACTCGGAGGCGTTGTCCACCTCCGTGGGGATGCGGGCCAGCCGCTCGATCATCGCCCGGCCCACCTGGGCGGCGTAGTAGCTGGTGCCCATGCCCAGGAGCACGACCCGGCTGATGCCGCGCACCCGCCCGGCATCGAAGGGGAGGCCAGGCAGGATGACCCGGGAGGACTGGAAATCGATGCGGTCTCGAAGGGCGGCCACCAGCGTCTCCGGCTGCTCCATGATCTCCTTGAGCATGAAGTGCCGGTAGGGGCCCTTGGCCGCCGAGACCGGGTCGTGGGTCACCGGCTCCGGCCGCTTCGTCAGCGGCGCGCCATCGAGGTCCTGGAAGTAGGCATCGGTCCTGGTGACCGTCGCCATCTCCCGGCTGTCCAGGTAGGCGATGTGGCGCGCCTCGCCCAGGAGCGCCGTGAGGTCACTGGCGAGATAGGTGGCGTGATCGCCGGTGGACCGCCCGCCGTGCCGGCCGTAGCCCACCACCAGACCGCCGGCGTGCCCGATGCGCACGCCGACCAGGCGATCCGGATGGTCCTGGCTGAGGACCACGATGGCCTGGGCGCCCGCCAACTCCCGCGCGGTGAGCCGCACCGCCTCCTCCAGCGACTTGCCCTGCTGGAGGTGGCTCTCGATGAGGTGGGGGATGACCTCGGTATCGGTCTCCGAGCGGAAGCGGTGCCCCTGGGCGAGCAGCCGCTCCTTGAGCTCCCGGTAGTTCTCGACGATGCCGTTGTGCGCGACGGCGACGCGTCCGGCGCAGTCGATGTGGGGATGGGCGTTGGCGTCGGTGACGCCGCCGTGGGTGGCCCAGCGCGTATGGCCGATGGCCAGGGAGCCGTGGATCTCCGGCCCGATGGCGGCGACGAGGCCGGGCAGCTTGCCGGCGCTCTTGCGGACCTCCAGACGTCCGCGGTCGTCCACGATGGCGACGCCTGAGCTATCGTAGCCGCGGTACTCCAGGCGTCTCAGCCCCTCCAGGACCATGGGAAGGGCCTTGCCCCCCTGGGCCGGGCCGCAATAGCCGATGATGCCGCACACGAGTCTTGGTCACCTCAGCCGGGGCTGCATCCGCCTCCGCGGCGTTCGGCCGCTCAACGGGGTTGAAGGGCGTAGTGTCCTCGATAGCGGGGAGGCAGCAGGGCGGCGATACGCCCCATGATCATGTCCGACATCGAGAGCAACTGCGCCCGCCCGACGGCGCCCTCCAGAAGTGGAAGGGTAAAAGGCTGGCCTATGCTAACAGTAATCGTGGGGCGTGTAAAGAGACCCAACACGCCGCGGACGCGCTCCGTTCCGGTGATGGCCACCGGGAGCACCGGCGCCCCCGTCCTCATGGCGATCATCGCCACGCCGGGCCGGCCCCGGCCCAGCTGGCCCCGGGACCGCGTGCCCTCGGGGAAGAGGCAGACGACGCCGTCTCGCGCCAGAAGCCCCCGGAGCTCGTCCAGGGCCTGCCGCTGAGGCTTGCCGCGAGCGACCCGAATAGCCCCGTAGGAGCTCACCGCGAAGCCCACCAGGGGGTTCCGGTAGATCTCCGTCTTGGCCGTGAACGTGATGCGGCGCGGGAGCGCCAACGCAAGGAGCGGCGGGTCCATCCAGCTCATGTGGTTGGAGACGACGATGAGGGCCCCCCGCGGCGGGACGTTCTCCCGGCCCTCGATGCGGCTGTGCATGAGGCGGGTGAAGAGCAGCCAGGCGACGACCCTCGTCAGAAACCAGTAGAACGCCAGGCGATACTGGCGCCTCAGTCCTTGTCCAAGAGCTCGCATATGGCGTCGATCACCTGGGCGGCGGTGTGTCCGTCGGTATCGATGTGGCGGGCGTCGGCGGCCGGCGCCAGGGGCGAGATGGCCCGCTCGCTATCCAGCCGGTCGCGGCGCCGCAGCTCCTCCAGCACGCTCTCGTAGGAGACGGACTCGCCCTGGGCTTGGCGCTCGCGATGCCGGCGGCGCGCCCGCTCCTCGGCCGAGGCATCGAGGAAGACCTTGAGGCCGGCGTCCGGCAGCACCACGGTCCCGATATCGCGCCCCACCATGACGATGCCGCCCTGGCCCGCTAGCGCGCGCTGGCGGCGCACCATCTCCGTCCGAACGCCAGGCGCCATGGAGACCCGCGAGACCGCCCGGTCGACCCTCGGGGCGTTGAGCTGCGCCGTCACGTCGTGGCCATCGACGAAGACCCTGGGCGGCGTGCCGGGCCGGTCGTCGCGCAGGTCAATGGAGATCGCGCGGGCCAGGGCCTCGAGGGGGCCATCGGCGTCCACGGAGACGCCCCGCTCCAGGGCCAGGAGCGTCACCGCGCGGTACATGGCGCCCGTATCGACGAGCCGGTAGCCCAGGCGAGCCGCCAGGCCCAGGCCGACCGTCGTCTTGCCGGAGGCCCCAGGGCCGTCGATGGCGACGACCGGGCGCCGGCGCAGCTCCCGCGGGCCCATAGCGCCCGCGATTATACCTGGAGCGGGCCCCCTGGAGCAATCGGCGGCGGGCGTCCTCTCGCGAGCCCTCGAACGCGAGCGCGCAGGCATCCTCAATCCCGGCGCCGGCGCCCACGCTCGCCGCGGGCGAACCCAAGGGGCGATTGACACCCCTCGCGCCTGGGGCTAGGCTGGCGCCGTTCTCCGTTAGCTCGGGAGCATCGCGGGGAAAGGTCATGCTTCGTCCCACCCCGGCGTGTCGGGGTACCTGGGCGGACTGAGCATGACATTTCGGCCAGGAGGGCGCGCCATGGCAGGGAAGCTGGAAGGCAAGGTCGCCATCATCACGGGGGCCGGCGGCGGCATCGGTCGCGCGGGGGCCACGCTCTTCGCCCGCGAGGGGGCGCGCGTCGTCGTGGCCGAGATCGACCGGGCCCGGGGTCTGGAGACCGTGCGCCAGATCGAGGACAGCGGCGGCCAGGCGATCTTCGCCGAGACGGACGTCACCAAGCCGGCGTCCGCTGAGGCCACGGTCAAGGCCTGCCTGCGCGCCTATGGCCAACTCCACATCATGTACAACGTCGCCGGCTACTCGATGAACGAGGAGAAGGGCGTCGCCGAAACGCCCATCGAGGTCTGGAACGAGACCTACAACGTGAACCTCTTCGGCACCTATCTCTTCTGCCGTCTGGCCATCCCGGAGATCATCAAGGCCGGCGGGGGCGCCGTCCTGGCGACGGCGTCCGTGGCGGGCCTGGCGGGCGCGTGGAAGAAGCACGCCTACGCCACCGCCAAGGCCGGCATCATCGGCCTCATGCGCACCATCGCCCTCGAGTACGCCGCCGGGGGCGTCCGAGCCAACGCCATCGCGCCCGGCCTCACCCTTTCGCCGCGCCTGCGCCAGCGCATGACCGAGCGGCCGGACCTCCACGCCAACTACCGCAAGCGCCAGCCGCTGGGCCTCTGCGAGCCCGAGGACATCGCCCAGGCGGCCCTCTACCTGGCGAGCGACGCCGGGCGGATGGTGACGGGCCAGGTGCTCGTGGTGGACGGCGGGCACCTGCTGGACACGGGGCGGGTGCTGTCGTAGAGACAGC
>CAZKTO010000033.1:0-28985 GCA_964555685.1 uncultured Dehalococcoidia bacterium
GTTCAGACACCAGAAGCCCCGCCCCGACTCGTCGGGGCTGCGGGGAGCTTCACTCTGAGCCCCGACGTGTCGGGGCGAAGAATCTGGGGCGGGGTGGCTCAACAGAAGAACCCCACCTCCCCAGACCCTTCGTCCCGACCTGTCGGGACTCAGGGTGACATGGCGATTGCGACTTTCCGTGCAAAGCCCCATCAAGGGGGAGGGTATTTGGGGATAGCTTCGCAGTTTCTGCTCTTCCCTTATCGCACCACCCGCGCCGGCTCCCGGCCCTGTTCGCCCACCTGCGTCAGCACCCGCTCCAGCACGGTGCGCCAGCGGCCTCCGAGGCGCTTGATGTCGAGCCGCACCCGCGTGTGGCCGATGCGCACGCCGTCGCCGTAGGGCCGCTGCACGCCCAGGAGCGCCGTCCACGTCTTCTCGTCGCCGGCCAGCACGATCTCGCCCGTCTCATGCGAGACGCTGAGGACGCCCGCCCGGGCCGCCAGCAGCTTGACCTTGAGCATGAAGAGCAGGTTCTCGACCGGCTCCGGCCATGGGCCGAAGCGGTCCTTGAGCTCCTCGGCGAGAGCGTCCACGTCCGTGGGCTCCTGGAGCGCGGCCATCTTCTGATAGAGGCCCAGCCGCGTGGCGAGATCGGGCACGTAGGGCTCGGGCACGTGGGCCGGCAGCGGCAGGTCGATGGCCGGCTGCGGCGGGTGCCCCGGGTACCCGCTGAGCGGGGGCCTCGGAGCCCCTTCGAGGCCGGCCTTCAGCCCGCCCGCCCCGACGAGTCCGTTCTCGTTCAGCTCGGCGACGGCATCGGCGAGGAGGCGCACGTACAGGTCGAAGCCCACGGCGGCGATCTGCCCGTGCTGCTCCACGCCCAGGAGGTTGCCGGCCCCGCGGATCTCCAGGTCCTTCATGGCGATCTGGAAGCCGGCGCCCAGCTCTGTCGCGGAGAGGATCGTCTTGAGGCGCTTCTCGGCCGCCTCCGTGAGGCGCCGCTCCGGGTGATAGAAGAAGTAGGCGTAGGCGCGCGTGGCGCCGCGGCCCACCCGGCCCCGGAGCTGGTAGAGCTGCGAGAGCCCCATGCGGTCGCTGTCGCTCACGATGAGCGTGTTGACGTTGGGCATGTCCAGCCCCGACTCGATGATGGTGGTGGAGACGAGGATGTCCGCCTTCCCCTGGGCGAACTCCAGCATCACGGCCTCCAGGCGGTCCTCGGGCATCTGGCCGTGGGCGATGACGACCTTCGCCTCGGGGACCAGGCGCGCGATCCGATCGGCGATGACGGCGATGCTGTGCACGCGGTTGTGGACGAAGAAG
Source organism: uncultured Dehalococcoidia bacterium (assembly GCA_964555685.1). Lineage (GTDB taxonomy): Bacteria > Chloroflexota > Dehalococcoidia > SHYB01 > SHYB01 > CAZKTO01. The sequence goes on from CAZKTO010000033.1 coordinate 1,306, forward strand.
CCCTGCCCGCCGCGCTCCAGCTCTCGCAGCATCGCCTCCCGCGCCATCGCCTCGTTGAAGACGGAGACGTAGGTCTTGATGGGCAGACGCTCCTCCGGCGGCGTCTCCATGATGCTCATGTCCCGCACGCCGGCGAGGGCCATGTAGAGCGTCCGCGGGATGGGCGTCGCGCTCATGGAGAGCACGTCCACCTCCCGGCGCAGCTCCTTGAGCCGCTCCTTGTGGACGACTCCGAACCGCTGCTCCTCGTCGATCACCACGAGGCCCAGGTCCTTGAACCGCACGTCCTTCTGCAGGAGGCGGTGCGTCCCGATGCAGATGTCGACGGCGCCGCTCTCCAGGCCGGCCACCACCGCATCCTGCTCCCGCGGCGACCGGAAACGGCTCAGCATCTCCACCCGCACGGGGAAGGGGGCCATGCGCTCGGAGAAGGTGGTGAAGTGCTGCTGCGCCAGCACCGTCGTGGGGACGAGGATGGCCACCTGCCGTCCGTCCGTGACCGCCTTGAACGCTGCCCGCACCGCCACCTCCGTCTTGCCGTAGCCGACGTCGCCGGTGATGAGCCGGTCCATGGGCTTGGGCCGCTCCATATCGGCCTTGACCTCGCCGATGGCGCGGAGCTGGTCGGGCGTCTCGACGTAGGGGAACGAGGCCTCCAGCTCTCCCTGCCAGGGCGTGTCCGGCCCGCAGGCGTGGCCCACGACGACCTCCCGCGCGGCGTAGAGCGCCAGGAGCCCCCGCGCCACCTGGGCTGTCGAGGCCTTCACCCGCTCCTTGATCCGGCTCCACTCCTGGGTGGCCAGGCGGGTCAGGGACGGCGGCCGCTCGCTGGCGCCGACGTACGGCCCTACACGGTCGATCTGCTCCGTCGGCACCAGGAGGCGGTCGCCGGCGGCGTACTCCAGGACCAGGTACTCCCGCTCGCGGTCGCCGCTGCGCCGGACCAGCGTTCCGGCGAACCGCGCGATGCCGTGGTCGATGTGCACCACGTAGTCGCCCGCCGAGAGCTCGGCCAGGAACGATTGGCGTTGGACCGGCCGGCGGCGCGCCACCCGGTACTTCTTGGTGATGCCGAAGAGCTCGGCGTCGCTCAGGAGGACGATGGCCTCGGGCTCCAGGGCCCACCCGGCGCTCAGGGACCCGTGGACCAGGGCGACGCTCCCGGGCGGCGGGAGGCTCGCCAGGCGCGGGGCGGGCGAGGCCGGGATGCCGGCGTCTTGAAGGAGCTCGGCCAGGCGCGGGGCCTGCTGGCTGACGAGCACGATGCGCCGGCCCTCGGCCCGCCACTGGGCCACGCCGTTCAGGAGGAGGCGCGTGCGCCCCGCATAGCCCGGCGCGGCGGCGAAGGGCAGCGTGGCCTCTGCCCCGCCAAACGCGTTCAGGACCAGGCGCCGCGGGGCCGCGCGGCCCCGCTCCTCCAGCTCGCGCCAGCTGATGGAGGGGGCGGGCATCTCCGCCGGCAGCGCACCGTCCCGGACGAGGCCGGCCCGCACCTCCTCCGCCTGGGCCGCGATCTCGTCCAGGGCCTGGGCGATGTCGGCGGGCTGGTCCCAGACGAGCAGCCCATCCGGCGGCAGGTAGTCCAGCGCCGTGCTCCCGCTCAGGATGCCCCGGTAGAGCTCCATCTCCTCGAACCACTGGCCCGCCCTTAGCCGGTCCATATCGCGGGTGAACCGCGCCTGCGCCTCCGGGCTGAGGGGGCCGGTGTCGAATGTTGGCAGGCCCTCGCCACGCTCCGGCGGCAGGGCCTCGTCCGCGGGCGTGATCAAGACGGACGAGAGGAGATCGCCCGAGCGCTGCGTCGCGGGGTCGAAGGAGCGGATGCTCTCCACCACGTCGCCGAAGAGCTCGATTCGGACGGGCCCAGCGGACGCGGGCGGGTAGACGTCCACGATGCCGCCGCGCCGGCTGACGGTGCCCGGTGTCTGGACGGCCGTCTCCGGCCGGTAGCCCAGGGCCGCGAGGCGCCTCAGGAGCTCTAGCAGATCGGCGCGCCCGCCCCGCTGGAGGCGCAGCGTCGCGGCGCGCAGGCGGTCCGGGGCCAGCGTTTTGACCGCCACGGCGTAGGCCGAGGCCAGCACCAGCGGCGCCGGCCCGCATCCCGACACGTCGGGGCCGGGGCGGCCGGACGGGTACTCGACGCCGGCCAGGCGGGCCAGGACCATCAGGCGCTGGCGCACGGTCGCCGGGTCGGACACGAGGCGCTCGAACGGGAGGGCGTCGGGCTCGGGCAGGTGCAGGAGTCCGGGGTCGTCGCCGGCGTAGGCGCCGATCTGCTCGTGGAGGTGACGCGCCGTCTCGGGCCGCGCCGTCACGACGAGCACCGGCCGGCCGCGCTCCCGCCAGAGCGCGGCGAGGAGCAGAGGCTTGGCCGCATCGATCAGCGAGGCCGTGGCCGGCTCCCCGCCCGCCTCGATGGCGCGAACGACGGCCCGGTAGCCCGGCAGGCCCCCGACGAGACCAGCGAGAGTCAAAAGGTCCATAGCCTATAAACACGAACAAGGGCGCGCACCCTGGGCGCCCCTGTTGACATTGTACCGCACCGGGGGCCCGGCCCAGGGTGCGCCCGGCGAAATGTCATTCTGAGCCCTTCGGCTTCGCTCAGGATGAACTCCGCGAAGAATCTGGGCGGGATCCCCACCCGAGACCTTTCGTTGTTCTGCTTTGCCTCAAACCCCCCTCTCCCTTGATGGGAGAGGGGGTGTGGGGGTCCGGGCTTGGCGCCACCACTTTTGGGGCAAGGCCCCTAAAGAGGAAGAGGGTATCGCCCCTCTCCGTTCAGGAGAGGGGCTGGGGGAGAGGTCCTTTGAGCACGTTCAAACGTTCGGTCATTCGCGCAACCGAGCGCTAGCGCACGGCAGCGCCCGCAGCGTCACGCCCGCGCTGGTAGCTCCGGATCGACTGCGTGGGGTCTCGGTTCACCAGCGCTCGGTGGTACATGGGATGGAGGAGGCTCCGGACCTCGTGCTCCAACGTAACGAGCCTGTCCTCCGTCTTGGGGTCCACGATCTCCTTGAAGCGGAACTGGTGCCGGACGAGCTCTTCCATAACCAGGTTGCGCTCTTTGAGAAAGCGGTAGGGCCCCGAGACCTGCGCCATGTAGACGGCGACGTGATGGCCGTCGTAGGGCGGGGTCTCTTCGCGCGTCTCGCGGAAGATCAGGGCCTGGTTCGCCCCGATGGGGACGCGGGCCGCCACGCCGTCCCGCCCTCGGCCGAGCGCGGCGGGGGCGCCCAAGACCTGCTTGTAGAACCGCGCGATCCCGGCGGCGGCGCCCGGTCTCACCAGGAGCTCGACGTACGGGATGCCGAGCGCCATCCCCCCGAACTCCGTGCTCGGAGCGCGGCACCGGAAGCGGTTCCCCCACGGGCAGGTGATCGCCACGTGCCCATCCTCGAGCGACCACGCGAACTGGCTTCCCGCGAGCTTGGCTTGGACCGACTTCAAGCGCTCCTGCAACGCGGCCAGGTCCGTCACCACGAGCCCGATATGGCCAGGGACCACCTGCGCGGGGCTACGGGATGGGAGATGGAACTGCTGCTCTCCCACGTTTACCCACATGTTCTCGGGCCCCACCATCATGTAGGGGTCCCGGGTGAGCCCAAGGCCCGAGAGATAGAACACGGACGCCTTCACCGGGTCGGGCACGGTGATGTTGACGTGCTCCATGGCCACGATGTTGCCCACGTCCTCCGCCATTGCGGCCTGCATCCACTTCATGGCTCCTTCTCCCATCGAGACCCTCCTTCTCTGAGGTGGACGGGACGCCAACGCACATCCCCGTCCACGAGTGCCCCGACGAGTCGGGGCGTTCTTGGCCCTCCGACGCTGCCGAGTCTAGCAGTGGCCTGGAGCGCGTTCAAGTCTGGGAGGGCGGTGCAACGACCCAGAGGTTCGCGCCGCGCTTGCCCCAACTCGTCGGGGTGGAGTGTAATGAAGCATCGAGCCCCGTCGCCCGGCGGCCCGCCGCGAGAGAGGATAGCGATGGAGAGCGCCCAGCTGACCGTCCTCTTCGATGGCGCGTGCAACCTGTGCAATGGCTCTGTCCGCTTCATCGCCCGTCGCGACCCGCGGCGCCGGTTCCGATTCGCTACGCTGCAGTCCGAGGCGGGACAGGAGATCCTGCGGCGGCTCCAGCTCTCGCCGGCGAGCCTGAGCAGCACACTGGTCCTCGTGGAGGACGGCCGCGCCTACATTCGTTCGAGGGCCTGGCTGCGCATCGTCCGAGGGCTCCGGGGGCCGTGGCGCGGCCTGTACGCCTTTGTCATCGTCCCGCCGCTCCTGCGTGATTTCGTCTACGACGCGGTCGCCGGGCATCGCTACCGCATCTGGGGCAGGCGCGAGTCCTGCGAGGTGACCGACCCCGAGGTGCGGGAGCGGCTGGTGCGGTAGCCGCGCGTCTCTGGCGGCTCCCCGCCGGCGCGGGCCTCATGGTAGCATGCGGGGTGCCCGCCGGCGCTATCGTGGGGGAGAGGGAGCAAGGCAATCGCGTCCTAATGACGTGTCCGCATGTGCAAGCTAGGATGGCGGCATCGTTTGTCATTCTGAGTCCGCCTCGGACGAAGAATCTGGGGATGGGGGGCCTTGCACTAAAAGTGCCCGCACCGCCGGTCGCGCCGCGTTATCTCCTCCCCCGTTGCGGGGGAGGACAGAAGGTGGGGGGTGACGGTCACCCCCATCCCAGCCTTTGGCTTGTGGTCACAATTTGCCAAAGACGATAGCGGTCAGGTTATCTGGGCAAGGCTTCGAGAGGCGACCGTCTCAGTGAGATGCTCGTCTTGTGCGCCCACGCAGGGTGAGATTTTTCGGTATCGTTCGTTCATCCTGGGATGAGCGCACGCCATCTACACAGGTCTTTCCATCCGGAATCAAGGTTCTGGGCGTTGGTGGGTGGTTGGAGCGGCTGGCCGGGGCTGCATAGCTGGGCCGAACACGAGGACCAAGAGACGGGAGCCACTATCTCGTCCCGTGGATCTTCCAAGGCGTCGTCCCTTTTCACATATTCAGAGGATGCCAGAGTGGACGGGGAGTTCGGGGAGAGTCGAACTCCCTCGTGAACACCGACTACCAGTGCTGCTGGCCGCGGCTTAGCCTCGGGTGACGACTAACGCTTGTTGCCTGGACCGGCTCCGTCGGGGACCCTGATAGCCGCCGGCGGGACCCGCAGCCCCCGGGGCCGCCAAGCATCACGACCAGTTCTACGCCAACGTCCCACCCCGGACCGCGTATCGCCCGTTCGGATTGGGCTGCCGAGGCGCTGTCGTCGCACCGGAACGCGCCCGGCCCGCTCATTTGCGTGGCGTTCGAGCCCAGATGCGCGCGGCCTTCCCCAACGAGCGCGATACCCAGCGAGCCCTCGTGGAGACTATCTTCTCGGCCGTCAAACGGAAGCTCTCGGCACGAGCTCCTGGTCGCTCCCTGGCAACCCAAGAGCTCCAAGTCCTCTTGTTGGGACTGGTCTACAACCTTTATCGCCTCAGGCCTTGCTTTCTTAATCGCCCCTTGGCCCTCGCCCTCACACGTTTAGCCACCTAACCAAGGATGTCAACAAAGCCGGATAGCTTCCAGTACGCCTGTTCGTCCGTCCCGACGAAGGGCTGTTGACTCTGTAGACACCTACGTATCTCGCACGCCTGTACTGCTCCCTACCCTAGTTTTTCACGGTTGTGTCGAGCGCTCGCGTCTGCTTGACTCCCATCGGGCTCTAAAACCGCGGGGGAGAGGCTACGAGCCCAGAAGGGAGTAAACACGTGAACTTTGCGACGATTCGAGAGGCTCTGGAATCGCTCCTCGGCAAGGGAGACGCATCGCTGGTTGTAGAAGCAAGGACGGGCCAGACACCAACGATCTCCGCTGAGTACCTTAGGCCCGTGCAAGCTGGCTGGTTCTAGTCGTGTTAGGCATCCTCGCCGCGCCGGTCCCGGCTACTATCCGCGCCGCGCTGGATTCGGACGTAGCCGACGCCGCTTTTCGCCCGCTTGTTGTCGCCTCTCTTTTGGAATACCCCAACGCGCTACATCCGGACGCCCAGTTGCGAGCGGCAAAATTCGTTATCGGGGCGTTTCGCGCAGCCGGCGGGACTGGCGACGCCGGGGTCTTGGCAGCTGGCGCCATGGAGGTTCTGACGACCGCAGCTCACGTCCTCGACCGTGTCGCGGACGGCGATCGGCGGTCCACCCCCGCGGACCTCCAGGTGGCCCCTGCCCTGATTTTCCTGGCAGGGAGATTGCTAGAAGAGGCACGCACGGCATCAGGGGCCGGCGCGGTGAGGATCGACTGGAGTCCAGTGTTCCGCTGTCTAATAGCCGCATGCGGAGGCCAGCAGATGGACATGGATCTCCAGGTTCGAATTGACGCAGGCCTGGACCAGGCTAAGCTGATGACTGAGTGTAAGTCGGGAGCGTTCGGGGAGGCCATGGCTCTCGCCGGTGCTATCGCCGCCAGAGGGGACCCTGCGCTTCGAGATGAGCTAGGCCCCTTGGGGCGGCTCATAGGTACCTGCAATCAGCTTATCGATGACGCCTCCGACGCCTCTACAGGGGCACTGGAAAGTTCGGACATTCGTTTGCGAAAGAAGACTCTCCCCATCGCGTTCTTCCTCCGCCTCCGAGGTGACTCCCCCGACAGGGACCGGTTGCGGGATCGGCTGATTGAAGGAGGCCTCTCCAGGGAAGAGGAGATCGTGGTTCGAGAGTCGATCGAAGCGAGTGGAAGTACGCAATTCGCCCTGGCGCTGGCCAACTGGTATAGAATGCAAGCCGAAAGAATCCTGGACCGGCTATTTCAGCGGGGATGCGACACAGGGCCGCTTTTCGAGCTTCTGAGAGAGCCATGCGAATCCGTCGGACCCAGCAACCCGCAGCAGGTAGCCTTCTCCTTGGTTCCCAAGCCCTCGCTCTTGGAGGTCTGACGGTCGTCCTGGCTGTATTCGGGCTCGCCCAGTTCTCTGCCTCACGCGAGCCCACGTTATCGGTCCGCCTATCCCCGTGCGATCCGGGTCCTCTGTGTGTTTCGTGGGTCATGCCCGTTGGCCAGGGGTGGGAGCGCGGGCTGCGCGTGGGGGACGCTGTCGCGAACGTAGCAGAACCTTCCGACTGGGTGGCGGGGGATCCCAGAGCTGTCGAGGTAACACGCGGCGGCGTAACCGAGACAGTGCGAGCGACGCCCAGTCCCGAGGGGCGGGGGGCGGGGAGATGGTCGTTGCCGTCGGTTGGATTGCTCTACGCTGCCCTAGGGTGTCTGGTCCGCTGGCGTCGCCCTGACCTGAAAGCCGCCCGATCCTTCTGGCTGCTAACCCTGACCGCAGGGTTGGCCACCGTCCTCTCGCCAGCTTCGGCCGGGGTAGAAGCTGCGTGGGCGCTGGCGCTGCAGTTCCCTGTGCTGCTGCTGGGCTTCTGGGGCCTATTCAATTTCTTCGCAGACATCTCTTCCGGACCCGTCGATCTGGTCAAGAGGACCAAGATCATCGCAGGCTGCGCCGGTGGACTTCTGGCGCTCGCATACCTTTCGGTGACAACGGTAAAGCCAAACGCCTACGAGCTTGTCCGCATACCGGCGGCAGCATACTTCATCGCTCTCTCCTCTCTTGCGGTAATCACCCTGGTCACCGCGTACCTGAGGAGTTCTAACGGGGACTCCCGGGCTGTGCTTCGTCTTATGACCCTGGGTGTAATCGCGGGGTTTTCGCCACTCCTCGTGCTCGTGTTCGTGCCGATAGCATTGGGGAACGAGGCCGCTGTGGACGCCCACTTCGCCGCCCTCGCTCTGGTCGCCATTCCAGCGGCATTCGCGTACGGAGTCTTGCGGCATGAACTCCTCGGGATTCGCCGACTGATGCGGCGGGGAGGAGTATATGTCCTGCTAACCGGAGGGCTGCTGGCACTGGTGACGTTGGTCCTGTGGGCAGCGTCCAAGCAGTGGCCCGGCTTGCTCAGCACGGAGGGAAGGAGGATCTGGGTGACCGGTGCAGCTTTGACATTGGCCGCCCTGGCCTTCACTCAGCTCCGCCCACGAATACAGCATCTCGTTGATCGCCTGGTCTACCGTGACGCATACGATTACAAAGAGGTCGTACGTGGGCTTGCAAGGCAGGCCCGATCCTCAGCCCAGCAGAGCGATGCTATGGTGAAGATCCTCCAGCAAGTGTCGGCGCTCATGGCCATCGAGGGCTACCTTCTGGTCGGCGATCTCGACAACATACCGTCTGAACTCCTTAGCGGTGGCCCAGCTGCAGCAAAGCTGCGAAGGGCGGCCCTGGGGCACGATGTCGCCGTTTCCGAGAGGATCGTGGTTCGCTACCTGGATGGAGAACCAGTGCTGGTGCTCCAGCTTGAGGGCGAGCGGGCCTTGTGGCTGGGCCCGAAGTTTGATGGCGAGTCGTTTCGCCACGATGATCTTGAATTGGCCGAGCCCTTGGGGACCTTGATGGGCATGCTCCTTGCACGTTCACAACTGACCGCGGAGCTCCAAGGCCTTAACCGGAAGCTCATCCGGGCTGAGGAAGAGGAGAGGGCGCGCTTGGCAGCGGAGATCCATGACGGCCCGCTGCAGAGCGCAGCTTACCTATCTCGGGTCGGCATCTCGTCGGAAGAAACGGCTGAGGTCTCTCGTTCTCTGGCGGAAGAGCTGCGCGCCATCGCCACAGCGCTGCGGCCCCCGGTCCTGGACGATCTGGGCCTCCGCTACGCGATAGACTGGCTTGTGCAGTCCATGGTGCGCCAGAGTGACATCTCGGTGGACTACGACGCCGCCGGATTTCCGGAGGACGCACGGTTACCTCGAGAAGTTGAGTTGACGGTCTACCGGAGCGTGCAGGAGTCTCTTACTAACGTGGTCAAGCACGCTCGGGGCACGCGGGTCGTCGTTACCCTCTCCCTAGATGGCGGTTGCGTCCGCGCCCAGGTCCAAGATAACGGCACCGGGTTTGACCAGCAGCGACAACGGGTGGCTATCACACAAGGCTGCCTCGGATTGGTGGGGATGCGGGAGCGGATCAGCCACGTTGGAGGGCAACTGCGCGTCGACAGTAGGCCTGACTGTGGGACGAGGGTAGAGATGACCATTCCCCTCCGCCAACCTGCCCAACCTGCCGCATGAGAGCCTGGCTCGATGGAACTGGAGCAAATCAAGGTTGTGCTGGTGGAAGACCATATCTTGGTCCGCCAGGGGACAAAAGCCCTGATCCAGGGGGACCCTTCCATCAGAGTGGTAGGGGAGACCGACAGCGCTGAAGAGGCGGTGCGCTTGGTGGAGGAACTCGCCCCAGATGTGGTGGTGCTGGACATTCGCCTGAGGGTCGGCACCGGGATCGACGTCGCCAGAGCTCTTCAACGGCGGCGGTCCCTCGCGCGGGTACTCGTCGTCACCGCGTACGATTATGAGCAGTATGTGACGGCGCTCACCCGGGCTGGCGTGAGCGGATATGTGATGAAAGACGTGACTGCAAGCGACCTGATCAAGGCGATCCACCAGGTATACCGGGGCGAGGGGGTCTTGATAGGAGCAGTGGCCGCAACAGTGCTTCGGAACGCTTCTCGCTCCCAACAAAGGACCTACAGGCCCGCAGAGAATCTCAGCGCCCGGGAGATTGAGGTCCTCGAGCTGGTGGCGGAAGGCTATCGCAACCACGTCATTGCGAAAAGGTTGGAAATCTCGGTTAGAACCGTCGAAGCCCATGTGGCCAGCATCCTTGGGAAGCTTGGAGCCACATCCCGTGGCGAGGCGATTAAGATCGCCATCCGACGCGGCATGTTGAAGTCCAATAAGCCGTAAGCTCTCTCGGTCCTCCTCGGCGCTAATCTACGGGGTGTCCCCCTCTCACTTTCGTAGCGGCAACTCTGATAACGATACGGGCATACGGCCTCGCAGCGTCGATGAAGCCAAAACGCCCCCTACCTAGGCGCGCGGCCCGTGGGTACCGATTACGTTTCCGCAGGTGCCTGCTAGGCTTAAAGCGGCGGTTCTAAACCCAGAGCTAGATGACAGAAGGGGTCTGCCTTGAAGGAACGGGCGATACGTCTGATGCTTGTCGAGGACCACACTCTCGTAAGGCAGGCGACCAGGACCCTGCTTGAGCAACAGCCGTCGCTCCAGGTCGTGGGGGAAGCCGATGACATGGCGGGTGCGCTGGCTCTCATTCCGCGGGTTCGGCCAGACGTGGTGATCATCGATATTCGGTTGAGGGGGTCGAGCGGCATTGACCTCGCCAGGGCGGTCGGCCACGCGTATCCAGAGATAAAGATCATAGCGCTCACCGCGTTCGGGTTTGATCAGTACGTTCGGGCCATGCTAAGGGTGGGGGCGAAGGGATACATGCTCAAAGATGCCTCCGGTGAGGAGCTCGTACGCGCTGTGCACGAGGTCTGGGAAGGGCGCTCAGCGCTCTCGCCGGAGATCGGTACCAGGCTTATTGCCATGGTTGCACAAGAGGAACAGCCCCGCTGCCCGGGGATTACCAGGGGTCTGACGTTGAGGGAAGTGGAGGTCCTCGAGTTGTTCGAGCTAGCGTTGAATCGGCGGGAGATCGCCCGCCGTTTGGGTGTATCTCCAAAGACCGTGAACACGCACGTCGGTCACATTCTGTCGAAGTTTGGTCAGACCAGAATCTCGGCGGCCGTCGGGGAGGCGGTTGCAGCTGGGATCCTGGCCCCAACACCTAAGACCACGCAGGCCGGACGGCTGAGGAGGGTGCTGGAGCACATGACCAAGAGATGCCCTTCAAACAGCCCTGTCGCACGGCCTGGCACGGCAGTCAACCCGCGCGTTGAGCAACCCTTCCTTGCGCCGGCTCTGGAGTTCTCCGCCGAGGGCCTGAGCATGCCGCTGGTTCCCGGAAGGTGAAGCTTGTTTGGGCGGCATCGCACCCTGAACCAGGCCCACCGGCAGAGGAGGGAGTTCATCGCGGCCCTAACCGACCCATCAGTCATTGCTCGCCGCTTGACGGAGCACCCGCAGGCGGCGTTCGAGCGCGAGTTGGCTACAGCTGGAGGCGGTAAGACATGGCGAGTCAAGGGCGGAACTGTACCGCATTCTGGCGTCCATCCTGAGAACGAGCGAGGAGGAGCGGATTCTGATGCAATATCTCGTCGTAGAAGCTCTTTTAGGCGTCCTCGCCGAAGACAACCAGCATATCCTTGGTCTCCTGCCCATAGATGCCGAATAGCCGGTGCGGTGTTGGATGTCAAGGGAAGCGATGGCGCCATTGACATAGAGCAGGCTGCTCGGGCTGTAGGTTGTGCTCCCGCAGACCACGTGGCCATCCTCCTGGCCTCTCAAGTTTGTCGGGCGAGCAGCCACCTGGCCGCAGCCGGACTGGTCTGGCCCGAGGCAGACTGGTGAAGTTCCTGGTTATCAATGGTAGTGAAGAGATGGTCCGAGTGGTGTCCTTGTGCCTGGCCTTGGGGTGGCCCGACGCGGAGATACTGGGCGCCACAGATGGGGAGCGTGGACTCCAACTTGCGAGGGATCGCGCGCCCGACCTCGTGATCCTCGACGTCGTGCTCCCCCATATGAACGGTCTTCGAGTGCTGCAGCTGCTCAGAGAGTTCTCGGATACCCCGGTCCTCGTGCTAAGCAGCCGGGACGACCAGGTCGAGATTGCCCACTTCTCGGCGCAAGGCGCGGACGACTACATGGTAAAGCCCTTCAGCCATGTCGCGCTCATCGGCCGCGTCCGGGCAATCTTCCGCCAGGCCGGAGGTCAGGAATGCCGGGCCCCACGGCCCCAGCATCCGGAGGGTCGGGGAGGAGCTCCGGGCTCGGAGGAAAGACGATAAGAGGCCAGCAGAGACTGTTGCCCCCCCGTCAAGGGCGGGGACCGCCCTCCCTAGCGTGCTGCTGGAAAGGGACAGCACCAAGCTGTGGTTTCTGACAGACCATTTCCCTGTTTCGCGCCCGATAAGAGCAGTGTTCAGTGTCGGAGGCGTCTTAGCAGGGTGCTGAACAACTAGCGTTCGGCGTTGAGTGAGGTCAGTGTGCTGGCGGTTCATGGTATCTCAGGGTTGCGCTAGGGAGTCTGGGAGAGGATTCCGTGGCCTCGGGAGGCCCTGTCCAGGGCCTGCGGGGCCGCGGAAGGCAGACCTTGCCCTGGGCAGGTCAAGCGGGCGCTGGTCTGCGGGCCTCTTTCCGCTCTTGAGCCAGGATGCGCTTGGCGATCCGCACCAGGTTGTAGGCTGCTACCGTCAACGCCGCCCACAACTGGTTCCGGGCGACGCCTCGGTACCGCAGCTTCCGCCCGCCGCCCACCGTCTTGATCCAGCCGAAAATTTCCTCCACTCGTTTTCTCGCCCGCTGGCTGACCCTATAGGCTTGGCGCCGGGTCGTACGGTCATCCAGGGCCGAGCCCGTCACTTTCACCGCCACATGGGGTGTTACCACCATCTCCCGGCATGCTTCTACGAACTGGCGCCGGGTCGTAGCCCTTGTCTGCTCCCACGGTCATCTGGTGCAGGCCCGGCAGCCGCTCCAGCGTCTCGATGGCCGTCTCCGGCTCCGCCCTGCCCGTGGCCTGGGTGATCCGGACATCGATCGCCAGGCCCGTGCGGTTCTCCATCAGGATGTGCCCCGCAAGGCAGAGCTTGGCCTCCTGTCCCAGGCCCTTGCGGGCGAGGCGGGCTTCGGGGTCCGTGGTCGACTGGTGCGTGGCGTTGCGACGCTGCTCCCCTCGGAAGTCCACCTCCGGGTTGCGGCCGCCGCTCGCAGCACCACCACCGCTGCCATCCTTCGGGCTCAGGCTCTTCGTGGAGGCCCAGGCCTCCAGCAGCGTGCCGTCGACCGTGAAGTGCTCCGACGACAGCAGCCTGCGCCCCTTGGCCTCCTCCAGCACCCGCTGGAAGAACTGCCGCGCCACGTCGTGCTGGAGCAGCCGTTCCTTGTTCTGCGAGAAGGCCGTGGGATCGAAGGCCGGGTCGATGACGTTGAGGTCCAGGAACCACTTGAACAGCAGGTTATACTCCAGTTGCTCGCAGAACTGGCGCCCACTGCGGATGGAGAAGAGCGCCATGAGCAGGCAACCCTTCAGCAGGTGTTCCGGCGGGATAGACGCTCGGCCCGTCTCTGCACACATCGCGTCGAACGTCGGCGATAGAGCTGCCAGAGCGCGGTCCACGATGGGTTTGATAGGGCGGATGGGGTGCTCCTTCGGCACCAGCAAGTCGGGCGTCACGATGGAGAGCATAGTCGCCTGGGTCTCGGCCTTCCCGCGCATGGGCACTCCTCCAAGAGGTTTCGTCTATCAATTTTCGACCGAGTCCCCAGCGGCTAGTTCTGCAGCACCTAGAGACCGCAACTTGGATATCCCGCGCTACGGTAAGCCCGTGACAGGTTGCAAGATGCGGGCAGCGGCTGCTGTTTCCACTGCCTTGGAGCGGTTCGGCTGACCGGGTTTCGCCGAGACGTGGGCGATATGCGTGTTCACTGTCTTGGCTGATACCCCTAGCCGTACCGCGATCTCTCTGCGTGTCAGGGGGGATCGCAGTAACTCAAGGACCTCGACTTCTCGCAGGGTCAGACCTTTTGACGGGACCTACGCCCAAGCCTTCTCCTCCTTTGTGAGCAACGCAACAAGGCTTTTTGCCACTTCCGAGGAAAAGACCACCCGGCCCTCATACACCTCGTGTATCGCCCGTATCAGCTCTTGTCCGGATGCATCTTTCAGCAAAAAGCCCTTGGCTCCCGCTTTCAACATCGCCCTCACGTACTGGTCAAAGCTAAATGCGCTCAGCGCAATCACCTTCACCTGAGGGTACGTTCGGTTGATGGCCTTGGCGAGCTCTATACCGCTGGACCCTCTCAGCCGAATGTCCGCGATCACAATATCGGGCAGCAGTTCAGCGACCAACTCAAGGGCGCTTGCAGCGTCCTCTGCTTCCGCAACCACCTTCAGAGTCGGGTCCTCCGCTAGGACCGCTTTGGTAGCCTCCCTCATGAAAGCGTGATCCTCTACCAGCAGCATCGTTATGACAGCTTTGTTCAAGGCATGCCCCCGTGGCTGTTGCATGTTCTCACCGTGACGCGGCCCTAAGTTAGCACCCGTCCGGGCTGCGGTAATCCGTACTACATAGGCGGGCTCCTACATACGGGAAGTGTCGTCTGTTCGACGCGCCCTTCGCCGGCACAACAGGCGATCAGTCGGACATCAGGAGCCCCCGCTGGACCGCCTCGGCACGAGACTTGGCCCCCAGCTTCCCCAGGATGATCGCAACGTGTGTTTCGACGGTACGCACAGATACATTCAACCGTTGGGCGATGGCCTCGTTCCGGTAGTGCTGCGCGATCAGTTCGCGGACCTCGATCTCGCGCGCACTCAGTGCCTCGGCCGGCCGAAAGAAATCCTTACCTGAGCGGGAAAGACTGTGAAGGACTGTCGCAGCAACCGTGCCTGGCAGCACGCCTTCTCCTTCGTGTACCTCATGAATCGCCTTAATCAAGTCGGCACCGGCAACGTCCTTGGTGATGTAGCCGCTCAAGCCGGCCCGGGTGAGGGCGGTCACATATTGTTCGTCATCGTAGGCCGTGAGGACTAGAACGCGAGCCTGCGCCCCCTGCCTTCGGAGGGCACGAGCGACCTCGATGCCACTCCCCGTCCGGAGGCGGATATCTAGCACGACCACATCCGGGGACAGCGTTTCAACGAGGCGCAGGGCTTCTTGGGTGCTGTCCGCTTGCCCCACAACTTTGATAGAAGGATCGCGCTCGAGAAGGACCTTCGTCCCCGTATGTATATAGCTCGACGGTCACGATCAGGTGACTCCCTCGGTGGTAGGGGACTGGCCCCACGCTGCCTCTTACCCAGCCATTCTCGGCCAAGCCGCCTACTGAGTCAACTGGGTCATTACCCTGTTTAGCCGCGGTCGGGGGGTAAAAAGACCTGCGCAATTTGCCTCAGCGACCTGGCCGACCACCTATCGGTAACCCCTGGCGAGAGCAAACCTCGGGTTCTTCATTGACAATTGACAGGAGTGGCCCGTAACCTTAGACATAGGTATGTATGAAAAAAGGCCGCGACGTCCGGTGCAGCGTTTCATTCGTTCCTTTCACTACCCCGCAAGTACATCATGCAGGGTGTCACACGGGAGGTCCCTTATGCCACGAACGTCCAGAGTAGTCCTGCCGCTGTGTCTGGTGTCGGCCACCGCCGCAGCGCTGGTGGCAACGTGGGCCTTCCTGCCTGGGAACAGGGATGCGGCTACCGAGCGCATCGGGTACAACGGCATTGTTGAATACGCCATCCGGGATGCCAGTGGCCGGGTCAAAGAACACCGGGTTCTGCACAACGCGGTGCTCGGGGAGGCGCTGGAGACCGCCATGAAGCGGCTCATCGACCCCAGCACCGGCGTCACCGCCGACACGGATACCTTCCGACGCATCGGCGCTCTGAATACCAACACCGACGACCCAGTGGACGGCGTGCTGGCAGCTTCTGTCACAACGTTGCTGGACGGCGACACCGGCGCCGCGGGCGACCAGAACCCTGCTAATGCTGCGTTTGCGGATGTGGGCACCACCACGGACGGTCAGGGGAGGGTGCAGCTCACCTTCACGGCGACCGGCAACGCGAGTATCCGCAGGATCGTGCTGACAAAGGCCCCGGTGGATAACACGGCTGACGGGGCGGCAGCGATCACTTCAGCCAATATCCTCGCTCATCAGGCCGTGACCATCGACCTGGCCAACGGCGACACGGTCCAGTTCACCTGGACCATCAACCTGGACTAAGTCCCTCGTCGGGGCGCGTGAAAGATGGAACGCAGGCCCCTCATTCTTGTAGCCGTGGCCGGAGGCACTCTGGCGGTGGTCATCGGGGTGATGGTGGTTCTGCGTGCGCCCCAGGGGCCGAGCCAACCCGGTGCCATGGACGGGGCATCGCTGCAGGAGTCAGTAGAGGCAGAGGTTGCGTCGGCCGCCGAGATGGGGAGCGGCTTGGCGCGCTCCCAGCCCCAGGGGAGCGCCGAGGCAGCCCGGCTTCAAGAGAGAGTCGAGTACATCGTCCGGGACGCCTCCGGCAAGGTCAAGGAACGTCAGGCCGTTGCTGGCCGCTGAAGTGGACCCAGATGGTCATACAGGGACGGACCGAGCGGCTGTTTCCGCTGCCGGCCTCCACATCTAGGTTTCACCTCCCACCCCAGTTTTCCCGAGACTACGCGTAAGGGGGAGTGAAGCCGGTGCCTGCGAGGAAATCGGCCTGGCGTTCGTCGCTGCTCTGGGTTGGCGTCGGGCTCTCCGGTTCGGTGCTGTCCCTTTCCCTTTACATTTCCGGAGCGCTCTTTGGCCAAGCGACGGACATCCAGCTCAACACGGGCTCGTACATAGGCGACGGCACGGATAACCGGCCCATCACTGGCGTTGGGTTCCAGCCGGACGTCGTCATCATCAAAGGTGACGCGGTGGCCTTCCCCGTCATCCGCACGTCCACTATGCCCGCGAACCTTAGCAAGGACTGGCAGGCCAACGCCCTGGCGCTGGACCGGGTCAAGTCCCACGATAGCGACGGCTTCACCCTGGGGACCAACGTGAGGGTCAACCAGAACAGCACCACCTATCACTGGGTCGCGTTCAAGGCAGCCGCCGGCATCATGAAGCTCGGCACGTATACCGGCAACGGGACCAGCCAGTCCATGACCGGCCTGGGGTTCCAGCCGAATGTGCTCCTCATCATCTCGGCGTCCACGGCGGAGATCAACCTGAAGACCTCCACCATGGCGGCCAGCTTCGCCACGCGGCTCGATAACGAGGCCGGGGCGACGGACCGCATCACCTCCCTGGACGCCGACGGCTTCACGGTGGGGGCCAGCACCCAGACTAACGAGTCCGGCATCGCCTTCCACTACGTCGCCTGGAAGACAGCGGCCGGGAAGGTGGCCGTAGGTTCCTACACCGGAGACGGGGTCAACGGCCGGGCCATTATCGGGACGGGCTTCACCCCTGCCTACGTCATCGTGAAGGCGGGCGGCGTGAACATCGAAGGGGCCCACAAGACGCGCTCCACCGGCGCATTCACCAACACGGCGCTGCAGTTCAGGAATAAAGCCAACACCGCCGACATGGTTCGCTCCCTGGACGCCAACGGCTTCACCGTGGGGACGGCGGCCGCCGCGAACCAAAACGAGACCGGCACCACCTACCACTGGGCGGCCTTCAAGCTCTCCCTGGCCAGCGCCACCTCCGATGCCGCGACCGTGGCGGACCCGCTCCAGCAGCGCGTAGCGGCATCGCGCGCGGACGCCGCGGCGGTCGCCGAATCCATCCTCACCGGCTTTCCCCGCTCCGAGCAGGCCATCCTGACTGAGCGCGTGCAGGCCGGAGCCAGCAAGACCGACGCCTCCAGCGTGACCGAGGCCTTCAGCCTCACGGTGGTCTCTTCCAGGTCGCCGGTGCGCTGCGCGGCCTTGCAGAGGGTCCAGCCCCAGGCAGCGACTACCATCGAGACCCCGGATCAGCGAGCCCGGGTCGTGGTCCCGGCGGGTCTCCTTCCGCCACCACTGGCGGCGGCGCGGGTAGAGGTGAGGATCGAGTGTCTCAACCTCGTCGCAGCGCCCCAGTGGGGCCCGCTCGGGGCCACCTCTGAGTTGGTGACGCTGGTCGATGGCGCGCCGGCCCCGGTCGTGTTCACGGCGCCGGCGGAACTCGTCTTGCGGGTGGATGCGGCGCTGTGGGAGGCCGCAGGCCGCGACCCGGCCAGGCTCGCCCTTCTGCGCTATAACAGGGCGACGGGCCTCTGGGACGCCCCGGGCGGCACCCTCGAGCTGGGGTCGCCGCCGGCGCCGCCTGGTTTTGTGGGCCAGTTCCGGCTTTCGGTGTCCACCTTTAGCGTCTTCGCCATCCTGGTGGAGGGCGTGGCAACGGTGCCTCCGCTGGAGACTCCTCCACCTCCTCCGGCTACCCCGACCCCCACGCCAACTCCTGAGCCCAGGCCGCAGCCCACCCCTGCTCCTACGTCTACGCCGACGGCTACCCCAACGCCCGCGCCGACCCTTGCTCCCACGTCTACGCCGACTGCTACCCCAACTATTGCTCCGACGCCAACACCGACACCCGCACCCGAGCCAAAAGCCACAGCGACGCCCTCAGCGATCCCCCCGACGGCTACCCCAACTATTGCTCCGACACCCACGCCGACACCCATACCGCCCCTCGCACCCACTTCGACGCCCCGACCAGCAGGCACGGCGACCCCCACACGAACGCCCATTCCCACGCCGACCCCAACCCCAGCGGGCCCAGTTCCCGTTGTCCAACAGCCAGGAACGCCGTTGTGGCAGAGCCCCATCCTATGGGGAATCGTGGGCGGCCTTCTCCTTACAGGGGGCGTCACGCGGTGGCTGGTGACTCGCCGCTTTTCGACCAAGCGCTGGCGCGGATCAAGCTAGCCGAGAGCACCCTGGCGCCGGGCCCGGCAACTGCGCGGATGCCAGAGCCCGGGCCGCGATTCCCCAATTCAGGTCGTCCTCCTTGCCACCCGGGCGAGCAGGACGTCGCGGCCTTCCCTGAGGCCGCCCACGACGTGCTCTTGCGTCAATCCTCGGTGTCCCACGTCCGACCTCCTCCAGCGACGACAGACTTGGAATTACCTAGGGTGGGTCACCTAGGCATCTGCCCCTTGCCTACTGATTCCCGCGGCGGCCATGCGTGCTATGTTGCCTCTACGAGGCGAGGTGTTGAGTGTGGCGAGTTTGTCCGTGCCATGCTTTTCTATCATGCATGGGCGGTGGGATAGCAGCGGCCCCGCCGCTTTCGCTGGCCCCTCGATCTCGTTTAAGGGTTGGGAAATGGCGGTGGCGGACGCCTTCGACAGGATTGCCCGCCCTTTGGCAAAGGGCGGCTATGGGTCTGCGAAGGCTTGGATCGTCTTCGGAGAGCCCTTAGAGGGCTCTATGACGCGGACGTCGTCGGTCCGTTCCTCGGCACTTGTGGCTTGGCCGTCACCCGGAAGCACATTGGAGGCTGGGGATCTCGATGGTTGCTGAAACACCCTCCTCGCTGCGCAGTAGGCCACGGAACTCATATAAACGCATGGAGCGCGATACCCAGGTGCAGGGACAGATCGGCGAATACGTGACAAGTGCTACAGCGGCCCGGCGGCTGGGTGCCAGCCAGGTAACCATTTCTCAGCTGTGCCAACGAGGGAAAATTCCCGCGACTAAGGTTGCGAATAGGTGGCTTATCCTCTTAGCGGAGCTCGAGCAATTCGCCCAGACCTACCGGCCAAGACGGGGGCGGCCTTCAGTTAGAGGTCGCCCACACGCATGGGGGGCTCCCGGGTATCATTAGAGGCCAGGCCCTAGAGATGGGGGCCAGTGACCTGCCCCCGTTTTTCGGTCCACCCATCATGAGAGTGCAGCCGGGATACTCGCTGTGGTCTGCTGGGCGCACTGGTCTGGGGTAAGGTTCCGCAGTGCGCTGTGGTGGCGCACGGTATCGTAGTCGCGTCGCCAGGCCTCTCAACGTCATCGACAGCCACCCGGCAGCGAGGGATTCCAGGTAATCGCGCCGGTGAGTTGGTCGTCGGGCAGGTGCTCCAAAACAGGCCGCTGGCCCTACTTCTGACGCGGGTCTTCGAAAGTGACAGCGCCAGAAGGATTCCCTTGTGAGCCTGCGGAAGGTTCGAATCCCCTATGGTGGGGTTGGGGGACCCCCGCCACCAGATCGCCACGCTCCCCTCGGAGGAACTCGGGGCAGGCTCCGACTCGCTCGCGACGACGAGAAAGCGGGGCCTTTTTCAGCAGCCTGCTAGGGGCGCTCCCCGAGCGGCAAGCAACACTATGGGCTTCTTTATTTATTGCTACGAAAGTGGCGCCTCACCCCCTGCCCCCTCTCCGCTTGCGGGGAGGGGTGGCCCTTCCATGGAAGGGCCGGGGGAGAGGTTCAAACGGCGGAGCCATTTTCATCCCCGGTGGTGTCCTGTCAAGGCCATGATGGATTCCTGCGAAAATGCGAGCGCGGGAGTAGGAGGATGGAGCTTCCAGCATCGCTCGCCCAGACACTCCCACCACATCGCTGGCTACACACATGCCTCACGAACCCCCCGGGCGTATGGGAGCTTTAGGTATGTATGGTTAGGTTGACAGCGGTGGATTCGCCGTTGTAGAGTTTGCCCCGCCTTTTTGTCACGCCCTTGTCGTGTTTGGGCCATGAGGCCTCGGCAGCCTGACCACGCTTCAGGGAAGGCCGGCGCACGCCAGCATTGCTGTAACGCAGCCCATCGTGAGGACGGATAACCAAAGGAGAACCATGCGCTGGCAATATAGATGGATCGTCAATCTTCTCCTGGCGGTCGTCCTCGCCGCAACCAACGTCCTCCAACTCCTGCCACCGTCCGCCTTCGCCCACCCGGACGAGGCCACCGACGTCGCCAACATCAAGTCCCGCCTCGGCCAGTTCTTCGACTTCATGGACACCCTCGGCGGTTTTGATGAGCTGGGCCAGGACCTCCCGCTAACGTTAACGGACCCCAGTTCTGGCGCTGCCCTCAACCTGAGCGAGATCTTTTCGGGCGCCGGCACTGACATCAAGGACACGGTCACTGGCCTTGTCGCCGCCGACCTTGCTGCTCTGGGCACCGCGCTGGACGGTGCGGACTTCGCCTTCGGCGGCGTCAGCGTCGCCTTCAATAGCGTCACCATAGGCTCCCACGGCGACGTCATCGATATTGACTTCACGCTGACCCTGACGCGAGAGAACGTCAACATTCCCGTCTCCTTCAACGGCTCGGCCTTCGCTGGCGCCACGGACGACTTCATCAGCCTGAACGGCAGCGGCTTCACCCTCGATTTCGTCCTCACCGTCCCCCTGAGCTTCAAGTTCGACGCTACCCAGGCTGACCCCCTCCTCGCGCTCTACCTCGACACCGCGCCCATCATCACCCTCGCCATTGACAACGACGGGCCTCAGGCCATCGTCCAGTTCAGTGCCCTCCTGGGCTTCCTGGATGTCACGGTGGACGCCTCCGCCACGCTGAATATCGCGTTCAGCGCCATCTTCCAGGACCCCGACGGCGACGGCAAGATCACCCTGGACGAGTTGTTCAGCACCGCCCTGGCGGACATCTTCTCCTCGTTTGCGTTCGGCAATGCCACGGGCAATGACGTCGATGTCACCTTCAAGTTCAACAGTGCCGTGATCACCGGCGGGCCCGACGACGCGACCCTCAGCATCGTGGACGACAACCTCGCCGATGGCTTCGGCACGGTCATCACGCCGGTCCTGGGAGAGCTGGCCAACTTCGCCAACATCACCCCCAACCAGGTCCTGGGCGGCCTTGCCCTGCTCCTCGGCAGTCTCACCGGCGCGCAGGGCACATCCGCGCCGTCCCTGCCGTTCATCCAGGGGACCCTGAACGATATCGGCGACGCCGCCGGCAAGGTCTTCGACGTCGCCAAACCGATCCTGAACTTCCTCCAGAGCCAGACCGCCGCGAACATCGTCTGCGGCACGCAACCCACCAATCCTCCTGGCGGGCCCAGTTCCAACCTGCCTGCCGGCTCCACCCTCTACTGCCAGGCCTTGGCCCCCGAGGGCCCCGTATCGGGCACAGTCGTCTGGAGCATCATCGGCGGCACCGCCGGGGCCAACACCTCCGGCGTCGCGGCGAACGGGACACTCGGCACCACGCCCACCGTCAGGGCCACGTTCACGAGCGTCAGCGGCACGCCCGACATCTCCGTGACCTGGACCGGTGGGGCATGCGGCGCGCCCCCAAGCTTTACCTGCGGCCATGCCAATACCGTGGACCCCGCCCTGAGCGTGGATGAACTGGTCGATCTCCTGAACGACTTCGTCGGGCTGCCCGATGGCGTTGCCTACGACTCCGCCCACGATGCCCTTACGTACCACATCACCAAGACCATCCTGAACGCCGATACCCCCGCCCGCACCGGCAGCATCGACTTTGGCGACCAGCTCCGGAATTGGACGAACCTCTCCGGGCTGAACGCCAGTGGCGGGGCCAGCGCCACCGTCAACGTCGGGGACATCAGCCTCGATGTCACCTTCGGCGTCATCCTCGTCCCCAACGCTAACACCATCGGCGCGGCCTTGGACGAGACGCAAACCCATAACGGCGGCGGCGATAGCGCCGACCTGGTGGACACCGACGCCAACTTCAATGCCACCCCCGGCCTGCTGGGGGACACCATCAGGAACGTCACCAAGGACAAGACCTGCACGGTCACCGAGGTCGTCAGCGCTACCACGCTGAAGTGCGCCATCTCGGGTGGCGACTGGGACAACGGCAACGTCTACGAGCGCGTCCGCAGCGTCGGCGACCGCTTCTTCATGAAGGTCCGCACGGGCGCTACCGAGCACGAGTTCAGCATCTCGGACGCCACGATCACGGCCACGCTTATCCTCGTGGGCCGCATCGGCTTCGTCGAGGTCGAGCTGTCCGGCAACGACGACGCCAACCCCATTGGCACCGCCTTCGAGGTTGCCAAGTTCGATAACACCAAGCCCCTCTTCGCGGTCAACATCACCCCGACCGTCGGTGGCATCACTCTGCAGGGCATTGGGACGCCCATCAGCAATGCCATCCTCCTCACCGACCTCCTGGCGGAGGTGACGGAGCGTGTTGACGCCGACTGCAACCTGAAGATGTCCGGCGGCCTCAAGGCAACTGCCATGCTCAGCGGCGGCGCCGAGCTCGGCAGCGGCAAGGTCGCCATCGACTGGACCGACATCTTCGGTCCGGAAGTGGCCGGTGAGCCCAACAGCGACTGCGTCCCCGACGTCGGCAGCGTCGGAACCGTCAACGACGATGGAGGCAGCCTGGACGGCGTCGTGGAAACCACCCTGACCGTCCCCGACGGTACGGCCTTCCTGACCAACCAGCACATCCGCATCGACGATGAGGTCCTGTATGTCACCGGCATCGCGGGCAACGACCTCACCGTCACCCGGGCCCAGAACGGCACCACCGTAGCCGCCCACACCAACGGCACGCATATCTTCCGCTTCTCCATCATGGCCGATGCCGATCTCGCCTCTCAGTTGCAGAACTTCGATCCCTTCCCCACGGTCACCGGCACCCACAACGGCGCCAACGGCGCTGTGTCGCTTACCGACACCACCAAGAACTTCCCGCAGGACTTCCCCAACATCCTCAACCTGAAGCTCGTCAACAAGACCACGAGCGCGTCCTGCACCATTCTCACCTTCACCGGCACGGACACCGTGGACTGCTCCCTGTCGGGCAGCACCCGGTTCGTGGACTCCACCGCCACGCTCGCCGAAGACCTAGACGCCGCCGAGACCGGCGTGGACGTCTCCAATGGCGCCGTGTTCTCAGTCGACCAGACGATCGTCATCGATGAAGAGCACATGAAGATCTCCGCCATCGCGGTCAACGTCCTCACCGTGGTCCGGGCCAAGGACGGCACCACCGCGGCCAGCCACACCAGCGGCGAGGCGATTTCCATCGTTGACAACACGTGGAAGTCCGGGGACGAGTACACGGTCGAGGGCAACCTCTTCGGCTTCCTGGCCTTCATCCTGGACAGCCTCGATGAGCTGGTCGCAGCCCTGGACGCCCTTGGCGTCGATGTCCATGCGGAGATCCCCCTCATCGGCATCAGCACCAAGGGGCTGGTGGAGAAGATCCAGAACATCAAGGTCATGGTCGACGAACTGCGGGGCGTCCCCGCCGGCACCATCAAGTGCGGTCCGACGGACGCCGATCCTCCATCGGGCAACATCAACACCGTTGCCGACGGTGGCAACATCTACTGCCAGTTGACCACCTTCCAGGCGGCGAAGTCCGTCCTCTGGAAGATCATCACCGAGGCACCGGCGACCGGGACGACCGTACCGGCGGACGCAGCCGACATCGCCGGTGTCAAGGGGACCCATAACGGGCCCGCGGGCCAGACCACCGTCCTCACCGATAACGACATCGATTTCAGCGAAATTCAGGTCGACGGCACCAACAAGCTGGTTGGCCTCACCCTCACCAACACGGGCGACAACCCTGACTCGACCTGCACCGTGGCTTCAGTCGGCGTCCACACCCTGACTTGCGTGGCCCCGCTGACCGGTGGGGGAATGTTTGACCCCGGCGACGAGTACAAGGTCGGCAACGGCCTCGCCACCGCCGGCACCACCCCCTCCGCCAACGCCGCCTTCACCGTGAACGACGGCTCGGGGACCGACAACTTCACGACGCCCAGCGAGTACCAGATCACCGTCGTTTGGCACGACAGCGCCGGCAAGCACACCGCCGACTTCCCGGTCGTCACGCCTCCCTCCTCCATCCAGAAGTTGGAGGAGCTCATCGAGATGAAGCTGGGCATCCCCGACGAGGCCCTCGAGTTCGAACTCATCGACCTCGGCATCCCCGGCGGGACGCATACTGCGGTGGCCAGCAGCACGACCGTGCTCACGGATGACGCTGCCGACTTCCTCGACGACGGCGTGCTGGATGTCCACATCGTCCGGAACACCACCAAGGGCGAGAGCTGCGACATCGACTCGCACACCGCCACCACGATCACCTGCACCGGCGCCCTGTCCGGTGGGGCTTCCTGGGAACAGGGCGACACCTACGACATCGTCAACGCCACCGGCACCGACGCTGACGCCGACTCCAACGATGAAAACCTCGAGGATGATGGCGCTGACTTCGTCACCAAGGGCATCCTTGTCGGCTACACCCTCGTCAACACCACCGACAACAAGAGCTGCACCATCATCTCTCGAGACGCTGACACCCTGACATGCGCCCCAGGGTCCAACATGGACTTTGACGTCGGAGACGACTACGACGTGGACGGCAACAACACCAAGGACTTCGTCATCCGGATCGGCTACGGCGTCTGCACCGACGAGGACAACAACCAGGCCACGAACGAGAACATCGTCATCGACCAGTGCGATACGAACGACGTGCTCGTCAAGAAGCCGCCGGTGGACCTCTCCTTCGACTTTGCCATTGGAGGCGGCGACTTGGTCGGCCTCCAGAGCGATTCGGCCCTCTCGATCGAGTACGCCGCGCGGTTCAGCATCGACATCGGCATTCCGCTGGCCCTCGCCCTGCCCAAGATCGTCATCCTGGACACCACGGGCATCGAGCTCCAGGCCGGCGCCGGGTCCGCCAACCTCAACCTGAGCGCCAGCATCGGCCCCATCACGATCCAGTTGGGCACCGCCGTAACCCGGATCCTCGACGAGCCCCTGCTGGACGACACGCAGAAGCACACGGGCGCGGCTGATGCTGCCGTATTGACGGACGCGGACGCCGACTTCGTCACCGCCGAGGTGCCCGTCGGCGCCACCCTCAAGAACACCAGCGACGGCTCCGGCTCCGAGTGCACCATCGGCGCCGTCGCGGCCACCACCCTGACCTGCGGCCTCGAGGGCGGCGCCGAAGACGACTGGGATGCCGGCGACGCCTACGAGATCGGCGCCCAGGGCACTCACGACGGCGACAATCTCGCCACTCTCACCGACGCCGATGGCGACTTCGTGAACAAGGGAGTCGCCACAGGCATGCTCCTCAAGAACGTCACGAAGGACGAGAGTTGCACCATCACTGCCGTCGCGGCCACCACCCTGACCTGCGTTCTCTCTGGCGGGGCCGATTGGGACAACGGCAACGCCTACCAGGCTGGCGCCATCGGCACTCATACCGGCTCCGCCGATGCCGCCGTCCTCACGGACGCCGCTATCAACTTCACGACGAAAGGGATCGAAAAAGGTGACCTCCTCCGCAACACCACAGACGGATCTTCGTGCAAGGTCGGGGCGTTCACTGCTACGACTGTCACGTGCGGTCTCGACGGCGGTACCGAGAACGATTGGGACCTCAACGACGTCTACATCGTCGAGGCCGAGGGCCTCGGCATCGCCAAGCTCGGCGCCTGAGGCGCAAGGGGCTGGACGACGCCGATAACAACCAGTCCTTCCCCTTCCTCAAGTTCGTCGCCGGCCTGGCCCCGCCCGACGTCAACTTCGGTGGCACCACCGAGCACTGCGCCAACATCGACGAGGACGCCGACGGCAACTGGGCGAACAAGGTCAACGTTGAAGGGCACGCCTGCGCCGCCCTCAGCGTCGCCTTCAACCCCTACCTGGGCGACCTGGGCTTCTTTGCCCCCGACTTCGCCAATCCGGCCGGCTGGCAAACGACCGACCTCCAGGCCCTCCTCGACAAGATCACGGGCGAGCTGCTGGACTGGACCCTGCTCCTCAAGATGCTTCCTCCGCTGCTGGAGGACCTGGCGGACTCCCTGGACGGCGCCGCGCAGGGCGTCAGCATCCCCTTCATCGGCGGTGCTTTGGACGCCGGCGCGGACGTCGTCAACGCCCTGAACGACAACGTCGTCACCCCCCTGGCCGGCCTGGCCCTGGACATCGACGCGTTCATCACCGCCGCATTGAGTTGCGACTCGGACGCGGACGTTGACCCCTTCGACATCGGGTGCAAGATCCAGGAACTGGTCCACAACCTCCTGACCACGGTCAGCCCCGTCAACTTGCTCCTGGACGGCCCCGACTCCGACACGACGGCCGGAGAACTGGACGACGTCCAGGTCACTGTCCTTTGCGACAACGCGGGCGATGTCTGCGCCGACGGCGACCTCCTGACCAAGATCAAGGACATCCGCGTCACCCTGCTCCTCGGCCAAGGCATTGCCGGGCCGGGCGCCGAACTGCCCTTCGACCTCGGCTTGCAGGGCCTGCCCCTGCGCCTCCGGGGCAGCATCCAGCCCGAGGTCGGCTGGAGCGTCCTCGTTGACTTCGGCCTGAGCCGCAGCGATGGGCCATACCTGGTCACCGCCGGGCCTGGCAGCACCTCCGACCAGAACGACGTCACTGACGCCGACGCGGACGCCAACGCAGACACGGATATCTTGGAGGTCACCGGGGCCGACTTCCCCAGCGACGGCTTCGGTATCGGCGACTTCCTCAAGAACGACACAACCGGGGCCGAATGCGTCGTCGCCGACGTCCCTGCCATAAACCAACTCCAGTGCAAGCTGGAGGGCGGCTCGGCCCAAACCTGGACGATAAACGATGAGTTCACCCTCACCGGCCGCCACGGGCGCGGTGCTAGCCACCCCGACTTCGATCCGAACGACGACGCCGAGCTCAAGGTCTCCGCCGGCGTCGGCCTCGGCGATCTCTCCGGCGCCTGCACCGACACCGAACTCACGGGCGTTGCCCTCCTCGACGGCTTCTCCAACAACGCTGACGGGCGCTGCATCGAGGGCATCCTCGGCTTCCTCTCCGTCGTCGTCCGCGATGGGGACACCCCAGGCGGCGTCAGCACCGACGACGACCGGTCCATCCTCCAGATTGCCGTCACCCTGGACATCAGCAGCGACGACGACACGGCCACCGACGGCCGCCTGGCGTTCGACAACCTCTTCTCGGTCGGCCTCGACCTCGCCTTCAACGCGGAGGCCAATGTGGACTTCCGCGTCCGGGTTGGCATCGCCACCGACGGCGACACGAACCCCAACTTCCCCAGCGTCCTTGGCCTCTTCCACCTCAGCTTCGACTTCGACACATCCAATGCGGCCAAGGACACCCTGGACGAGGCCTGGGGCGGCATCGACTTCAACAACCTCTACCTGGACGTCGGCACCTTCTTGGGCAACCTCCTCGGGCCTACCGTCAACGACGTCCTCAACTTCCTCAAGCCCATCAGGCCCTTCGCCGACTTCATGCTCGCGGAGATCCCGGTCATCTCC
>CAZKTO010000034.1:0-28837 GCA_964555685.1 uncultured Dehalococcoidia bacterium
GGCGGCCAAGTTCCGGGCGGCGCGGCGCATGTGGGCCCGCATCATGCGCGAGCGCTTCGGCGCCAAGAACGCCCGCTCCTGGGCGCTCCGCTTCCATACCCAGACCGCCGGCGTCAGCCTCACGGCCCAGCAAGTGGAGAACAACATCGTCCGGACCACCGTCCAGGCCTTGGCGGCCGTCCTCGGCGGCACCCAGTCGCTCCACACCAACTCCATGGACGAGGCCCTGTCCCTCCCCACGGACAAGGCCGTCACTATCGCCCTGCGGACCCAGCAGATCCTGGCCCATGAGAACGGCGTCGCCGATACGGTGGACCCACTAGCGGGCTCCTACTACGTCGAGTCGCTGACGAGCGAGCTGGAGCGTCGCGCCAGCGAGTACCTCAAGACCATCGAGGACATGGGCGGGGCGCTTCCCGCCATCGAGCGCGGCTATATGCAGCGGGAGATCCAGGAGAGCGCCTACCGCTACCAGCAGCAGGTCGAGACGGGCGAGCGGACGATCGTCGGCGTCAACAAGTTCGCGTCCGACGAGAGCGCGCGCCCCCCGCTCCTGCGCATCGACGCCGAGGCGGCGCGCCGGCAGATGGCGCGGCTAGCGGACGTGAAGAAGAAGCGCGACCCGAAGGCCGTGGCCCGCTGCCTGGGGCGCGTTCGGGACGTGGCCCACTCCAAGGAGAACACGCTGCCCGTCTTCATCGAGGCCGTCGAGAACAACGTGACGCTGGGCGAGATCTGCGACACGCTGCGGAAGGAGTGGGGCACGTACAGAGAGGCGATTGTGTTTTAGTGGGGCACGCGGTAGTTCAGGAGCCTGGATGACAGATCACACCCTTGGTACCACGCTTAAAGGCAAGATCGCCGCTAATCTCCTCGGAATGGCTTGCGCGCAAAAGTCGGCCGCCGATATCAACTTCGCCACCCCGTTCGCGGACGATGAGGGTATTGACCTCATATTTTTTCGGCGTGGGAGCACGGGCGAGGTTCTGTTAGTCCAAGTGAAGAGTAGCTCTACGGACGCCAAATCCCTACAGAAGGGGGTGTTCAGAGCTAGTGTCTGGCGCCAAAGTTTTCGAGCCCGGCGCGGCTACTACTTGATTTTCGTCGCCGTAGATCACGGGGAGCTCCGAATCCAACCAACTCTTTGGCTTATACCGTCTGAGGAGTTCGAGGCCAATACTAGAAACCAGAAAAGTCCAAAATATCTGTTTTTTCAGTCTACTTTCGAATCAAACGATGTGTGGAAACGTTACCGTACCGATATCAGCGATCTGCCAAACAAGATCCGCCGCGCCCTCAAGTCTACATAGATGCATAGCTGACTCGCGATGGATATCACGCTCACAGGCGAACAGGAAACCCTCCGCCGCACCGTCCGCGACTTCGCCGTCCGGGAGCTAGGGCCAACCGCCCGCATCTCTCAAATTCTCTCTCCCCTGGCGGGAGAGAGCTAGAGAGAGGGGGGGATATGCTGAAGCCCGCCACGCAACGAGCCCGCGCCCTGCGGGCCAGGCAAACCCTCGCCGAAGGCCTCCTGTGGCGGCGCCTCGCAGCCAAGCGCCTGGAAGGCCTCAAGTTCAAGCGCCAGCAGCCCATCGGCCCCTACGTCGTGGACTTCGTCTGCTTCGAGCGCAGTCTCATCATTGAAGTGGACGGCTCCCAGCATGCTTTTGAGCGTTCCGCGGCGCAAGACCGCGAGCGCACGAGCTGGTTGCAAGCCAACGGCTACGCCGTCCTTCGCTTCTGGAACAATGACGTAACGCAAAATCTTGAGGGCGTCATTGAGGTCATCGTTGACGCAGCCCAATCCCAAATCACCCTCTCCCTACCCTCTCCCATCAAGGGAGAGGGAGTAAGATAAGGACAGCCGCGAAGTAGGTGCTGCTTCCATGCACTGCATGCCTCGCAGGCTCCCAAAAGTTCTCTCTCCCCTGGCGGGAGAGAGCTAGAGAGAGGGGGCGGCCTCCACGAGCCTAAGGCACCCGAATATGGACTTCACCTTCACGGAAGAGCAGGAGCTCCTGCGGCGCACCGTCCGCGACTTCGCCGTCCGGGAGCTGGCGCCCACGGCCCGCGAGCGCGACGCCCGCGAGGAGTTCTCCTGGCCCGCGTACCAGAAGCTCGCCGCGCTGGGCCTCACCGGCCTGGGCATCGAGCCGGCGCTGGGCGGGCACGGCGGCGGCCTCCTCGAGACGGCCATCGCCATCGAGGAGTTGGCCCGCTACGATCCCAGCATGAGCCTCTCGCTCCTCGCCAGCCTCTCCCTGGCCACCGTCGGCATCCAGAGCTTCGCCAGCGACGCCCAGAAGAGGCGCTACGTCCCGCCCCTGGCCCGCGGCGAGGTCATCGGCTCCTTCGCCTACACGGAGCCCGACGCGGGGAGCGACGCCGCCGGCATCCGCGCCACCGCCATCCGCCGGGGCGGCCAGTTCGTCCTCAACGGCAGCAAGATCTTCATCACCAACGGCGATACGGCGGAGACGCTCCTCGTCTTCGCGACCCAGGACCCGGCCCAGCGCCACCGGAGCATCATCGCCCTCCTCGTCGAGCGCGGCGCCAGGGGCCTCGAACAGCGCAAGCAGCACGATAAGCTGGGCATGCGCGCCTCGGCCACCGCCGAGCTCTTCTTCAAGGACACGCCCGTCCCCGCGGCGAACCAGGTGGGCAAGGACGGCGAGGGCTTCAAGATCGCCATGCAGATCCTGGACGGCAGCCGCCCCGTCATCGGGGCCCAGGCCGCCGGCATCGCCCAGGGCGCCATGGACCTC
Organism: uncultured Dehalococcoidia bacterium; assembly: GCA_964555685.1. GTDB lineage: Bacteria > Chloroflexota > Dehalococcoidia > SHYB01 > SHYB01 > CAZKTO01. The sequence goes on from CAZKTO010000034.1 coordinate 2,769, forward strand.
GCCCTGCGGCACGCCCGGCGGCGGCGGCAGTTCAACCAGCCCATCGCCGATTTTCAGGGCGTCCAGTGGATGCTGGCCGACATGGCCACGCGCATCGATGCGTCGCGCCTCCTGGTCTACCGGGCCGCCAGCCTCCGCGACCGGCGCCTGCCCTTCACCAAGCAGGCCTCCATGGCCAAGCTCTTCGCCAGCGAAACGGCCATGCAGGTCGCCTCGGCGGCCCTCCAGCTCCACGGCGGCTACGGCTACTTCAAGGAGAGCCCCGTGGAGCGCTACTTCCGCGACGCCAAGGTTACCGAGATCTATGAGGGGACCTCCCAGATCCAGCGCCTCGTCATCGCCCGGCAGCTCCTGGCCGAGGCGGAGCGGCGGTAGCGGGAGCAAGGTAGGATATTGGAACGGGGCCGGGGCATCCCCAGCCCGTCGAAAGAGGTACCCATGAACGTCAAGAAGCTTCACCACGTAGCCATCGCCGTCAAGAATATCGATGCGGCTCTGGGCGACTTCGCTGACGTCCTGGGCCTGCCCAAGAGCAAGGTCGTCTTCATCGAGTCGCAGCAAGTGAAGGCGACGCTCATCCCCGTGGGAGATGCCGAGATCGAGCTCATCGAGCCCACGGACCCCCAGGGCGGCGTGGCCAAGTTCCTGGAGCGCCGCGGCGAGGCGATGCACCACATCTGCTTCGAGGTGCCGGACGTCGATCAGGAGCTGGCCGAGCTCGAACGCGCCGGTTTCCAGCTCATCGACAAGCGGTCGCGCCCAGGGCTCGCGGGCATGGTCGGCTTCCTCCATCCCAGGTCCACCAAGGGCGTCCTCACGGAGCTCTGCACGCCCGTCCGCCACCCATAGCACCCGCGCGGCTCGGAGGGAACGCCCATGACCACAAAGCAGCAGACCATCCGGGTGCTCGTCGCCAAGCCGGGCCTCGACGGGCACGACCGGGGCGCCAAGATCATCGCCCGCGCCCTCCGCGACGCCGGCATGGAGGTCATCTACACGGGCATCCGCCAGACGCCCGAGATGATCGTCGAGGCGGCGGTGCAGGAGGACGTGGACGTCGTGGGGCTCAGCATCCTCTCCGGCGCGCACCTGGAGCTCTTCCCCATGATCATCGAGGGGCTGAAGGCCAAGGGAAAGGACGACGCCATCATCGTAGCCGGCGGGATAATCCCGGACGAGGACCACTCGCGCCTGAAGCAGATGGGGGTCCACGGCGTCTTCGGCCCCGGCACCACCACGCAGCAGGTCGTGGAGTTCATCAAGAAGGCCGTGGCGGCCCGTCTCCGTTGACCTCGCCGGGCGCTAGCCGGAAGGCGTCTCGGTCTCCGCGGCCCGCCGCCGCCTCCCCAGGGCACGCATCCAGAGGAGCACGCCTGTCTGGAGCGCCACGGCTGCGATCCCCACCATCGCCAGCCCCCTCTGGGGGCCCACGGCCTCCGCCACCGCGCCCAGCGACACCTGCCCCACCGGCTGGAAGCCCCATGGGACCGTCCGCAGCGCCATCACCCGGCCGCCCATCTCCCTCGGCGTTATCTCCTGGACCATCGAGGTGTTCATGATCAGGAAGGACGCCTGAAAGATCCCGAGGACCACCAGGATCACCAGGGACAGGGGATAGCTGGACGACTGGGAGAAGCCGATGAGCACGAGCCCGTGGCCGATCCCCATGAGCACCATGAGCGCCGGCGTGTACCGGCGGGCCGACACCACCACCATCAGCACCGACGCGACGACGCTCCCCACGCCGATCATCGTGCCCATGAGCCCCAGCCCGGACGCATCGACCTCCAGCACGTCGCGCTGAAAGACCGGCAGGATGGAGAAGAACGACTGCGAGAGCAGCGTGAAGGCGGTGAGCCCCACGATCACCATCAGCAGGGTACGCTCGGTGCGGACAAACCGGACACCCTCCAGGAGCGCCCGCGCGGCCGACTCCCGCCGCCGCGCCGGCTGCGGAGGGCTCCTGGGCACGAAGGCCAGGAGCCCCAGCGAGACGACCGTGCACCCGAGGCCCGTGAAGAACGAGCCCTCCGGGCCCGCCAGCTCGATGATGAACCCGGAGAGCCCCGGCGCCAGCACCAGCATCACATTGAAGATACTTGTGAACAGGACAACCGCGTTGATGAGCGACGGTGCACCGACCAGGTCCGTAATCATCGCCTGGCGGACGGGGAGCCCGGCGCTCCAGCATAGGCCCGAGACCAGCCCAAAGGCCGCCACCAAGCCGATGTTGACCACATCCGTCACCATAAGGACTGCAAAGACAAGGGTGGTCAGCGCATGGGCGGTCTCCGCGATCAAGAGGACCCGCCGGCGGTCCATCCGGTCGCCCAGGGCGCCGCCCACCAGCGGCGCGATCACCAGCGGGACCTGACTCGCGGCGAAGGTCACGGTCACGAGCAGCGGCGAATCCGTGAGCTCCCGGGCCAGAAAGCCCCGGGCCAGCATCTGCATCTGGACCGACGCAAACCCGAAGGCTCCGGCCGCCCAGAACCAGCCGTAGCCCTTGTAGGAGAAGGCCTGGAGCGCCGAAGGGCGTCTGATGCGAGCCGCTTGCATGGTCCGGGGGGCCCCGACGAGTCGGGGTGGCGCCTAGTATAGCCGAAGGGTGTCCCTTCAGGTTTGCGGTTGCGTCCCCGGGCGGGTTCGAGTATCCTTTTCGTTTGGAATCCCTTTGCGAGATGTGCCCATGAGCCAGGTCTCTTTAGCGGCCCGCACGCGAGCCCTCCGCCGCAAGAACAACCGTTTTCTTCGCCGCGCCGGGATCACGCCGGCCAACCTCTACGGCGCGGGCCTCGATTCGATAGCGCTCCAGGTTGACACCAAGGCGCTCATCCGGGTCCTCGCCGGCACGGTCCGCAATACCCCCATCTCGCTCCAGATCGCCGGCGAGGCGCAGCCGCGCACCGCCTTCATCTGGTCCCTCCAGCGCGACCCTCTGACCGAGGACCTCCTGCACATCGACTTCTACCACGTCGAGGCCACCCGAACCATGCGCGCCAAGGTGCCCCTGGTCCTGGAGGGCGTCGACCCGCTGCTGGAGCGCTTCAAGAAGCGCGTCGCCCAACTCCTCGACGCCCTCGACGTGGAGTGCCTGCCGGGCGACCTGCCCCCGCAGCTCCGCGTCGACGTCACGGCGCTCAAGGAGCTCGGCGATAGCGTGGCGGTCAGCGCCATCGCCATCGACGACAAGGTGACGGTTCTGACCGACCCTTCGACGGTGGTGGCCAAGGTCATGACCATCGTCGAGGTGAAGGAGAAGGTCGAAGAGGCGCCCGTCGAGGCCGCGGCCGAGGGCGAGGCCGCCCCAGCCGAGGAGGGCGCCGAGGGCGAGGAGAAGGCCGAGGAAGAGGAGGCCGACTAGCGGGCCGCCTGGCTGGGCAGCCGCTCGCCCACCATGGCGCGGTAGCCCGCCAGGAACTCCTGGGCCTTCATAACGCGCTTGCCCTCGGGCTGCAGCTCCTCGACCAGGAGCGTGCCGCGGCCGCAGGCGATGGCGAGGGCCTTCCCCTTCCCAGCCTCGGCGTCTACCAGGTACACGGTGCCCGGCGGCCCGCCGTCCGTCGCCAGCGGCCGCCCGCGCACCAGCTTGAGGCCCATGCCACGCCAGCACGTCGAACTTCCAGGCCACGGATAGAACGCCCGAATCCGCCTCTCGATCTCCTCGGCGCTGCGGCCCCAGTCGATCTCTCCGTCCTCCTTGGCGATCCGCGGGCACAGGGTGGCCTTCGCGTGATCTTGGGGGACCGGCCGCAGCGCTCCAGCCAGCCAGCGCGGCAGCGTCTCCATGAGCAGGCCGGCGCCGGCCGCCGCCAGCCGCCTCGTCAGACTCTCCGTCGTATCCCCGGGGGCCACGGGCTCTTCCCGCTGGGCCAGGATGGGACCCGAGTCCATGCCGGCGTCCAGCAGTATGATCGTGACGCCGGTCAGCCGGTCGCCCGCGAGGATGGCGGCTGCGACCGGAGAGGCGCCCCGGTAGCGTGGCAGGAGCGAGGGGTGGATGTTCAGCGTGCCCTTGGGCGGGACGTCCAACACCGTTTGGGGAAGCAGCTTGCCGTACGCGGCGACGACGACGACGTCTGGCCGGAGCGCCCGAAGCTCCTCGACGGCTTCCGGCCGCCGGAAAGACGCGGGCGCGAAGACGGGGATGGCATGCGCCAGCGCCCAGCGTTTCACGGGCGGCTGCGCGACCAGCCGGCCCCGGCCCGCTGGCCGGTCCGGCTGGGTGTAGACGGCCACCACCGGATCGGGCCCGGCCGCCAGCCGCTCCAGGGCTGGCAGAGCGAACTCCGGCGTGCCCATGAAGACCACGCGCGCCATGGCACCGCGATTATACGCTCTACTCTTGGGCCCCAGGGCGGTCCCCGCCGGCGCAGCCTCCCAGCGGGACCGCGCCAGGTTCGTAACCTGTTTGCGGTTTTGCCATCGTTGCCCAAATTGGGCTAATTCGCCCACGAACCTACCTTGACCCTCCCCTCGGCGGATTGGTAGTGTTACGCCGGCGTCGCCGCTCGCGCCGCCCTCCCGCATCGCACCCATCGGAGGTTCCGCCTTGGCCTCCTCGTCCGCGTCAGAGCTCTGGACTACTGCGCTTGGCCAGCTTCAACTCGAGGTCACCCGACACACGTTCGAGACGTGGCTCAAGGACACCACCGGCCTCGACCACGCCGACGGCCGTTTCACCGTCGCCGTGCCCAACACCTTCGTCGCCGAGTACCTGGAGAGGCGCATGGCCCCCCTCATCGCCAAGACGCTCCGGGGCATCCTGCAGCAGGACGTGGCCATCTCCGTCCAGGTCCATCAGCCGGCCAACGACACCGGCGCCCCAAGCGGCGTCGATGGCCCTGCCGCACTGCCGGCGCACCCGCGGCCACGTCAGCGCTCCCCGCTCTCCGGTGGCCTCAACCCACGGTACACGTTCGATACGTTCGTCGTGGGCAAGTCGAACCGCTTCGCCCACGCCGCCGCCATCGCTGTCGCCGACAACCCTGGCGCCGCCTACAACCCCCTGGTCATCCACTCCGGCGTCGGCCTCGGCAAGACCCACCTCCTCCATGCCATCGGCCATAGCGCCCGGGCCAACGGCCTCACCACGCTGTACGCCAGCGCCGAGCAGTACACCAACGAATTCATCACGGCGTTGCGAGAGGGTCGTCTGGAGCCGTTCCGAGAAAAGTACCGAACCCTAGATGTCCTCCTCATCGACGACATCCAGTTCATTGCCGGCAAGGAGCACTCCCGGGAGAGCTTCTTCCACACCTTCAACGACCTCCACACGGCCAGCAAGCAGATCGTGATCTCCACGGATACCCGCCCGAAGTTTCTCCCCCTCCTCGACGAGCGTCTGAAGTCGCGCCTAGAGGCTGGGCTCACCGCCGACATCCTGCCCCCGGACCTGGAGACCCGCATGGCCATCCTGGAGAAGAAGGCTTTGGAGGAGCATGCGGCTTTAGCTCCAGAGGTCGTCGACTTCCTCGCCCGCAAGTTCGTCCGCAACGTACGCGAGTTGGAGGGCGCCCTCAACCGCATCATCGCCATGGCGCGCCTCACTGGCCGACCCATCGATCTCCAGCTCGCCAGCCAGGCCGTCGCCGACCTAACCGTCCCCTCGGGGCGCCCGCGCCGCACTCCACCTCAGCAGATCCTCACCGCGGCGGCGGCCTACTTCGACCTGTCTCAACAGGACCTCACCGGCAAGAGCCGCAAGAAGGGGATCGCCCTCGCGAGGCAGGTCGCAGCCTACATTCTCCGTGAGGACACAGACCGATCCCTCGCTGAGATCGGCCACATCCTTGGCGACCGTGGTCACTCAACAGCTCTTCGAGCCCACGACAAGGTGGCTGTCGGTGTCAATCTTGACACTGACCTGCGCCGCTACATTGCCGACATCCGCGATCGAATCGACCGCACCAGCCACCAGTCGGCTTAACAACTCTGTCGCTGCAGGCTGTGCATAAACCCAGCCTTGGCGTGCGTAACCCTCAAATGTTGTGCACAACCCGTAGGCGAAGTGCTCATTAGGGTACCGACCATACAACCACATGCTGTCCCACACCGCGCCGCACACCTCACACACAAGAAGAACTCGATCTACCCTCTAGGATATCTCCTACCGTCCGCTATAATGGCAACTACCGCACGAGCCTCTTACTACAATTAATCCTCATCTAGAAGAGGATAAAGAGATATCCCCTTGCTCGACATCGCTGTTATTACTGTTTACGGTGGCAATGGCGGGCCTGGCTCTGTTCATTTCAGACGGGAGAAAGGTATCCCCCGCGGAGGTCCGGATGGAGGCCGGGGTGGGGATGGTGGAAGTGGCATCCTCGTTGGGCGGCGCGCTGAAACGACACTAGCCGCTCTTGCGGGGCGTCAGGTCTTTACCGCAGAGAGCGGCAGCCCTGGGCGAGGTACGAATTCCGACGGAAGAAAGGGTAAGGATGTGTTGATCACAGTCCCCTGTGGGACAAAGGTGTGGAAGCTGATAAAGGGGAGAGCAGAGGAAGTTGTTGGAGAGCTTCTTCAAGAGGGTGAGTGCCTAGTCATTGCTTCCGGGGGAAGGGGAGGCCGGGGCAATGCATCGTTCGCGTCATCGACACAGCAGGCACCCTATATCGCTGAAAGAGGCGAGCGGGGAGAGACAGGACAGTATCGGCTCGAGTTGAACCTCCTCGCTGATGTTGGAATTGTGGGTAAGCCCAATGCGGGGAAGTCCACGCTCATGAGCGTAGGAACAGCAGCAAGGCCCAAGATCGCGGCCTATCCATTTACAACAACAGAGCCCGTCCTGGGAGTTGTATCGGTAGGTTGGAAGAGCTTCGTCCTGGCGGAGATTCCAGGGCTGCTTCGAGGTGCGCACCGAGGCATCGGTCTTGGGCACGAGTTTCTGCGACATGCGACACGGACCCGCCTCCTTCTGCATCTTGTCGACGGCTCTGTGGAAGACGTAGGAGGTGCTGTTGAAGAGATCGACCGAGAGCTGGAGGCATATGCTTCGGGGCTGCCAGAGAAGGCCCAGATCATTGTCGTCAATAAGGTCGACCTTGAGGAGGTCCGCGCCCGGCAGCGAGAGATCGAGGCGGCGCTTCGGCGGTTCAAGCGGCCGGTGCGGTTCATCTCAGCAGCGGCGAATATCGGCGTTCGGGAGCTCATGGAAGAGGCCGCAGAGTACGTTGTGCAGGCGAGAGCAGAGGCGCCCAGGGCCGTGGCTGTAGCCGCGGCGCCGGCGCCTCGCCGACGCCGCACGGAGGTGCGCGTCATTGACGGGACGTATGAGGTGATCAACGATCGGGCTGAGCGTTTTGCAGCGGGCAGCGATCTCGGCCAGTGGGCAGGGCGGGTCCAGCTCAGGCTTCAGCTGGACCGGCTGGGTGTGACGCGGGCTCTGGAGGAGGCTGGGATCAAGGAAGGCGACACGGTGCGGTTTGGGAAGATCGAGCTTGTCTGGTAAGATCATACGCCTGGGCGTGATGGGCGGGACCTTCAACCCCGTACACGTGGGCCATCTGATAGTCGCGCAGGACGTGCTCGATGCCTTGCGTCTGGAGCGAGTGATCTTCGTCCCCGCGGGCAGGCCGTGGATGAAGGCGGGCCAGGAACTGGTGCCTGCGGAGGACCGGCTGGAGATGGTTGTCCGCGCCATCGCCGGGGATGAGCGGTTCGGCGCGTCGCGCGTCGATGTCGATAGGAATGGGCCATCATTCGCCATCGATACGGTGTGGGACCTGGAGCGGGAGCTGGGCAAGGCCGAGGAGACCTTCTTCATCGTGGGGCTGGACGCCCTCGCCCAGCTGCCGCGGTGGCACCGTGTCCAGGAGTTCCTGAAGATCTGGCGCGTGGCGGCGGTGCCCAGGCCCGGCGCCGACCAGGAGGCCATCGTGGCGAGACTGCGGGCGGAGATGCCCGAGGCCGTGGAGCGGACCTGCTTCGTTGAGGCGGCGCGCATCGACGTGAGCTCCACGGACATCCGGCGCCGGGTGAAGGAGGGGCGCTCCATCGCCTACCGGGTGCCGGCCGTCGTGGAGGCCTACATCGCGGAGCGGGGCCTGTACCGGTAGCCCCGTGGTTCGAGGAGACCGGTGCGGAACGGAGGCGGGATGGACCGCAGCGATCCGAGGCTCGCCAGGCTCAAGGAGATCGTGGAGCAGAAGGCGGTGGTCCGGGGGGAGTTTACCCTCTCGTCGGGCCAGAAGAGCGCCTACTACTTCGATGGCCGCCGGGTCACCCACGATGCGGAGGGGATCACCCTCATCGGCGCGCTGGTCAGCGAGGTGCTGGAAGAGGCCGGCATCGAGGCCGTCGGCGGGCCGGCCACGGGCGCGAATCCGATCATCACGGCAGTCCAGATCGCGTCCTTCCGCAAGATGCGCGGCATCCCTGGGTTCTACGTCCGTTCCGAGCGGAAGGGCCACGGGACGGAGCGGCTGATCGAGGGTAACCTGCCGGCGACCCCGGGCGCGCGCGTCGCCATCGTGGACGATACGATGACGACGGGGGGATCGCTCCTGCGGGCCGCCGAGGCGGTCGAGGTGGCCGGCTGCCGGGTGGCCAAGGTCGTCGTGGTGGTGGACCGGCGGCAGGGCGGCGCCGAGGCCCTGAGGGCCAAGGGCTACGACGTGACAGCTCTCTTCGAGGCCGACGAGCAGGGGCGCATCATCTAGGCCCCGAGGCCACCAACCTGCGGGCGCAGGGCGTCGGCGGTGGCCTCGTAGTCCTCAAGGCGCGGCAGGAGGAGCGGCAGGCTGACCCCGGCTTGGCGGTACTCCTCGATCCGCTCCCGGCAGCGGCGCGCCGGACCCACGACGAAGAGAGCCTCGACCACCGCGTCGGTGACGTACCGGGCGGCGGCCTGGGTCCCCTCGCGGGCGGCCACGGCGCGCAGCGGGCCCAGGATGCCGGGGTCGAAGCCGCCGTGTTCGAGGACCAGCTCGCCGGTGCGCGGCTCGGCGAGGAGCCGGGCGATGCGCTCGCGCTGGCCCGCCCGGACCCGCTCGGGGTCGTCGATAAGGCGGACCGAGAGCATGCAGGCGATCTCGATGGATGCGGAGTCTCGTCCAGCCTCCCGGGCGCCCCGGCGCACCTCGCCAGCGGCCCAGCGAACGTATCCCGCCGGGACGTAGGTGTTCAGGAGCACCCCGTCGGCGATGGCGCCAGCCAGGCGCAGGGCCTTGGGCCCCATGGCGGCGAGGAAGATCGGGAGCCGCTCACTCCCCGGGGGGACCGCCAGGCGCGCATCCCTCAGGCGGTCGCGGCCTGTGGAGGCGGAGACGCTCTCGCCAGCGAAGAGGGAGCGCAGGACGGCCACGGCCTCGCGGAGCGCCTGATGGGGCTGGCCGTAGGGGATGCCCATGCGGCCTTCGATGACGGCGCGCTCGCTGGCGCCGAGGCCCAGGGTAAACCGGCCCCCGCTGACCCGGTCCAGGGTGGCCGCGGCCATGGCCAGGAGCGCCGGATGGCGCGTGTAGGCGTTGACGACGCCGGCGCCGAGGCCGATGCGCTCCGTGGCTGCGGCGAGATAGCCCAAGAGCGTGAAGGTCTCCTCGTGGAAGTAGCGCTCGGTGACCCAGAGGCTCTGGAAGCCGGCGTCCTCGGCGATGCGCCCGTACCGCCCGAGCACGGGCCCGCTCTCGATGCCGTGATAGAGGACGAGGCCGGCGCGGGGCCTGTTCGAGGGCGCCTGCGCCCGCGGGCGACGGGGCTCCGGGGCCGCGTGCCCGTGAGCAGGGCCGTGCTCGTGGCGGCGCTGGCGATGCTGGTGGGTCACAGGGGCTGCCTCCCGGCGAGTCCGGTACCGAGATCGTGCCAGAAGCGGCCCCGCGCCTCGCTGCGCAGCCAGCAGCGATAGACCTCGCGCCCGTCGCGGCTGCGTCGGACCAAGTCCTGCAGTGCCTGCCGCTCCGGCTCCCTCAACCGGCTCTTGTTCAGCGCTTCCTCCCAGAACGAGTCTGGGACAAATCATACCTGGTTTTGAACCAGCGTTGAAGAACTGCTATGGAGAGAGGCGAGCCGCAGGCTCGGGGAGCGGCAGTCTGCACCGCCCTGGCTTGCGGATCGTAAACGGTTTACAGCTTTGTGCAAGGCTCTGTAGTGCTAGTACCCCGCCTTCCGGTCCACCTGGTTGAGCAGCCGGTGTCCCGCGAGATACTGGAACAGGTTGGACGTGAAGAGGTCGACCACCCGTGCGTCGTACTCGTCGAAGAGGCCGGCGATGTGGGCGCTGATGAGGACGTTGGGCATCTCCCATAGGGGGCTGTCGGTGGGCAGAGGCTCGTGCCGGAAGACGTCGAGGGCGGCGCCGGCCAGGCGGCCCTGGCGCAGCGCGTCGATGAGGGCCGCCTCGTCCACCACGTCGCCGCGCGAGACGTTGATGAGGACCGCCCTGGGCCGCATGAGGGCCAGCTCCCGCCGGCCGATCATCCCGGTCGTCTCGGCCGTGGCCGGGACGCACAGGACCACCACGTCGCTCTCGGAGAGCAGCTGGTCCAGCCGGTCGCGTGGCAAGACCCACTCGGGCGCATCGCCGTCCGGGTCGATGGTGCGCTTGGCGGCGAGGAGCTTCATGCCGAAGGCCTGGGCGAGGCCGGCCACCTCGCCGCCCACAGAGCCGAGGCCGACGATGCCCATGGTCTTGCCCCGGAGCTGGCCCAGGGCGAAGCGGTCCCAGGTGCGCTGGTGCTTGCTTGCGAGCAGCCTCGGCAGGTGCTTGGCCAGGGCCAGGGCGGACATCATGACGTACTCGGCCACGGCGCGCGCGTTGATCCCCGCCGCGCTGGTGACGACGACGCGTGGGTCCGCCCACACGTCCGTCTCCCGGAGGGCGTCGATGCCGGCCATGGGCCACTGGACCCAGCGCAGCCGGGGCGCGCGGGCTCGCAGATCCTGGGGCACACGGCGCGCGGCCAGGACCACCTCGGCCTCGGCCAGGAGCGCGTCCAGCGTTTGGCGGTGAGCTCTCGGCGGAGGCTTCGCCTGCCCGGGCCGCAGGGCGGAGGGCAGCTCCTTGAGGAGGAGCGCCGCGCCGTCGGCGACGCGCACCGTGGGGCCCACGGCGGCGATCCGCTGGAGCAGGTCGTCCGGGAGGCTCGTGAGGACGAGGACGTTGACGGGCGGGCGTCTGGGCACTGGGCGCGCTCCCTCGGAAAGGGCTGGGCGCACTACCGGCAGGCGCGGGCGGCGCGGCAACGAGGGGGCCAAAGAGAGCCGCGAGGCGCCAGGGACGGGCGCGAAGGTGGTGGCGAAGGAGAGACTCGAACTCTCACGGGCGTAAGCCCACTACGCCCTGAACGTAGCGCGTCTGCCAGTTCCGCCACTTCGCCGTGGAGCATCATTGTAGCCCACGCCGAATCCGGAGGCAACGAAGGGGGAAGAGGGCCGTTTGACGCCCTCGCGCCCATCCTGGTACACTCCTTCGTCGCCGCCCGGCGGGCCGGCCGAGGCAGGTTCGCCGTTCGCACGCACGATCTGCGGCAGACGAGGGGGAACGATCCATGACTACCACCGCCGACCGCCCAGGCCAGGGCGCCCGCGCCTTTCAGGTCATCGGCACCCGGCCTATCCGGCACGACGGCTACGACAAGGTGACCGGTCGCGCCAAGTACGGGGCCGATCTCCAGCTGGCCGGCCTGCTCCACGGCGCCGTCCTCCGGAGCCCCCACGCCCACGCCCGCATCAAGCGCATCGATACCAGCAAGGCCGAGGCGCTGCCGGGCGTGAAGGCCGTCATGACGGCCAAGGACCTGCCCGAGAAGGCGGTCATGCCCTCCAACTTCATGGAGACGCTGGCCGACCCCAACGTCCTTTTGCAGAACGTCATGGCCCGCGACAAGGTCCTCTACAAGGGCCACGCCGTCGCCGCTATCGCCGCCGTCAGCCGCCACGTGGCCGAGGAGGCCCTGGACCTCATCCAGGTCGACTACGAGGTCCTGCCCCACGTGCTGGACGTCCGCGCCGCCATGAAGCCCGGCGCCCCCATCCTCCACGAGAGCATGCGGACCCGGACAACGGTCCAGATGCCCGGCGACGCGCCCCAGACCCAGGGCCCCACCAATATCGCCAGCTACGTCCAGATGAAGCAGGGCGACGTGGCCCAGGGCTTCGCCGAGGCCGACGCCGTCGTCGAGCGGGAGTTCGAGACGCGGCCCGTCCACCAGGGCTACATCGAGCTCCACAACTCGACGGCCTCCTGGTCGCCCGACGGCAACGTGACGATCTGGAAGAGCACCCAGGGCCCCTTCATCGTCCGGCACCAGGTGGCCTCCATCCTCAACATCCCTGTCTCCCAGGTGCGCGTCGTCCCCATGGAGATCGGCGGCGGCTTCGGCGGCAAGATCAACACCTACACGGACCCTGTCGCCGCGGTCCTCTCCAGGAAGTCGGGCCATCCCGTGAAGATCGTGCTTTCGCGCAAGGAGGTCTTCGAGGGCACGGGCCCCGCGGCCGGCACCTACATGAAGGCGAAGATCGGCGCCAAGAGAGACGGGCGAATCACGGCGGCGCACGTCTACCTGGCCTACGCGGCGGGGGCCTTCGCCGGCTCGCCCGTGGGCTCAGGCGCCTCGACCTGCCTCGCCCCGTACAAGATCGAGAACGTCCTCCTGGACGGCTACGACGTCGTGACCAACGAGCCCAAGGTCGCGGCCTACCGGGCGCCGGGCTCGCCCCAGGCCGCCTACGCCGTCGAGTGCGTCATCGATGAGCTGGCCCAGAAGATCGGCATGGACCCCATGGATTTCCGTCTGAAGAACGCCACGCGGCAGGGCGACCGGCAGGTCAGCGGCGTGCCCTTCCCCAGCATCGGCTGCGTCGAGGTCGAGCAGGCGATGAAGGACCACCCGCACTACAAGACGCCGCTCACGGGTAAGAATCGCGGGCGCGGCGTCGCCATGGGCTACTGGGGCAACGCCGGCATGCAGTCCTCGGCCATTATCAACGTCAACTCCAACGGCGCCATCAGCCTCATCACCGGCTCCGTGGACATCGGCGGGACGCGCGCCGCTCTCGCGATGCAGGCCGCCGAGGTCCTGGGCCTAGCCGCCACCGACGTCCATCCCTCCGTCGCCGACACCGACTCGGTGGGCTACACGGGCGTGACGGGAGGCAGCCGCACCGCCTTCTCCACCGGCATCGCCGTCATCAAGGCCGCCGAGGACGTGAAGGCCCAGATGATCAAGCGGGCGGCGCTCCTCTGGGAGACGACGCCCGACCAGGTGGAGTGCCAGGGGGGCGTCTTCACGTCCCAGAAGGACCCCAAGGCCCGCATGACGTTCAAGGAGCTGGCGGCCAAGCTGATGGCCACAGGCGGCCCTGTGACGGCATCCGCCTCCTCCGACCCGAAGCAGATCGGACCGTCCTTCTCGGGCATGATCGTGGACGTGGAGGTGGACCCGGAGACGGGCAAGGTCCAGGTCCTGCGCACGACCATCGTCCAGGACGCCGGCAAGGCCGCCCACCCGAGCTACGTGGAGGGCCAGATGCAGGGCGGCGCCGTCCAGGGCATCGGCTGGGCCCTCAACGAGGAGTACTTCTATAACGACTCCGGTACGATGGCCAACTCCAGCTTCCTCGACTACCGGATGCCGCTGAGCCTCGACCTGCCCATGATCGAGGCGGTTGTCGTCGAGGTGCCGAACCCGGGCCACCCCTTTGGGCTGCGGGGCGTCGGCGAGTCGTCCATCGTCTCGCCGATGGCGGCGGTGGCCAACGCCCTCGCCCGCGCCACGGGCGTGCGCATCGCCCGGCTGCCCATGACGCCGGCCGTCATCGTGGATGCCCTCAAGAAGAACGGGAAGGCCAGGTAGACGTTCGGCGCCGACCGCGAAACCGCAGGGGGGCGACCGGCCGTCGCCCCTGTGAGGGCAAAAGACAGGGCCCCCGAACTTGGGGGCCCTGTGGTTTTCCTTGTGGTGGGCGGTGTTGGACTTGAACCAACGACCTCTTCTGTGTGAGAGAAGCGTTCTAACCGCTGAACTAACCGCCCTCGCATGGCCGCAGCCTTGGCCGTTCGAACCGCGGGTGGTGCCAACGGCTGGGATCGAACCAGCGACCTAGCGCTTATGAAGCGCCCGCTCTGACCACTGAGCTACGTTGGCACCGGTGGCGCAGGACCTGCCGCCCCGCGCGCACCCGACGACTATAGTATAGCCCCCGCCCACGGTCAACGGAGTTGGTCTGGACTCCTGTACCACAGCTCGTAAAAGACTCCGGCAAATTTGACAGTCATCCCCCCTTTGGGTATATTTTAGGATTAGTTTGCGAAAAATTTCTCAATCGCCATTTGACACGGCCAGCGGCGGCTCCTATAATGCCCGCGACTGGCGGAGGGGACGGTTGCCGGTGTTGTGGAACGTCTCCCAGCTCCTCAAGTCATCCATCGGCGCCGAACGCCGCTATACCCTGGACGACGACGGGAGCGGGATCAAGGATCTGGCCGCCGCCATCTCCGGCGACGTCCGGATGATCCGCACCGACCGGGGCATCCTGGTGATGGCCGCCATCGAGACGGCCGTTGGGTGTGAGTGCAGCCGGTGTCTGGAGCGCTTCCCCCAGCCGGTAGCCTTCGATATCGAGGAGGAGTTCTTTCCAGCCGTTGACATCGACACCGGCGTGCGGATCGAGCGCCCCGAGGAGGGGTTCACTATCGACCCATCCCACACGCTGGACCTGACCGATGCGGTGCGCCAGTATGCGCTGCTGAACCTGCCCATGAAACCCCTGTGCGCCTCCGATTGCCCCGGCGTGTGCCCCACCTGCGGCGCCCGGCTCCAGCTGGGCCCCTGCGGGTGCGAGGCCCGGCCTGCCGACCCTCGGTGGGGCAAGATCGAGGGCCTGCGCCCCAGCCTCGGCGGCGCCAGCTAGGAGCTCTCTCCCTTATGGCCCCTCTGCCCAAACGCAAGCGTTCCAAGAGAAGCGAAGGCCACCATCGCAGCCATCGCGCGCTGAGCCTCATCAGTCTCAGCGCCTGCCCCCAGTGCAACAGCCCGCGGCTGCCCCATCGCGTCTGCGGCGTCTGCGGCACCTACGCCGGGCGGCAGGTCCTCCAGGTCAAGGAGGCGGCTGAGTAACGCCGGGCCCAGCGCCCGGCCGTCGCCCGGCCGGTTCCAAGGAGTCGTATGAGTATGCCCACCGCTCTCGAGACCAAGAACATCGCCTTCATCTTCCCCGGCCAGGGATCCCAGGCCGTGGGCATGGGGGCGGACCTCTATAAGGAGTCCGCCGCCGCGCGCCGGGTCTTCGACCAGGCCGACGAGATCCTCGGCCGCTCCCTCTCGAAGCTCTGCTTCGAGGGGCCCGAGGACGACCTCCGGCAGACCGTCAACGCCCAGCCCGCCATCCTCACCGCCAGCGTCGCTGCATTGAAAGCCCTGGATGAGGCGCGCGTGGACAGCCCGCTGCTCCTGCCGCGCTACGTCGCCGGACACAGCCTGGGCGAATACACGGCCCTCGTCGCCGCCGGCGCCATCGCCTTCGAGGACGCCCTGCGCCTGGTCTGCGAGCGCGGGTGGCTCATGCAGAAGGCCGGCCAGGTCCGCGAGGGCGGCATGGCCGCCATCCTCGGCCTTGACATGGCCTCTGTCGAGCAGCTCTGCCAGCAGACGGGCGCCGAGATCGCCAACGTCAACAGCGACGGCCAGATCGTCATCAGCGGGAGCAAGCGCGCTCTCGTCCAGGCCCTGGACCTCTCCCGGGCCATGGGCGCCCGCAAGGCCGTTCCCCTGAGCGTCGGCGGCGCCTTCCACTCCAGCCTCATGGAGCCCGCCGTCCCCGGCATGGTGAAGGCCCTCGACCTCACCCGCTTCTCCAAGCCTGCCGTCCCGGTCATCTGCAACACCACCGCCGAGCCCCTGGCCGACCCTGCCGCCATCCACGACGAGCTGGTCCAGCAGATCTGCCGCTGCGTCCAGTGGTCCAAGTCCATCCAGTACATGGCCGGCCACGGCGTCCACACCTTCATCGAGATCGGGCCGGGCCGCGTCCTTGCCGCTCTCGTCAAGCGCATCGCCAGCGGCGTCCAGACCGTCAACATTGACTCCATGGCCTCGGTCCGGGCCGTCGCCAACTAGCGCCGGAGCCCCGCAGGTGGCCGCCGGGCTCTCGGGCAAGGTCGCCCTCGTCACCGGCAGCAGCCGCGGCATTGGCCGGGCCGTGGCGGTGCGCCTGGCCGCCGAGGGGGCCACCGTGGCCCTCAACGCCACCCGCGACCTCTCCGCCACCGAGCAGGCCATCCGCGCCAGTGGCGGCCGATGCTCCGCCCACCTGGCCGACGTTCGCGACTTCAAGGCCGTCGAGCGCATGGTCTCGGACGTCATCGCAGCCCACGGCTCCCTGGACATCCTGGTCAACAACGCCGGCGTGAACCGCGACGGCCTCCTCCTGCGGATGTCCGACGCCGACTGGCACGACGTCATCGCCGCCAATCTGACCGGCGCCTTCGCCTGCACGCGCGCCGCCCTGAAGGCCATGGTCCGCAAGCGCTGGGGGCGGATCATCGCCATGGGGAGCGTCGTGGGCCTCAAGGGGAACGCCGGCCAGGCCAACTACGCGGCCTCCAAGGCGGGCCTGGTGGGCTTCACCCGCAGCGTCGCCCTCGAGGTCGCATCCCGCAGCATCACCGCCAATGTGGTGGCTCCCGGGTTCATCGAGACGGAGATGACGGCCCGGCTCAGCTTGGCGAAGCGCGGCCAGGTCCGCTCGCTGGTGCCCCTCCAGCGGTTCGGCACGCCCGAGGAGGTGGCGGAGGTCGCCGCCTTCCTCGCCAGCGAAGAGGCGGGCTACATCACGGGCCAGGTCTTCCTTGTGGACGGCGGCCTCGCTCTCGCATAGGAGCTGCTATGGCCGGTCCCCGCCGCAAGGGGCGCATCGCCGCCCTCCAGGTCCTCTACGAGGCCGACTGCACCGGCCACGACTGGCGCGCCGCTCTCGACCGTACCTTGGGCGAGGGCGCTCTGCCGGAGGAGTCGCAGACGCTGGCCCGCGAGCTCGTCGAGGGCGTCCAGGCCCACCGGCCCCAACTCGACGCCCTCATTCAGCGGTACGCCCCCGCCTGGCCACTCGAGCAGGTCTCCATCGTGGGCCGCAACGTCCTCCGTATTGCCATCTTCGAGATTCTGTTGCACAATAGGACGCCGCCAAAGGCGGCGGTCAACGAGGCCGTGGAGCTGGCGAAGGTGTTTGGGAACGAAAGCCTGCGCCGCTTCGTGAACGGCGTCCTGGGCTCTATCATGGCCGCCGCCAAAACGAAGGTCGAAAGCGACGCCTCCGGAGGTTCCCCGTGCCAACCGTCTACGAGCGCGTGACGAAGGTGATCGTCGACCAGCTAGGCGTGGAGGCAAGCCAGGTCAAACCCAACGCGTCCTTCACCGACGACCTGAACGCCGACTCCCTGGACCTGGTCGAGCTGATCATGGCCCTGGAGGAGGAGTTCTCCGACGAGAAGAAGAAGCTCGAGATCTCCGACGAGGACGCCGAGAAGATCGTCACCGTCCAGGACGCCACCGACTACATCAAGGACAAGGGGATCGAGGACGGCTAGGCCCGCCCACCCCTACCCCGTCCCACCGCTCTGGCGCTTGGCCTCCTGCCACAGCGCCTCCTGCTCCTCCAGGGAGAGCCGCTCGATAGACCTGCCCTGGCGCCGTGCGGCCTCTTCCATGTAGGCGAACCGCTCGCGGAAACGGGCGCCGGCCTTGCGGAGCGCCCCCTCCGAGTCGATGCCCAGCTTCCGGCCGGCGTTCACCAGCGCCGCCAGGATGTCCCCCAGCTCGTGCTCCTGCTCCTCTGGTGACCGGGCGGCGGCAAGCTCGTCCAGTTCCTCCCGCACCTTGGCCATAACGCCCTGCATGTCCGGCCAGTCGAACCCCAGGCGCGCGGCGCGGCCCTGGACCTCCTGGCTATAGGCCAGCGCTGGCATGGACTTTGGCACGCTGTCCAGCGCCGACCGCGGCTCCTCGCCCTTCCGCTCCGCCTGCTTCAACCTCTCCCAGTTCGCCGCCACCTCGCCGGCGCTGGAGACCTTCGTCTCCCCAAAGACGTGCGGGTGGCGCCGCACCAGCTTCTGGTTGATGCTCCGGAGCACGTCTTCCATCGAAAAGGCGCCCTCGTCCTTGCCGATCTGGGCGTGGAGACCGACCTGAAGCAGGACATCGCCCAGCTCCTCGGCGATGCGCTTGGCGTCCCCGCCATCGATTGCATCCAGCGTCTCGTAGCACTCTTCCACGAGAAACTTCTTGAGCGAGGCGTGGGTCTGCTCCCGGTCCCAGGGGCAACCGCCGAGTCCGCGCAGCCGGGCGACGATGGCGAGGAAGGTGTCGAAGCTCTCAGGCCGGTCGAGGTCGGGCACGGGGCCGCCTTTCGGGTGGATGCGCGAGCGCCTCATTCTACCGGTACGACTCTTTCCTTGACAAGGAAAGATGCCCGGTCGAAGATAGCCGGGTGGCCCTCCTCCGCTCCCGACACCTCGCCGCCGTTGCCGTGCTCCTCCTCGTGGCAGCGGTGCCCCTGTTCCTCGTCACCACCAACCTGCGCATCGTGATCTTCAGCGGATGGCTCTACACCTCTGGCTTCGAGCGGTACGACGTGGCCGAGCGCTCCGGTATCGAGGCGCCAGAGCTCACGCGCGTCGCCAACGAGGTCAAGGGCTACTTCAAGGCGGGGTCCGACGAGCCGCTGAGCGTCCGCGCGACGGTCTACGGCGAGGAGCGCCCGCTCTTCAACCAGCGGGAGGTCGACCATATGGCCGACGTGAAGGGCCTGGTGCGCGGCCTGGCCTTCTGGCAGCGGGTGACGTTCCTCTACATCGCCGGGTTCGCCGCGCTGGGACTCACGCTATGGGGCCTGCGCGGCATGGCCCGCCGCCTGGCGACAGGGCTCCTGTGGGGCAGCGTGCTGACCTTTGTCCTCTTCGCCGTCGCCGGCCTGGGGTCGCTCGTCGCCTTCGACGCGCTCTTCGACGGGTTCCATGCCCTGGGCTTCGACGCGGGCACCTGGCAGTTCGACCCCGAGAGCGAGTGGCTGGTGCGCATCTTCCCCGAGAACTTCTTCCTGATGGCAACCCTTATCGTGGCCGGGCTGACCCTCGGCCAGGCGGGCCTGACCGGCGGGGCCGTCGCCCTCTACCGCCGGCGTCGCCACCGCGCCCGCCGCACCTCCCCGGCCCCCGCCCCCACCTAGCTCCCTGCCCGCGAGATTCAGGCATCGTCCTGGAGAGACCTTTCTTGCAAGAAAGGCTCTCTCCAGACCTCTCCCAAAGAACTTTAGGCGTGGAATAGCGAGGGGGGTGGACTCCTTGGAGTCCACCCCCCTCGCTATTCCACCTCTAGAGTTTTCTGAAAGGGGCCTGGGGGAAGCTCTTTTGCAAAAGAGGTTCCCCCAGGGCAACGGCTGGACCCTGCGGGCGGGGTGTTAGTTGAGGTGGCAGCCGCCGCCGCAGCAGGCGCTGGCGCCGGCGAGGACGGCCGGGTTGACGCACTGCTCCTGGGCGACGCCGACCATGGCGAAGGCCGAGAGGACCTTCTTGGCGCCGGCGTGGCCCTGGGGGCAGGTCTCCTCCGCCTTGACCGCGCTCATGGACCGGCGAACCTCGAAGGTATCGCCGCAGTCCACGCAGAGGTACTCATAGAGCGGCATATCGATGCCTCCTGAGGTCGATTCTACGGGAGGCCCCTGACCCGGTCAAGGCGCGTCCCGGCCGTCGCGCTCCGGGTCCGGCGAGCCGCTACCCCTTCAGGTACTTGGCGAACCAGCCCAGCGTCCTGGCCCACGCGTCGTCGGCCGCGGCCTTATGGTAGCTGGGCCGGTCGTCGCAGTTGAACCCGTGGCCCGCACCGGGGTAGATCTTGAAGTCGTGGACCTTGCCCAGCTTGGTGAGCAGCGCGTCCACCTCCTTCACGTCAGCCGGGGGCGGGTTCTGGTCCGTCTCGCCGAAGTTCCCCAGGACCGGCGCCGTGAGCAGCGCCGCGTAGTCGTGGGGTGAGGCGGGCCGCTTGGCCGAGGTCTGGCGTGTGATGATGCCCCCGCTGTAGTAGACCGAGGCCGCCTTGACGTCGCGGTTCAGGCAGGCCGAGAGCCAGGAGAGGGTCCCGCCCATGCAGTAGCCGACGCAGCCGATCCTGTCGGCCTTCGCCTTCGGCAGCGTCTTCACGAAGTCGATGGCGACGCGCGCGTCGGCGTTGGTCTGGACGTCGTACATGTTCTGCATGAGCGGAAGGACCTTCGGGATCTCGTTGTAGCCGACGACGGTGTTCTTCCCGCTCCGGTAGTACATGTCCGGCGAGATGGCCACATACCCCTCGCCGGCGAAGCGGTCGGCCACCTTCTTGATATGTCCGTTGACGCCGAAGGCCTCCATGTACACGATGACGACGGGGTACTTGCCAGCGGCCTTGGGCTCGGCCACGTAGATGCTCATCGGGGCGCCGTCCCCGGAGGCCTCGGCGGTCCTGGTGACGATCTCCATGCATCCCTCCTTGTGCCCCGGCGCGTCCGCCTGAGGCAGACCTCAAGATTCGGCGGGCCTATGGTACACCACGGGGCAAGGAGAGGGAAGGCGGGTGTCTCCTGCCGGCCTGAGGCCGCTCACCCGTTTGACAGCGGGTTGCACAGCGGGCTACTATCACCTGTTTCGCATCGTTCGTGCCGGGGGAAGGGCCGCGCCCACCCTCCGGCCCGGAGAAGACGATGTCAGGCCCAGACCATTGTTGATTGCGACTCTGGAAAGGCAGCGACTCGCTCGTGAGCGTTGACCGGCCGCTCCTGCGGCTCATGCACACCGCCGACGTCCACCTCGGCGACGACTACGCTCCGGAGCGGCGCCTCCAGGGCTTCACGGCCGTCATCGACGCGGCGCTCGCCCACGGCGCCCATGCCCTCCTCATCGTCGGCGACCTCTTTGATAGCGCCCGCGTGAAGCCCGCCTGCGTCACCCAGGCCATCGAGCAACTGGCCCGCCTCTCCGCGCCGGTGATCATCACGCCCGGCAACCACGACGCCATCGATGCCGGCTCCGTCTACCATCGCGTCCCGCTGGCGGAGGCGGGCCGCCACGTCCACCTGCTGGACGACCCGCACGGCGGACACCTGGTCATGGACGACCTGCGCCTGGCCATCTGGTCCCGCGGCCTCGTCGACCATCACCCCGGGCACCGGCCCCTGGAGGGCTACCGCCTGGCGCGGGACGACTACTGGCAGGTGGTTCTGGCCCACGGCCACTTCGTCCCCCTCGAAGAGCGGTCCGACCGCTCCTCGCCCATCCTGCACGAGGAGATCGCCGGGCTGACCTGTCACTACCTGGCGCTGGGGCACTGGCACCGCTTCCTCGATTGCAGTGCCAACGGCGTCCCCGCCTTCTATCCGGGCTCCCCCTCAGAGCCCGGCGGCAGCTTCCCCAGCGCCAACCTGGTTACCCTGGACCCGGCGCAGGGGACACGCGTGGAGCGCGTCCCCCTCAGCGGTGCCGCGTGACCGCCCTCGATTGGGAGAACGCCGCCGTCTCGCCGGAGGTCCTGGACTTCTACCGGCGGCACCTGGGCGTCGAGTACCGCTGCGAGGGCTGGATCACCGAGGCCACGGCCGACGCCATCCGCCACTTCGCCGAGGGCATCGGCGACGACAATCCACTCTATCTCGACCCGGCCTACGCGCGGTCGTCGCCTCACGGGGCCATCATCGCGCCGCCCACCTTTCCGGACGCCTTCGCCAACAGGGGGTTCCAGTCGGAAGACGGGTTCACCCGAGGGCCCATTCAGGGCCTCTTCGGCCTCTGGGCCGGCGACCGGTGGGAGCTCGTTGAGCCGGTGCGGCTCGGTGACCGTCTGACGGCGGCCTTTCGCCTGGCCTCGCTCCGCCCGAGGCCCAGCAGGTTCGGGTATACCGCCTGGGAGCAGGTGGAGGAGTTCCGCTTCCACAACCAGCACGGGCGGCATGTGGCCACCTACCTCAATACCCGGTTCAACTACGAGCGAGCCCGGGCCCGCGGTCAAGGCAAGTACGACGACATGCAGCCCCATCGCTACACGGACGAGGAGCTCGCGGCGATCCAGCGGGCCTATGAGGAGGAGCCGGCGCGGCGTCGCGGGGCAAACCCACGCTATTGGGAGGACGTGCGCGCTGGGGAGGAGCTGCCACCCCTGGTCAAGGGCCCGCTCACGCTGACCCAGCTCATCGGCTTCGTGCTGGGCTGGGGCTCCGCCTATTGCGCCACGAACCGCCTCGCGCACCAGTTCGCCAAGCAGCGCCCCCATGCCGTCCTTGTCAATCGCGCCATGAACGTGCCCGACAACGTCGAGGGGGCCCACTGGGACCTCTCCCTGGCCCAGCAGAGCGGCTTCCCCTACGCCTACGACTTCGGCTGCATGCGCACGGCCTGGTTCGCCCACCTGCTCACCGATTGGCTAGGCGACCACGGCCGGATCACGCATCTGGAGACGCAGGTCCGCCGGCCCAACATCATCGGCGATACCCAGTGGGTCCACGGCCGCGTCAAAGCGCTGCGCCGGGAGGGCGCCCAGGGGCTCGCCGATATCGAGCTGTGGGCGACCAGCCAGCGCGGTGAGACGACCGCCGTCGGGGAGGCGACCGTCGCTCTGCCGGCGAAGGCCGATGCAGGGTAGCCGGACCGCGGTCGAGACCTAGCGCCTCTCCGCCCGCGACCCTGCCTGCCCCTGACCGGCCAGGGCGTCCCCATCGGCGGCCCGGTGGAACGGCGGCTGCGCCGCGCCCCAGTAGACCGTCCGGTGCGGGAACGGGATCTCGATCCCCTCCTCATCGAAGGCCCGCTTGATGCGCAGCCGGAACTCGCCGGCCACATCCCACTGCTTGAGGGGCAGCGTCTGCCCCAGCACGCGGATTATGACCGCCGAGTCGGCGAAGTCGTCCACCCGGAGGGCCCGGATGGGTTCCGTAATGAAGGGCGCCCATTTCGGGTCCCGCTGCATCTCCTCGCCGACGCGGTTGATGACCTGGAAGCAGCGGTCCAGGTCCTCCTTGTAGGCCACGGGGAGGTCGATCATGACCCGGGACTTGTCCTTGGTCAGATTCTTGACCTTCCCCACCTCGCCGTTGGGGATGATGTGGACCGCGGCCTCCAGGTCTCGGAGGACCGTGCGCCGAAGGTTGATCTCCTCGACCATCCCGCCGTGGCCATCGACCACGATGACGTCGCCGACGCGGTACTGGTCCTCCAGAAGAATGAAGACGCCCGCCAGCACGTCTTTGATCAGGCTCTGGGCCCCGAAGCCGATGGCAATGCCCACGACGCCCGCCGCTGTCAGGAGCGGAGCGATGGCCAGCCCCAGCTCGCTCATGACCATGATCACAGCCACAAGCACCAGGAAGATACGGATGACGCCGACGAGGGCGCTCTCGAGGGTCGTCTGCCGCTTCTGGACCTCGTCACGCAGGGTGTCCGGACGGGCGCGGCCCGAGACGAAGCGCTCCACCGCACGCGGGACGACGCGGCGCGCCGCCCGCATGAGGAGCCCCGTGGCGGCGATGATGAGCACGATCTTGAGGAACCGCTCGCGCACCCACTCGCCGACGCCGGCGCCGAAGTCCTTGAGCCACTCGCGCACGTCGGTCGTGTCGGCGCCGAGGACCTGCGCGACGCTGATGGCCGCGCCGGTGATGAGCATTGCGCTGACGATCGCCGAGCAGGTGTAGGCGAAGGGCTTGTGCAGGGCGGAGAGGTCCGCGGGGATGACGTCGTCGAGCTTGACCATCACCCAGCGGAAGAGGCGCCGGAGGTAGGTCCACGTGATAAAGAGGGCGCCGACGGTGAGGGCGCCGGTCAGGCTCAGCCAGGCGAGGTTATCGCTGGCCTCGTCCGCGATGGCGGCGCTGGCGCTCAGCAGGAGTTCCCAAGACATGGCGCGGCTCCTCGATAAGGGTTCGCGCGGGGTCGGCCGGCGACGAACGCCCCCGGGCTCCGCAATAGCATACCGGGTGGGGATAGCCCCACCCGGTATGGCATCAATGCCCCGGCAAGCGGCGGGGAGGACGCCGGGCGCCCCCGGCTTCGGCTACCGGTCCAGCCAGATGCGCTCCAGGCGCCCGCTGAGGTCGATGCTCATCACAGCGCGGAAGTAGCCCTTGACGTAGCCCCGCGGGCCCTGCGCCCGCCCGGTGTATGGCAACGGGATGAGCACGGCCCAATCAATCAGCTTCCGCTGGAGCTCCTTCGCCTGGGCCAGGCGCTTCGCCGGGTCCAGCTCCAGGTCCAGGTCTGCGAAGCGCTTGTCTATGTCGGGGTCGGCCCACTTGGCATAGTTGTTGGGGTCAGTGGAGATGACCAGTCTCGCCCCGAACTGGTTCGGGTCATCCAAGGACGGAGCAGGCTGCTCGTAGGAGAGGCTGAACGCGCCCGCCCGCCGGGCCGTCGTCAGGTCGGCGCCCGCGGGCACGATCTTCAACGTGGGCTTGAAGCCGAGGGCGCGGAGGCCGGCGTCCAGCAGCGTCATGTCCGTCTGGAAGTGGCTGGGGCCCAAGATCTCCATCGCCACCTCGGCGGGGTTGATGCCGGCGTCGGCCAGCAGCTTCCTGGCCTGCGCCACGTCGGCGGCGCGGTCCTCACGCCAGCCTGGGATCTGGAGCATCTCCGCCCGCGTCAGGCCCCATTGGCCGCCCACCTCGGGCGGGAAGAACGGGGCGCCAGGGAAGTGGCTGAAGCCCTCTTGCAGGGCCTGGCCGAAGACCCGGCGGTCTAAACCGATCGAGAGGGCCTGGCGGAGACGCTGGTCCGTGTACGGCGCCTTCTGGACGACGTACAGGTACCCGGGCGCCCAGAACTCAAACAGCTGGAGATCCCGGAGCTCGGCCTGGAGGGCCTTCTTGTTGGCCGTCTGAAAGTCCGTATCGAAGCCGCACCCGCAGTCGAGACGGCCCGTGCGGAACGCGGCCAGCGCCGGCTCCACACCCAGGATGTTGTATTTCACAACGTCGAGGTATGGCAGAGGCTGGCCGAACTGGTCGCGTTTGAAGTAGGCCGGGTTGCGCTCGTACTCGACGGCGATGCTGCGGTCCAAGGACTTGAGCTTGAACGGCCCCGTCCCGATCATCGTCTTCTCCCACGCAGCCATGTCCGTGATGTGGGCGGGATAGGCCAGCACGTGGGGCGTGGCGAGGCCAGGCAGGAACGACGCGCTGGGCCGATCGAGCGTAACCTTGACCGTGGAGGCGTCGGGCGCCTCGATGGCGGTGACGCGGCGAGTGAACTGGGCGTTCCAGGTGCGGGTCGCGCTCGGGGGCTTCCAAGCGGCGTTCAGGTTGTAGACCGCGTCCGCCGACGTAAAGGGCTTGCCGTCGTGCCACTGCACGCCCTGCTGGAGCCGGAAGGTGTAGACCTTGCCGTCCTGGCTGATCTCCCAGCTTGTGGCCAGGTCGCCCACGATCTTGGAGACATCGCGCAAGTCCAGATACACGAAGCTGTTCAGGACATTGGCCACGTGGATAAAGCTGAACGCCCCCCGGACGTCATAGGTGTCCAGCGAGGGGAAGATAGCAGCCAGGCGAGCCTGCAGGATGCCGCCCCGCTTGGGGACAACCGGCGTCGGTGTTGGCGTGGGGGCGCGAGTGGGTGTGGGGGCGGGGGTCGGGGTGGGCGCGGGCGTCAGCGTGGGTGTAGGCGCGAGCCGCGTCGCCGTCGGGGCTTGGGTAGGCGTGGGCTGTGGAGTCGGCGTCGCCTCCTCTTCGCCGCCGCACGCGGCCACGACCAGGGCGGCCACGGTCACCAGGGCGGCGAGGGAAAACCAGCGGCGGAGGGCGTTCGAGGACATCGGCGGCCTCCTTGCGGCGGCTGGGCGGGCTTCGGCGGCCCGGCCAGGGACACGGCCCTCGGAAGGCCGGGCCCAGGGCTTGCTGGAAGATAGCACCGCCCTCCGACCCTGTCAACGGCCTTCAGCCCTCGCCCAGGGTCGTTCGGTTGTCCTGGGAACCCTTTCTTGACAGAAAGGTGTTCCCAGACCCTCCCAAAGAACCTTAGGCGTGGAGTGGCGAGGGGGGTGGGCCCTCAGGGCCCACCCCCCTCGCCACTCCACCTCTAAAGTTTTCTGGAAGGGGCCTGGGGAAAGCCTCTTTATCAAAAG
>CAZKTO010000035.1:0-26315 GCA_964555685.1 uncultured Dehalococcoidia bacterium
GAGGGCGCGGTCGGCCTCATCACCTATATGCGCACCGACTCCGTCATCGTGAGCCGGGGCGCCATCCAAGAGGCCCGGGAGTTCATCGGCCAGCGCTTCGGCGCCGGCTTCGTCCCGCCCTCGCCCAGGCTCTACACCGCCAAGGCCAAGGGCGCCCAGGAGGCCCATGAGGCCATCCGGCCCACGGCCATCGCCCGCGACCCCGAAGCGATCAAGCAGCGCCTCTCGCCCGACCAGTACCGGCTCTATAGCCTCATCTGGAAGCGCATGGTGGCCAGCCAGATGGCCAACGCCCTCTTCGAGACCACCACCGCCGAGATCGAGGCCGGCGGCGCCGCCTCCGGGACCGTCTATCTCTTCCAGGCCGATGGCGTCGTCCAGAAGTTCGCCGGCTTCCTCGCCCTCTACACCGAGGGCACCGATACGGAGGACGAGGACGAGGCGGGAGCCCTCCCACCCCTGGACGCCAGCGAGGGCCTGGACCTGGCCAAGCCGCTGGAGGCGCAGCAGAAGTTCACCCAGCCCCCGCCGCGCTATACGGAGGCCAGCCTGGTCAAGGCCATGGAGGAGAACGGCATCGGCCGTCCCAGCACCTACGCCCCCACCCTCTCCACGATCCAGGAGCGGGGCTACGTCACCAAGGACGCCGGCGCCCTCAAGCCCGAGCCCTTGGGCTTGACGGTGGACGACCTCCTCAAGGCATCCTTCCCGGACGTCGTGAACCTCCAGTTCACCGCCCGTATGGAAGAGGGCCTGGACGAGATCGCCGAGGGCAAGAAGGAATGGGTCGCCTTCCTCAGCGACTTCTACGGCCCCTTTCAGTCCGCCGTCGAAAAGGCGACGGCCGAGGCCTGCGATAAGTGCGGCAAGCCCATGGCCATCAAGGACGGGCGCTTCGGCCCCTTCCTCGCCTGCACCGGCTACCCGGACTGCCGCAACGCCAAGCCGATCCGCAAGAAGGCCTCCGAGCCCTCGGGCGAGCTCTGCGACAAGTGCGGCAAGCCCATGCTCATCAGAGAGGGGCGCTACGGCTCCTTCCTCGGCTGCAGCGGCTACCCCGAGTGCCGGAACTTGAAGGCCATCCTCGTCAAGGTGGGCGTGCCCTGTCCGAGCCCCGACTGCGGCGGCGAGCTCGTCGAAAAGACCTATAAGAAAGCGCGCGCCATCAAGCGCTTCTACGGCTGCTCCAACTACCCCAAGTGCGACTTCGCCACCAGCCTCAAGCCCATCTCCGAGCCCTGCCCCAAGTGCAGCGGTCTGCTGACGGCCTTCCCTCGCGGCGGCGTCAAGTGCACCCGCTGCGACTACAAGGGGCGTCCGCCTCGCAAGCGTCCGGGGGACCAGGCCGAGGCCGAGGCCGAGCCGGAGGCCGTCGCCGCCGGCGGGTGACGCCGCGTGGACCCCTGCAACACGCAACCTCCTCCCCCATTGTGGGGGAGGACAGGAGGTGGGGGGTGCGAGATACCCCCATCCCAGCCTTCCCCCTTGGAGGGGGAAGGAGTTTTGGGGCAAGGCCCCGCGCCGGGAAGGGGTGGGGTTAGGGCCCCTCCTCGTCTCCCGGCGTCCACTTCTGGAACCCTGGGACGCCGTACCGCTCGCGCAGCCCTGTGATCCCAATGTTCACCCCGTTGAACGTCGCCGGGTCCTGCCGCAGCATCCAGAGCGCCGCCTCGGCCCCCACCGCCGTCCTCTCCCACCTCGACTTGTCCATGGGCCGGTCGCCGAAGTTCATCACAAAGCCCTCGGACGCGATGGGCACGTCCACCCGCAGGCAGTTGACCGTGACCTTCTTCTCCTTCATCTCGGTGGCGAGGCCCCAGGTGAACCGCTCCAGGGCCGCCTTCGCCATCCCGTAGGGGAGCTGGCCCGGGTACTGGTTCAGCGCCGCCAGCGACGATACGTTCAAGATCGTCCCGCCGCCCCGCTCGATCATCGAGGGCAGGACGTGCCGGGCCAGCAGGTACGGCGCCCGCAGGTCCAGCGCCATGATCAGGTCGAACCGCTTCACCGGCAGGTCGAGCATCGGCATCGGAAAGTCGATGGCGGCGTTGTTGATCAGGATGTCCACCCTTCCACAGGTCTGGAACGTCGTCTTCACCAGCCGCTCGATCTCCTCGTCCTTGGTGAGATCGGCGGAGACGGCGATAGCCTGGCCGCCCAGGGCCGTGACTCGCCGCGCCGTCTCGTCCACCGTTCCCGGCAGCCTGAGCGGGCGCTCGTCGGACGCCCGCGCCGCGATGACGACGCTGGCCCCCTCTCGCCCCAGGGCGATGGCGATGGCCTTGCCGATGCCCCGGCTGGCGCCCGTGACGATGGCAACCTTCCCCCGAAACGACGACATGGGCCCTCCCGCTCAGGTATGGAATGCGCCGTGCAGCCAGCGAACGCTAGCCCGCCTCAGACGCCCTGTCAAGGCGCCAGCCGGCCCACGCCTTCGCCAGGCGGATGCCGGCGAAGAGCGTCAGCCCGCCCAGCACGTAGCCCCCCAGCACGTCGCTGGCCCAGTGCGCCCCCAGGTAGATCCTGGATGCGCCGATGCCCAGGATCGCCAGGGCCAGAACGATGCGCAGCAGCACCGCCGCCCAGCGCCGCTGCGGCCCGCACAGGTCGCCCGCCAGGTAGAAGAGCGCTCCCAGGAGCGTGATGGCCATGAAGGCGTGGCCGCTGGGGAAGCTCAGCCCGCTGGGATGCGTTAGCACCGTCACCACGTCGTCCGATGGCCGGGGCCGGCCGATGACGGCCTTCAGGAGCGGCGCCAGCGCTCCGCCCGTGGCCACGAAGGGCAGCACCAGCGCCTGCGCTCGCCGCGCCTGGGCCACCAGGACGGCGCCCGCAGCCAGCGCGATCAGCAGCAGCGGGAGCGTCCCTCCAGCCCGCGAGACGGCCTGCATCGTATCCTCGAAGCCGTCGGAGTTGAGGCGCTGGAACCAGTGGGTAATCGTCGGGTCGCCGGGGAACGTCCTCGTTTGGGCCGCGGCGATGGAAAGGCCCAGTCCGGCGAGGACCCCTGCGGCGATGAGGAGGCGTTGTCGCATCGGGATGGCTCGAGGGCGCCGGGCCCATCACACAGCCCTGCTCGTGGCGCACCTGTTAGTATACCGGAGGGCCGCTCCCCGCGCGGCGGGGCCGGCGCCGGCCTCTCTCTCCCCTCCCCGTCTTGGGTAGGGCGGCGGCTCCGGCCCGCCTGAGGCGGGGGGCGGAAGAGGTCGCCCCCTTTTTGACAGGCCAAGTCCCTGAACGTACAATCGAACTGAGTTTCGAACGCAGTCAATCGCCTCCCACGCTCAAGGGCTTACGCTCTCGCCATGGACCATCGATTCTCCCACGAGCTCCAGGCCTTCGTCCGCTACCTGGGCGCGGAGCGCGGCCTTTCCCCCCGGACGGTCGAGGCCTACGCGGCCCACGCCGGCGCCTTCCTCGCCTTTCTGGACCGCGAGGGTGTCGCGGACCTCGGCCAGGTGGACCGGTCCGTCGTGCGCCGGTATATCGCATCGCTCACAGGGGCCGGCATCCGCAAGAGCGGCGTTGCCCTGCGCCTCAGCGCCATCCGCGCCCTCTTCCGGCTCCTCGTCTCCCGGGGCGAGGCGCCGCCCAGCGGCCTCTGGACTCGCGCCTCCCGCGAGGCCAAGGCCATTGGGCCCAAGCTCGACCGGCGCCTCCCGTCGTTCCTGACGCCCCCGGAGAGCCAGCGGCTCCTGGAGGCGCCGGACCTCTCCACGCCCTACGGCCTTCGCGACCGCGCCATCCTGGAGCTCATCTACGCCTCAGGCATCCGCGTCGGCGAGGTCGTTGGCCTGTCCGTCGGCGGCGTCGATCTTTCGCTGCAAGAGGTGCGCGTCTGGGGCAAGGGCTCGAAAGAGCGCATCACCCTCATGGGCGCGCCCGCCCGGGAGGCTCTCCTGCGCTACCTCCGGGACGGACGGCCCGCCCTCCTGGTGGACAGGCCCAAGACCGATGCGCTATTCTTGAACCGCTACGGGCGCAGGCTCTCCCCGCGGGCCGTCCAGCTTCTCGTCAAGGAGCACGCCCGGCGGGCCGGCCTCGATCCGCAGCGCGTCCACACCCACACCCTGCGCCACAGCTTCGCCACCCACCTCCTGGACGGCGGCGCCGACCTTCGCATCGTCCAGGAGCTCCTGGGTCATAGCAGCCCCTCGACGACGCAGATATACACGCACATCACCCAGGCCCAGGCGCGCAAAGTCTACGAGGCCGCCCATCCCCTCGCGCGGCCCAAGGAGGACCGTTCCGGTGAAAGTCCTCGTGATCCACGGCCCTAACCTCAACATGCTGGGCCGCCGCGACCCCGCCGTCTACGGCAAGGACACCCTCGCCGACATCAACGGCGGCATCGAGCGCCGGGCCAAGGAGCTGGGGGCCGAGGCCCTCTGCTTCCAGTCCAACGGCGAGGCCGCCATCATCGACTTCATCCAGGCCAACGCCCCCGGCGCGGCGGCCATCATCATCAACCCCGGCGCCTACGGGGCCTATAGCCACGCCATCTCGGACGCTCTCTTGGACACGAACCTCCCCATCGCCGAGGTGCACCTCTCCAACGTCTTCGCCCGGGACGAGTGGCGCCGCACGTCCGTCATCGCCCCCATCGCCCGCGGTGTCGTCAGCGGATTCGGCGGGCGCGGCTACGTGGCCGCCCTGGAGCTCTTGGTGGCGCTGACCCGCGAGAAGCGGTAGAATGCGGGGTTACCCCTGGGAGGCGCCCCATGAACCACCGCGTCCAACGCCTGCGTGAGCGGCTCGCCGCCGACGGCGTCGATGCTCTCTTCGTCTCCACCCCGGAGAACCGGCGCTACCTCTCGGGCTTCACGGGCTCCGCCGGGTGGCTCGTCATCTCAAAGGAGCACGCCTTCCTCGCCACCGACTTCCGGTACTGGGAGCAAGCGGGGCGCCAGTCCCCGGACTTCGAGCTCGTCAGGATCACCGAGCCCCCGATGCGCTCGTGGCTCCTCCCGGTCATGGGCCGCGTGGAGCCCGCATCCCTCGGCTTCGAGGCGGCCAACCTCACCTTCTCCTTCCACGCCGTGCTGAAGGAGGCGCTCAAGCACCTGCGGCCCGCGGCCCGGCCCAAGCTCGTCCCCACCAGCGACCTCGTCGAGGCCCTCCGCATCCTCAAGGACGAGGAGGAGTTGGCTATCATCACCCGCGCCGTCGAGATCGCGGACCGCGCCTACGTGGAGGTCTCCTCCCGCCTGGAGCCCGGCATCACGGAGCGCGAGATCGCCTGGGCCCTGGAGAAGTCCATGCGCGAGCAGGGCGCCGAGAGCACCTCGTTCGATATCATCGTCGCCGCCGGCGCCAACTCCGCCCTGCCCCACCACCGCCCCACCGACCGGCCCATCCAGCGCGACGAGCCCATCGTCATCGATATGGGCGCCCGGCTCAAGGGCTACTGCAGCGACCTCGCGCGGACCAGCTTCCTCGGCCGTCCCAGCGATACCTACCGCCGCGTCTACGACCTGGTGCTGGCCGCCCAGGAGACCGCCATCAGCGCCGTCGTGGCCGGCATGACCGGCCACGACGCCGATAAGCTCGCCCGCGACGTCATCGAGAAGGCGGGCTACGGCGAGCAGTTCGGCCACGGCACCGGCCACGGCGTTGGCCTGGCCATCCACGAGAACCCCCGCGTCAGCCGCAACTCCGCCAGCGAGCTCCACGATGGCATGGTCTTCACCGTGGAGCCCGGTATCTACCTCCCGGGATGGGGCGGCGTCCGCATCGAGGACATCGTCGTCCTGGAAAAGGGCACCGCGCGCGACCTGACCAAGGCGCCCAAGGTGGACGCCGTCGCCGCGTGAGCCCCGCCACGTCGAACAACGGGTGGTGCCGGCCGCCAGGCCACACCGCCGCCTCCGCTGGCCGCGGCGCCCCGTGATCGCCCGCCGCCTGCGCCGTACGCGCCGCGACCACGAGCACCCGCGGGAACAGGGGCTCCCCTGGCCTCCGCAAAGGGAATGTGCCATGCGCATCGGGGTCATCGATCTCCTCCGGGCCGAGCGCAGCGGGAGTTGGTACCAAGCCGCCTACGCGGCCCTCATCATCAAGCAGTACGCCAGCATCATGCCCCAGGCCGTGAGCGTCTGGTGCCGGCAGATGGGCCACCAGGTCTTCTACGCCACGTACTACGGGCAGCGGGACCCCAAGGCGCTCCTGCCGGACGATCTGGATGTCGTCTTCATCTCCACCTACACCCACGCCAGCGCCCTCGCCTATGCCCTGGCCAAGCGCTTCCGCCGGGACGGAGCGCTCACGGTCATCGGAGGCCCCCACGCCAAGGCCTTCCCGCAGGACGCCGCGCGCTTCTTCGACGTCGTCGTCCGCGACTGTGATAGAACGCTCGTCGCCGAGATCCTGAGCGGCCCGCCTCGGGGCGAGATCGTCACCAGCGGCCGCGCCCTCCGGGACCTTCCCAGCGTCGAGGAGCGCCTGCCCGAGATCCGCGCCTCAGCCTTCTGGCGCGACAGGCCCTACATCTCCACCTGTTTCCCCATGCTCGCCAGCGTCGGCTGCCCCTACTCCTGCAACTTCTGCATCGATTGGAACAGCCCCTACGCCCTGCTGCCCCTGGACCGCCTGGAGACCGATCTGCGCTTCATCTCCGAGCGCTTCCCCGGCGTCCTCGTCGCCTTTCATGACCCGAACTTCGCGGTGAAGTTCGACGAGGTGTTCGACGTGCTGGAGCGCGTCGCCGAGCGCTCCTCCAGCCGGTATATTCTGGAGACCTCCCTTTCTATCCTGCGCGGACCGCGGCTCAAGCGGCTCGGCGTGGCCGGCTGCGTCTATATCGCCCCCGGGGTTGAATCGTGGGCGGCCTACTCCAACAAGTCCGGCGCCGGGGCCGCCGCCAGTGGCCGGCGCAAGCTGGACCAGGTGGTGGAGCACTTCGGGCAGATCCGCGAGTATGTGCCGGGCATCCAGGCCAACTTCATCTTTGGGCTGGATGTGGACGAAGGGGACGAGCCCGTGGAGCTGACGAAGGAGTTCATGACCCGCGCCCCCTTCGTCTGGCCCACGCTCAACATCCCCACGCCCTTCGGGGGGACCCCGCTCCACGATCAGTATCTCAGCGAGGGGCGCATCTTGACCGAGATGCCCTTCGCCTTCTACTACGCGCCCTACCTGGTCACCACCGTCAAGCACTACAGCCCCGTGGCCTACTACGAGAAGCTGATCGAGATGTCCTCTCACTCCAGCTCGGTGGGGATGCTGGCGAAGCGGCTGCGCGCCTCGCCTGGCGTCATCCGGTACGCCCATGCGCTGCGCGGCCTCAGCGAGCGCCACACGGCGGGCGCCTACCGCCGCATCCGAGATGACTTGAAGGCCGACCCGCAGCTCCGGGCCTTTCATGAGGGCAGCTCCAAGGAGCTGCCCGAGCGCTACCACCACCAGTACGAGCGGATGCTGGGCCCCTACGCCAGCCTGCTCTCTCGTGAGGACCGCCGGCCGCTCTTGGTTCCCGGGCGGCACGTCCTGCCTCTGGCCAAGCGCCACGCCGCCGAGGACTCCGCTGCCGAACGGGGCGCGCCCGCGGCCGCAGGAACGCCGTCCCGCTAGCGCCCGCGTGACCCTCCCGTGTCCTTCTACACCGTCTCCCAGATCACCCAGTACCTGCGAGAGCTCCTCGACTCCGACACCTTCCTGGGCGATCTTTACATAACGG
This sequence comes from uncultured Dehalococcoidia bacterium, assembly GCA_964555685.1. Lineage (GTDB taxonomy): Bacteria > Chloroflexota > Dehalococcoidia > SHYB01 > SHYB01 > CAZKTO01. The sequence goes on from CAZKTO010000035.1 coordinate 7,676, forward strand.
GCGAGGTCTCGAACCTCTCGAAGTCCAGCGCCGGCCACTACTACTTCACGCTCAAGGACAGCGAGAGCCAGCTCCGCTGCGTCATGTTCCGCCCGGCCCTCGGCGCCGAGGGTCTCGACAACGGCGCCTCCGTCACCGCCCACGGCCGCATCGGCATCTACGCCGCCCGAGGCGAAGTCCAGTTCGTCGCGGACCTCGTTCAGCCCCAGGGCGTCGGCGAGCTCCACATGAAGTTCCTGCGCCTCAAGGCCAAGCTCGAGGAGGAGGGCCTCTTCGACCCCTCGCGCAAGCGGCGGCTCCCCGAGTTCCCCAAGCGCATCGCCGTCGTCACCTCCCGCACCGGCGCCGTCTTCCACGATATCCAGAACATCATCGGGCGGCGCTGGCCCCTGGCCGAGCTGGCGCTGGCCCACACGCCCGTGCAAGGCCCCGAGGCCCCGGCAAACATCGTGGCGGCCCTGCGCGCCGTCAACCAGGCGCCCGGGATCGACGTGGTGATCCTGGCGCGCGGCGGCGGCTCGTTGGAGGAGCTCTGGGCCTTCAACGAAGAGAGCGTCGCCCGCGCTGTCCATGGCAGCCGCGTCCCCGTCGTCAGCGCCGTGGGCCACGAGACGGACTTCACCATCTGCGACTTCGTGGCCGATGTCCGCGCGCCCACGCCCTCGGCCGCCGCCGAGCTCGTTGCGCCCGACCAGGCCGTGCTCCGCCGCCGCGTGCTCGAGCTGGGCGAAGCCGCCCGCGGCCTGGCGCTCGACGCGCTGCGCCGCCTGCGCGAGGAGGTCCGCCACGCCGCCACGCGCCTCTCGCACCTCGCGCCCGATACCGCCACCCCGCGCCAGCGCGTGGACGAGCTCACGCGCGCCGCCGGCGCCGTCCTCGCCCGCGATCTGGCCCTTCACCGCGAGCGCGTGCGCGGCCTGGCGCTCCAGCTCGGCGCACTGCAGCCGCAGGGAACCCTCGCCCGGGGTTACGCCCTCATCGAGCGCCGCGCCGACGGCCGGCTCGTCTCCCGCGTGGCCGACGTCCAGCCCGGCGACGCCATCGGAGTCCGGGTCAGCGACGGCCGGTTCGAGGGCCAGGTGACGGGCGCGGACGTCTCCATTCCGGCGCCCACTCCCGCCGCGGCGGGCCGTCGCCGCGCGCGGAACCCGCCGAACCAGACCGAGCAGATGACGTTGTTTCAATAGGAGCCAGGGACTAGGACTCAGTCAACATAGTTTTGATAATTGTCATTCCGAGGAGCGAAGCGACGAGGAATCTGGGGTAGGCCATCAGGGGCGGAGTGTGAAAACCCCACCTCCCCACTCCGATCCCATCGGGGCATTGAAAAGGATGAAAATGCTCGTTCGCCCTCTCCTCCTTCCTGTTCCCCCTCTCCAAGTACTTGGAGAGGGGGTGGCCCCGATGAAATCGGGGTCGGGGGAGAGGCAAGGCCCAAGCATCTGCTAACTTTCAAGTTGACTGAGTACAAGAACCCAGCCCCCAGCCCTTGGTCCCCAGACCCAGTCCCCTTTCCCCTGCTCCTCTCCCGTAGTACGATAGACTCGCCGTGACGACCGATGCCTCCGACGATCTCGACTTCGAGCAGGCGTTCAAGCGCCTCGAAGAGACGGTCCAGGCCCTCGAACGGGGCGGCCTGACCCTCGCCCAGGCCACCAGCCTCTACGAGGAGGGCATGCGCCTGGCGAAGCTCTGCAATCGCAAACTGGACACCGCCGAGCTCAAGGTCACCGAGCTGCAGACCGCGTTCCTCGGCCAGGCCAACGGCCGGGAGGACGACGATGCCGATGCCTAGCGCCCCCGGCCTTCGGGCCGACTTCCACATGCACACCTGGCACTCCAAGGACTGCGGCACCCCGCCCCGCGACCTCGTCCGCCGCGCCCGCAAGGTCGGCCTCACCTGCATCGCCGTCACCGACCACAACACCATCCGCGGCGCCCTGGAGGTCCAGAAGATCGCCCCCCCCGAGCTCAAGGTCATCGTCGCCGAGGAGATCAAGACCCCCCACGGCGAGATCACCGGCTTCTTCCTGCGCGAGGAGGTCCCGCCCGGCCTCTCCCCCGAGGAGACCTGCCGCCGCATCAAGGAGCAGGGCGGGCTCGTCTCCATCCCCCATCCGTACGACCGCTACCGCCGCTCCGTCCTGGACAAGGACGTGCTCGACTCCATCCTCCCCATGATCGACATCGTCGAGGTCTTCAACGCCCGCACGCCCCTCCTGCGCGACTCCGACCGCGCCCTCCAGTTCGCCGAGCGGCACGGCCTCCTCAAAGGCGCCGGCAGCGACGCCCACTGCACCTGGGAGCTGGGCCACGTCCACATCGAAATGGCCCCCTTCGATGACGTCGCCGGCTTCAAGGAGTCCCTGCGCGGCGGCACCATCCACGGCCGCCGCTCCACGCCGCTGGTCCACGCCGTGACCACCCTTACGAAGTGGCGCAAGAAGCACCTGCGCTGGACCATGCCCCGCTAGGGCCATCGAGGGAGCCCGTGTACCAGATCGGCCTCTTCGCCACCGGCCGCGGTCAGGGCTCCCGCCAGCTCCTCCAGGCGGTCCACCAGAGCATCCAGTCCGGACGGCTGCGCGCCAAGGCCGCCTTCGTCTTCTGCAACCGCGAGCCCGGCGAGTTCGACCCCACCGATGGCTTCCTCCAGATGGTCCGGGAGATGGGCTATCCCCTCGTGACCCACTCCTTCCGCAAGGTCCGGGCCCGCCTCGGCAACGACCCCGGCTGGCGCGCCCAGTACGATGCCGAGGTCGTGCGGCTTCTCGCCCCCTACAACCCGGACCTCTGCGTCCTGGCCGGCTACCTCTTGATCTGGAGTCACGTCCTCTGCCGCCGCTACACCGCCATCAACCTGCACCCGGCGGCGCCTGGCGGGCCCATCGGCATGGTCCAGGACGTCATCTGGCAGCTCATCGAGTCCAAGGCCCGCGCCAGCGGCAATATGATGTTCCACGTCACCGAGGAGCTGGACCGCGGGCCCATCGTCTCCCACTGTACCTTTCCGCTGACCGGCGGCTCGCTGGACGAGGCGTGGCGGGCCGTCGAAGGAGTGCCCGTCGAGCAGCTCAAGCGGGAGTTCGGGGAGGAGCTGCCCCTCTTCCAGTTCATTCGCCGGCGGGGGCTGGCGCGCGAGAAGCCGCTGGTGGTCGAGACGATCCGCGCCTTCGCCGAGGGAGCTGTGCGAATAGAGAACGGGCGGGTGCTGGACCGTGGCGGCCGGCCGTTCAACGGCCTCGATCTCACCGCTGAGATCGAGGCCGCCGTCCGCGCCAGCGGCGAGACCGCCTAACCCCCCGCCAGATCCACTTGGCTGTGCTGGGGAAACCTCTTTTGGCAAAGAGGCTTTCCCCAGGCCCCTTCCAGAAAACTCTAGAGGTGGAGTAGCGAGGGGGATGGACTCCTTGGAGTCCATCCCCCTCGCTACTCCACGCCTAAAGTTCTTTGGGAGAGGTCTGGAGAGAGCCTTTCTTGCAAGAAAGGTCTCTCCAACGCAACCAACTGGAGGAGTGGGGGGCTAGCGCTCGCGCTGGAGGACGTAGTCGGTCAGGCCGAGGAGGGAGTGGCGGGCGGGCGTATCGGGGAGGGCATCCAGGGCCTGACAGGCGGCCTCGCAGAAGCCCTCGGCGATTCGATGCGCCTCGGCCATGATGGCCGGCTCGCGGACGCTCTCGACGGCCGCCTGGAGCCGCTGCGGATCGCCCCGGTGACAGAAGAGGTCCTTCACCGTCTCGTCGTCGGGCCGGCGCTCGGCGAGGAGGATGGCGGGGAGCGTCATGACGCCCTGGGCGAGATCGCTGCCGACGGGCTTGCCGACCAGGGACGCGCTGCCCTGGAAGTCCAGGATGTCGTCGACGACCTGGAAGGCTATGCCCAGATTGTGGCCGTAGCTCTTGAGGGCCTGGACGTGGCGCTCGGGGGCGTTGCTGAGGATGGCGCCGCCCTCGGCGGCGGTGGCGAAGAGCGGGGCCGTCTTCTCGCGGATGCGCTTCCAGTAGTCCTCGCGCATCTGGCGCCAGTCGTAGGAGGCGGTGAGCTCCCGAAGCTCGCCGGAGGAGAGGGCCACGACCGTCTCGGCGAAGATGCGCATGACACGGATGCTCCCCGTATCGCAGACGAAGGTGGCCGACTTGGCGAACAGGTAGTCGCCCAGGAGGAGGGCCACGTCGCGCCCCCACCGGCTGCTGACGGTGGGGCGGCCGCGGCGCACGGCGGCCTTATCGATGGTGTCATCGTGGACGAGGGTGGCGATGTGCAGGAGCTCGACGCCGGTCGCCATGAGGACGGGCATCCGCCTGTCGTGGGGGTGGAAGGAGGACGCGAGGAGCGTGATGGCGGGCCGGACCTGCTTGCCGCTGAGCTCGAGGGTGTGGTCGAGGAGCTCGGCGAGGAGCGGGAAGCCGCCGTCGCGGGCCACCTGCCGCAGCGTCTCCTCGACCTGTCGCAGCTCCCGGCGGACGGGCTCGTAGATGGAGAGGATGGTCGTCTGGGACACGCGGCGTCCTTCGCCGGGCATCAGGCCCCGGCGGCGCTCATCTCCTGGGCCACAGCCTTCTCGTCCAGCTTCACAAAGAGGGCCAGAGGCTGTCGCAACGGCTGTCCCGCCTCGGGCCGGTCGAAGCGCCAGCCGCCCCGCTCGATCCCGTCCTCCAGGCCCAGGAAGCCATGCACCTTCTCCGAGCTGAAGGGCAGGTAGGGGTAGAGCATCGTCTTGAGGGCGGCGATGACGCAGGCCCCCACCCAGAGCGCGTTGGCGGCGGCGCGGGCGTCCGTCTTGATGCTCTTCCAGGGCGACTGCTCCTCCAGGTAGCGGTTCGCCTGGTGGGCCAAGGCCATGGCGGCGCGGATGCCGTCCTTGAAGCGGCAGGCGGCCAGCGACCTATCGACCTCGGCCAGCGTGCGCTCCGTCTCGCGCAGGAGCGCACGGCTGCTCTCGCCCAGACGCTCCTCGGCGTCGTGCTCCGGGATGCGGCCCTGGAAGCTGCGGTAGGTGAAGCTCAGGACCCGGTTGACCAGGTTGCCGTAGGTGGCCACCAGCTCGTCGTTATTGCGGCGCAGGAACTCGCGCCAGGTGAAGTCGGTATCGGCCGTCTCGGGCATGTTGATGGAGAGGGCGTAGCGCAGGGGGTCGGGGTCGAACCGCTCGAGGAAGTCGGGGAGCCAGACGGCCCAGTTGCGACTCTTGGAGAACTTGAGGCCCTCCAGATTGAGGAACTCGTTGGCGGGGACGTCATAGGGCAGGAGGAGCTTGGGATCGAAGCCCATGAGCATGGCGGGCCAGATGATGGTGTGGAAGGGGATGTTGTCCTTGCCGATGAAGTAGTAGTGGCGAGCGTCGCCGTACCAGAAGTCCTTCCAGGCGTCGGGCCGGCCCTGGCGCTGCGCCCACTCGTGCGAAGCCGAGAGGTAGCCGATGACGGCCTCGAACCAGACGTAGATCCGCTTGCGCTCGTAGCCGGGCAGCGGGACCGGCACGCCCCAATCGATGTCCCGCGTATAGGCCCGGTCGATGAGGCCGTCCTTGAGGTACTGGGCGGTGAAGTTGAGGACGTTCGAGCGCCAATGGCGCTGGGCGCTCACCCACTCCGTCAGGCGCGACTCGAAGGCGGAGAGCTTGAGGAAGAAGTGCTCCGACTCGCGGAACTCGGGCGTATCGCCGTGGAGGCGGCTGCGGATGCCGATGAGGTCCTTGGGGTCCATGGGCTTGCCGCAGCGGTCGCACTGGTCACCGCGGGCGCCCTCGAAGCCGCAGAAGGGGCATGTGCCCTCGACGTAGCGATCGGGCAGGAAGCGCTTGGCGACGGTGGAGTACGGGAGGAGCACCGTCTTCTGGTAGAGGTACCCCTGGTCCAGCAGCCGGAGAAAGAACTCCTGGGCGACGCGGCGATGGACGTCCGTGCCGGTGGTGGTGAAGAGATCGAAGGAGATGCCAAGGCGGCGCCAGCAGTCCAGGAACTCGGGGTGGAAGCGGTCGACGACGGCTTGAGGGGTAATGCCCTCCTCCTCGGCCCTGACGGTGATGGGCGTGCCGTGCTGGTCGCTGCCGGAGACCATGAGGACCGTGTTGCCCTTCATGCGGTGGTAGCGAGCAAAGATGTCGGCGGGCAGGTAGGCGCCGGCGATGTGGCCCAGGTGGAGGGAGCTATTGGCGTACGGCCAAGCGACGCCGATGAAGATACGCTCTGGCATGACTGAGGAGGCCCGGCCCACGCCGCCCTTCAGGGAGACGAGACGGCCCATTGTAGCACGGGCGGGTGGCCGGCAGTGCACCCGCCGGGCGCCCCGACAGGGCTGGGTACGGGTGCGCCCCCACCTGCGTTTCACCAAACCTCACCTGCTCCAGACCGCCTGCGGTACTTGGACGGCAGTATTCGAGGAGCGGTCACGCCGCCCGGCTGGCGCCGAGAGGCAGGAGCGCGCCGGTCTGGCGGAGGGTGAGCTCCTGGCGGTCCGTGATGTAGTTGCCACACTGGATGCAGGTGATGTAGCGCCCGTGACGATCGTGGCCTTCGGCGAGATCGCCGTGGCAGCGGGGGCAGGTCTTGAGCCAGAGCATGGCGGCACCTCCGAACACTCTCTCTATACGTCCGAAGGGCGCGTTTGGGTTAGTCGGCAGCGCACGTGAGGATGCCCAACGTTCCCGCTGCGACCGGAATGACAGGCACGATGTTCAGGACAGCACTGGGGACAACGGCGGTTGAAAGGTGAGGACTTGGCTCGTGTAGAGGAGACGGCCGGCGGCCTCCAGCACGCGCAGGCGCGGGTCGGGGACGTTCAGCACGCGGGACTGGCGTATCCTGGCGAGGGCGCTGAGGTAGGGGCAGCGCTTCTCGAACGCCTGGAGCGTCAGCCGGTCGCCGCCCAGGACGAGGTGGTCGAGGCGTGGCCGGTACGGCTCGGCGACCTCGCGGAGAGTCTCGCAGGCCTTGCCGAAGAGGACGCGGGCCTGCCCTTCGCGCCGGCGGGCGAAGCGGGCCGAGGAGCTGCCGCCCTTGCGGTGCCGCCCCTTGACGAACGGGGCGCCGACCTTGGAGGCGACCAGGCGCTCGCCCTCGAAGACGCCCGCGGCGAAGCCGCCGAGACGCAGGAGCAGGACGGCGGTCCAGCGGGGGCGGTCCAGGAGGCTCTGGAGGGGCCCCCCGTGCCAGCCCGCGAGTTCGAGGACGCGCTCGACGGGGAAGGGCGGCAGGACGAGGTGCGACTCGGCCAGACTCCAGAAGAGGATGGCGCCGGTCTCGGAGCCGGCGATGGCCAGCCGCACAGCCCCGGGCAGGGCGAGGTCCGGTGGCGCGCCGCGGCCGGGCGGGAGGCAGAGGGTGCGCCCGCTCATGGTGGCGTCGTGCCAGCGGGCGGCGCGGCGGCGCAGGCGGTCGCGGGAGAGGGATTCGAAGGGCATGGAGCGAGGGGGACGGGACAGGGTTCCGCGGCGCCATTGTAGCGCGGCGTGAATGGAAGATGGGGGGACCCGCCCCATTCGTTTGACACCCCTCTGGCACGGCGATAGACTGCCGCTAATCTCCCGCTGGCAGGATACGCCCATGCGCTTCGGCCTCTTCTATCAGCTCCAGGTGCGCCGTCCCTGGCACGAGGGGATCGAGTTCCAGCGGGTCTGGGAGGCCATCGAGCAGGCGGAGGTGGCCGAGCAGTGCGGGTTCGAGGCCGTCTGGCTCGCCGAGCACCACTTCATGCCGGAGATCTCCCACTCGGGGGCGCCGGAGATCGTGCTGGCGGCCATGGCGCAGCGGACGTCCGTCTTGCGCCTGGGCTTCGGCGTGGTGCTCCTGCCCATCGCCCATCCGGTGCGCGTGGCCGAGCGGGTGGCGATGCTGGACATCGTCAGCAAGGGGCGGGTGGACTTCGGCACCGGGCGGTCGACGACGCGCACCCAGCTCGATACCTTTGGGGTCGATCCTGCCGAGACGCGGGACCGGTGGGAGGAGAGCGTCGATCTGATCCCGCGCCTGTGGCTCGAAGACCCCATCACCTACCACGGCCGGTTCTACACCCTGGATGGGCGCTCCATCGTCCCGAAGCCGGTGCAGAAGCCGCACCCGCCCATGTTCGTCGCCTGCGGCCAGGCCAGCACCTACGAGCTGGCGGGTCGCAAGGGGATCGGCGCCGTGGGCTTCACCACCGGCAACTTCGAGGAGATCCAGCGGCGGACGCAGCTCTACCGCGAGGCCTTGCGACAGGCGAAGCCGCCCGGCGGCGTGGTCAACGATCAGTTGGGCGCGTGGACGATGGCCCACTGCGCCGAGAGAGACCGGGATGCCCGGGAGCTGGCCGGCCCCGAGGGGCTCTGGTACTTCGGCCTCGTCCGCCAGCAGCTGGACTCCGAGTGGAGGAACCCCGAGGAGGTGCCGGAGAGCTACCGCACCTACGCCACCTCGGCGGGCGGGCGCTCCAGCCTGTCGGGCTACCAGACCCCTGATGCCGCCATCGACCGGGGCCTCTTCATCATGGGCGACCCCGACGCGTGCATCCGCCAGATCGAGCGGTACGAGGCGTGCGGGGTCCAGTTCCTGCTCTGCGTCATGCAGATCGGCCGGGTGCCGCACGAGAAGATCAAGCGCTCGATCCAGCTCTTCGGCAAGCACGTGATCCCGCACTTCAAGGCGAAACACCGCGAGGCTGCGCCGTCGTCAACATCGTAGAGGCGGGTCTCAGACCCGCCCCTCCTGAATCGAAACGACGAGAGCTGCTTTACGCCGGGCGGCCCTGGTGCTCCGCCGTCCGCTTCACGTTTGCCAGCGTCCGCTCCATGCCTTTTCCGATGCGCCGCCCGCGCATCAGATAGTACGGCCCGTTCATCAGCAGGTTGCCCAGCAGTCCGGCATCCACCTCCACCTCGTGGGACACCCGCGTGCCGCTGCCCTCGGGGCTCAGCCGGAACCACCACTGGATGCGCCGGGGCTTTGGCGGCGTCGGCGGCATGGACGTCCAGGAGAACACCTTGGGCGCTTCAAACGCGACCACCTCGGACGAGGCGGTGAATTTCGAGCGGCCAGGCCCCATGGGGATGTCCTCATCGGCCTCGAACCGCGTGCCCGCGCGCACCGGCCCCTCGGTGAGCTTGCGTATGCGCATCACCTCGCCGCTGCCTGCCAGCTCATGGTGCCGCTCAATATCGCTGACGATTCGGAATATGACGTCCGGTGCGGCGTTGACGATCATTTGCCTGCGCGCGCTGAACATCAGCATAGCCACTTGCCTCCTGCATACGACGCCGCGACGTGGCCGAGGTGCGCTCTCGCGGACTCGCGGACGCAGCGTGCTGCGTTCTCCGGCTGCCCTCGCCGAGAACCAAGCCCATGGAAGTCATTCGGCCCAGGTGAGATCCTCGCGCTCGGCGGGGCGAGAGATTGCTCACCCCAACTGCGGCGGGGTTCGGAGTGACGCAACGGGCTCGGCATGTCTCTGGAGCATTTCAACAAGGCTGAATCAGCTCTAGCGTTTGGCGGGCGTGCGCCGCTCGTCGGCTTCCGCGGCGGTGCGCAGGAGCTTCTGGGCCCGCAGGGCGATGGCCGTGTCCACCATCTTCCCGCTCATGGCCAGCGTCCCTTCGCCCTCGCCCTCGGCCCGCTCGAAGGCCTTGACGATCTGCTGCGCCTGGCGGATCTCCTCGGCCGAGGGGGCGAAGTAGCGGTGGATGGGCTCGATCTGGCTGGGGTGGATGGCGAACTTGCCCTTGAAGCCGAGCTGGACGGCCAGGCGGGTGTCCCGCTCCAGGCCGGCCAGATCGTCGATGGCCACGAAGGGGGCATCGATGGCGAGCCGGTGGGCGGCCCGGGCGGCGATGGCCACGTGATTGCGGGCGTAGAGGACCTCGGTGCCCTCGGCGCTGCGGGAGACGCCCATGTCGGCGGTGAAATCCTCGGCGCCGAAGGCGATGGCCACGACGCGCGTCGAGGCGGTGGCGATCTCGAAGGCGCGGATGACGCCCAGGGCGCTCTCGATGAACGGGATGATGCGGACCTGTCCGAAGGGGAGCTGCTTGCCGTGCTCGAGGTTGGTGATGGTCTCGTCCAGGCGGCGGACGTCGTCGCCGGACTCGATCTTGGGCAGGGTGACGCCAGCCAGGTGTCTGGAGATGACGGCATTGAGGTCGTCCAGGAAGTAGGGGGAGTCGATGGCGTTGACGCGGACGAAGACCCGCTGGCCGCTGGCGGCCAGGGCCGGCAGGGCCTCGCGGACCATGTGGCGGGCCCGCTCCTTCTCCGGCTCTGGGACGCCGCTCTCCAGGTCTGGCACCAGGGCATCGGCGGCCAGGGTCTGCGCGCGCTCCAGGAAGCGCGGGCGGTTGCCGGGGACGAAGAGGAGGGAACGCAGGGGCTCCACAGTCCACCTCCGGACGGGGGACGGCCTATCGCTTGACGGCGGAGCGGCGCTCCATGGCCTCGGCCAGCTCCAGCACCTTCAAGGCCCGCTTCCAGATGGGCGTGTCGACCATCTTGCCGTCCAGGGCGACGGCGGCGGTGCCGCGGGCCTTGGCCTCTTCGAAGGCCTGGACGATGCGCCGGGCGTGCTCGACCTCCGATTGAGAGGGGCTGAAGACCTCGTTGACGGGGCCGATCTGGTTGGGGTGGATGACGAACTTGCCCTTGTAGCCCACGGCCTTGGCGCGGCGGGCGTCGATGACCAGGTTCTCGATATCGTTGAAGTCGGGGTCCGGGGTGTCGTAGGCGACGATCTCGGCGGCGCGGGCGGCGACGGCGGTGACGGCGCGGGAGGCGGCGATCTCCTCGGAGCCCTTGGTGCGGGCGATGCCCATGTCGGCCGTGTAGTCCTCGGCACCGAAGGCGAGGCCGATGAGGCGCGGCGTGGCGGTCGCGATCTCGCGGACGCTGGCGACGCCCTTGGCCGTCTCGATCCAGGGGATGATCTTGGTGTGCCCCTCGGGAAGGCCCCGCTCGCGCTCCAGGACCGTCAGGAGGGCGGCCAGCTCTTTCGCCATCTGGGCCGACTCCATCTTGCCGATGCTGATGCCATCGATGTCCTTGGAGACGACGGCCTTGAGGTCTTCCCAGGTCCAGGCGGTCTGCATGCCGTTGACGCGGACGAAGATGGGCTTGCCGTGGGTGCGGAGCTTGGGCAGGAACTCGGCGACGATGGCGCGGGCGTTGGCCTTCTCCTGAGGAGGCACGGAGTCCTCGATGTCCGGCACGAGGGCGTCGGCGGGCAGCGTGGCGCCCTTCTCGAGCATCTTGGGGTTGTTGCCGGGGATGAACAGCAGCGAGCGGAACAGGTCCAATGAGGCCTCCAGGCGGTCCCGAACGGGAGGTGCGTGAGCGCGGGTATTATAGCACACCCGTTGGGACGGATTGGGGCGGGATCACCGCCTTGGTCGTCAGCTAGCCGCGTTCACGGGATGTTGACGCCTGGAGGGCGCTGCTTCACGCCCGCTTAACGCCGCAGGGCTAGCCTGAGCCCGGACAGCGTGACCCGTGGCGAGGGACCATGGTCTCTATCGCGAGAAGAAACTTGTTCGGCGAGCCGACCCGTCTGGCGATCACCATCGGCGGCGTGGCGCTCTCGATCATGCTCATCATCGTCCTGTGGAGCCTGTACCAAGGGTGGAGCACCAAGATTTACGCCTACATAGACTCGGTGGACGCGGACATCTGGGTCGGTCAAGAGGGGGCCATCGACATGTCCCACAGCATCTCCCTGGTTCCCGGGAACACCCGGGCGACGCTCCAGGGTCTGCCGGGCGTTCAGCGCGTCCAGCCACTGATCGGCTGGCGGCTCGGGTTCACCTTGGGCTCGAAAGAGATCCAGACGTTCCTCATCGGCTTCGACCAGGTCACGGGGGTCGGCGGGCCGGCCCAAATCGTTTCGGGCCGGGGAGTCGCGGGCCGGGGAGAGATCGTCGTGGACCGGGTCTTCGCGCGGAACAACGGCCTCAAGGTGGGGAGCACGCTGACGATGCTGGGCCACCCCTTGCGCGTGGTGGGCATCACCTCGGATACGAACCTGGTCATCTACCAGTACAGCTTCGTTCACCTGGCGGACGCTCAGGCCATTGTGCGGTCTCCAGATTTCGTGAACTATTACTTGGTCGACGTGGCCCCAGAAGCGGACACCGGAGCGGTCCAGGCGGCCATCGATGCACTACCGGGAATCCAGGCGGTCTCCAAGGCTGAATATCGCGAGATGAGCCGCCGGGTCATCTCCACCACGTTCTTGCCCATCATCGTCGTGCTCGTCGCCGTCGGGGTCATCGTCGGTGTCGCGGTCATTGGGCTGACCATCTACACCGGGACCGTCGAGAAGTCCCGGGAGTACGGAGTGCTGAAGGCCATCGGGGCATCCAATTGGCGTCTGTACGCCATCGTGCTGGAGCAAGCGGTGCTCGTGGGCATCGTGGGCTACGCAGTAGGCGTGGGACTGTCCTTCGTCGCCATCGCTGGAGTGGAACGGGCCGTGCCCGCGTTCATAACGGTGGTGCGGCCCATGGACCTTGTCACCGTGTTGGGCGTGGCGGTGGCGATGGCGACGGCCGCATCGTACGTGCCGGTGCGCCGCCTGGTGCGGATCGATCCGGCGATAGCGTTCAAGCAGTGAGGGCGAGGATGACCGAGACGGACTATCACGGTCCCGTGTTGGTCATGCGGGGCGTGACCAAGGTCTTCGAGCGCGGGCCCGCCGTGGTAACAGCCGTCGCCGGCGTAGACCTCGACGTGGCTCAGGGAGAGGTGCTGCTCATCATGGGCCCCTCGGGCGGCGGCAAGACTACGCTGCTGACCATCGCAGGCGGCCTTCTGCGGCCGACGTCTGGAAGCGTGAGCGTTATGGGGACGGAGCTCGCCGGGCTCTCGGACCGCGCCATGTCGGGCCTGCGGCTCCGGACCGTCGGGTTCATTTTCCAGTCGTTCAACCTCCTGAGCAACCTCACGGCCCTCGAGAACGTCCAGGTGGTGCTGGACCTGGCCAAGCCCGGCTGGCGAGGCAACCGAAACCGGGCCCGGGCGCTCCTTGAGGCGCTGGTCCTGGATCACCGCGCCCAGCACCGGCCCGCCGATCTTTCAGGCGGCGAGCAGCAGCGGGTGGCCATCGCGAGGGCGCTGGCCAATGACCCGGCGCTGGTCCTTGCGGATGAGCCGACGGCGAGCCTGGACTCCCGGCGCGGCCACGAGGTGATGACCATGCTGCGGGAGATCGCCAAATCGCAGGGGCGGACCGTGGTCATCGTCAGCAACGATCACCGGATCCGGGACGTGGCCGATCGTGTGCTGTGGCTGGAAGACGGTCGGCTCCGGGCGGTCCGCACCGTCCACGACCCTGTGTGCGGCATGGCGTTGGACGAGGCAACGGCGCCCATTGCGCTGAGGCGGAACGGCACGACGTACTTCTTCTGCGGGCCGGTTTGCCGGGACGGGTTCCAGGGGCGGACGGCCCCCTTGGCCGGGACTGCTTTGCCAGCACCAGGGCAACGCGAGAGTTAGCCCCCCTCGCGCCCAGCGGGGCCCTATGGGGACAGGTGGGTTTTGGGTCGCCCCGCTGCCTTGGCCTTGAAGTGGGGGATGACGTGCTTGCCGAAGAGTTCGATTCAGGGATTCTTTGACTCGCTCTGCCAGCTCCGCATGTGCTCGGCGACGACTTGGGGCGGGCAAAGCCGGAGGAACAGAGCGAGGCCAAGCCCAACGATGAGCAGATCGTCCAGTTGGCCAAGGACGGGGATGAAGTCGGGCACAATATCGAACGGCGTGAGGACGTACAGCAAGAGCAGCGGGAGGACGAGCTTGGCGGCAAGAGGGACCCGGCGGTCACGGAACAATCGCCAGGGCACCACCGCCTTGCCCTTGAGCGGGAGGGCAAAGTATTGCTTGAACAGGCTAGGCGATTTCACTGGGCTCCGCGCCGGGCAGCCGCTAGGTCCCCATCTCGCGCATGCCGGACTGGAAGACCTGGTGGGCGCCAGGGTCGCCCAACTTCGTAGTCTTGCGGTGGGCGATCTGCCAGCGGCCGTCTCGGCGGACCATGCGCCAGCGGTTGAAGGAGAGGCGGAAGAGCTGGTAGTCGTCCCCGATGCGCCGGTAGATGCGGGAGTAGCCGATGGCGACGGCGGTATCGCCCGCGACTTTGACGAAGGCGGGCCCGATGGTGTGGGCGCAGTTGGGCAGGAGCGACTGGTGTCCCGCACCCTTGACCATGGCGCGAATTCCCTTGCGGCCGGGCATGTCGGCGCGGTCGTCCACGTCGTACATGGTGTCTTCCGTGTAGAGGGCGGCGGTGCGCTCGGCGTCGCCGGTGTCGACAGCGGGGCCGTAGGCGACGATGACGCGGTGGATCTCCAGCTCGTCCTCGAGCTGTTTGACGCGCTTCTCTAGCTCCGCCAGCCGTGACTCGACATTCGCCATGGCGCGGCTCCTTCCGTTACAGAGTGGGGGCAGTATACACCGGGCTTACCCACCGAGGAAACCACGTTCCATTCACGGATATGGCCAGCTTCTAATGTCGGGGCCTTGCCCAAAGAGTGGTGTCGCCAAGCCCGGACCCTCACACCTCCTCTCCCCTGGCGGGAGAGAGCCTGCCCTGTTCTTAGCCGAAGCCCTGAGCGGAGCGACAGGGGAAGTCGAAGGGACAAGAGGAGAGGGGGAATTGGCCACCCTCTCCCCAACCCTCTCCCGTCGAGGGAGAGGGAGTTTTGAGGCAAAGCCCCGTGACGGGGAGGGGTGGACGGTAGCGCGCACCCCCATCCTCGCCTTCCCCCATCGAGGGGGAAGGATATAGAATGGGCGTAGCCCTTCTGTTGAGGGAAGGTGAGCGCCCTGGGCCCGTAGCTCAATGGCAGAGCAGCCGGCTCATAACCGGTCGGTCGTAGGTTCGATCCCTGCCGGGCCCACCAGGCCACCCGCGCCCCACCCTGTGCTCGAGCGGGGCCTGTTGTTCTTCCCGGCCTGCGTCCGCGGACCACCGCAAGGAGTCGCGCCCGCCTTTGCCCGCCGGCGGCGCCAGCCCCTCCAGCGCCCCGACGAGTCGGGGCTCTCCTGACGGCGTCTCGCCCACCCGTTCCTCGCTGTTCCCCTGGCGGTGCCTTCCCACCCCTTGACCGGAGCCTGGATGCGCTTCGCCGCTCCAGCCTGGTGAAGCTCGCCTCCTGTAGGACTTGACTTTCGCCGTTTCGGTTTGCATACCGTGGGGTCTGCGAGGAGCCTTGTACCCTAACCAAAACATGCGCAGAAATTGGCCGTCGTGACCCCTTGACAATAGGAGCAACTAGGTATAAGCTCTCGCCTAAATCGTGTTTCAAACATATATTTAGGTAAGTTTAGGCACCACAAGGAAAAACGCGTGCTCCTCGGTTTCTACACGGGCAGGGTCGACAACCAGGGACGAGTCGTGGTCCCGCAGCGGTTCCGGGAGCCGCTGGAGTTGGGACTGGTGCTGGCGCGCGGCCTGGACGGCTGTATCGACGCCTACCCGCCCGAGGAGTGGGCCAGGGTCTCGGAGCAGGTGAAGCAGTTCTCGCGCTACAACCGCGACGCGCGGCTGGCGCGGCGGCTGACCTTCGGCGGCGCGGCCAAGGCGGTGATGGACCGGCAGGGGCGCGTGCCGGTGCCGGCGTGGCTCCGCCAGCACGCCGGTATCGCCGAAGAGGTGGTGATCATCGGCCAGGACACCTATGTGGAGGTCTGGTCGCCGGAGCGGTGGGCCGCCCAGGAGGCCCAGGGCGCCGAGCTGGCCGAGGTCGCCGAGCGGCTGGAATCGGTGGAGCGCCCCACCGCCGATAAGGAGTAGCATGGCCGGGTACCCCGACATGCCGGGGTGCGCCTCCCTCGCGACGCACGTGCCGGTGATGACGGAGGAGCTGGTTCGAGCGCTCCAGGTGGTGCCCGGCGGTCGGTACGTGGACTGTACGGTAGGGGGAGGCGGGCACGCGGAGGCGGTCCTCGAGGCCGCGGCGCCCGGCGGACGTCTCCTGGGCATCGATGCGGACCCGCGGGCCCTGCGCGCGACGGAACGCCGCCTGGCCCGTCTCCGGGGCTCCTACCTCCTCGTCAACGACAACTTCGCCAATCTCAAAGAGGTCTGCGAACGCGCCCATTTCGTGCCGGTCCACGGCGTCTTCTTTGACCTGGGGATGTCCAGTCTCCAGTTGGAGGAGGCGGGCCGCGGGTTCAGCTTCCAGCGGGACGAGCCGCTGGACATGCGCTTCTCGAGCCGCCAGGAGCTGACGGCGGCCGATATCGTGAACCGCTACGGGGAGCAGGAGCTGGCCCGGCTGCTCTGGACCTACGGCGAGGAGCGGCGTAGCCGCGCCATCGCGCGGCGGATTGTGGCCCGCCGGCCGCTGCGCACCACCGGCGATCTGGCGCGGGTGGTGGAGGGGGCGGCGCCGCGCCGCGGGTCGCGCATGCACCCGGCCACGCGGGTGTTCATGGCGCTGCGGATCGTCGTGAACGACGAGCTGGGCAGCCTCGAGCGGGCGATGGGCCAGGCCATCGAGGTCCTGGGCCCAGGCGGGCGGCTGGCCGTCATCAGCTATCACTCCCTGGAGGACCGGATCGTCAAAGGCTGGCTCCAACGCGAGTCCAAGGACTGCCTCTGCCCGCCGCCCATCCCGGTGTGCGTCTGCGGTCACCGGGCCAGCCTGCGGATCGTCACGCGGCGGGTCATCACCCCATCGCCGGAGGAGGTACGGAGGAACCCAAGGAGCAGGAGCGCGAAGCTGCGCATCGCCGAGCGGATCTGAGGAGCGGCCCGCCCGCGCGCCGGACGGAGGGGAAGCGGCCCGCGGGTCCCATCAACGGAGGGACGGTATGGCGAGAGAGCCGAGGACAGTCATCGCGATCGACGTGGGCACCACCGCCGTGCGCGTGCTGGCGGCCCGCGTCCCGAGCCAGGGCGACTTCGAGATCGTGGCGCTGGGCCAGTCGCAGTCGCTAGGCGTCCGGCGGGGCATCGTCACCAACGTGGACGAGGCGTCCTACGCCATCCGCGGCGCCCTGGAGGACGCCGGCATCGCGCGGCGCATCCGCGACGCCGATGTCTACGCCGGCATCGGCGGCAAGCACATCGCCTCCTCCAACAACATCGGCGTGACGGAGGTCTCGCGGGCCGATGGCCAGGTCACGGAGAAGGACGTGGCCCGGGCCGTGCTGGCGGCCCGCCAGACGCAGCTCCCGGAGGAGGTGGTGTTGGTCCACCAGGTGCCACGGGGGTTCCTGGTTGACGGCTACCGCTGCCGGCGCAACCCGGTGGGCATGCGGGGGATGACGGCCCACGCCGAGACGCACCTGGTAACGGCCGGCGCCATCGAGGTCAAGAACGCGCGGAAGGCCGTGGAGATGGCGGGCCTGGCCGTGGACCACATCGTCGTCAACGCCATCGCCTCCAGCCACGCGGTGCTCCACCGAGAGGAGCGCGAGGCGGGCGTCGTCATGCTGGACATTGGCGGCGGCACCACGGACATCGTGGTCTGCCACGAGGGGAGCATCGCCCACACCTCGGCCCTGCCATTGGGGGGCAATCAGATCGCCAACGATATCGGCGTGGCGCTGAACACGGCCCTGCACGTGGGGGAGCGCATCCTGATCGAGCATGGGACGGCGTCGGCCGAGGGCGTCGACCTGCTGGAGGAGCTGACCGCGCCGTGCTTCGGCCTGACGGGCCACCGGCGTTACCGCCGCCAGTACCTGTACGACGTGGTCCGGCTGCGGGTGACGGAGCTGCTGCAGCTGGGCCTGGGACGTGCGAAGGAGGGGGCGCCGGGCCTGCCCAAGCACGCCGGGGTGGTCATCACCGGCGGCGTGGCCAATCTGCCGGGCATCACGAAGCTGGCCGAGAAGGTGCTGGGGAGGCCCGCCCGCGTGGGGACGCCGCCGCACCAGCAGTACGCGCCCGATACGCTGAAGAACTCCGCCTTCGCCAGCGTCATCGGCATCCTGGAGCTGGACTCGGACCCGCTCTTCGCGCCGGTGCCGGCGGAACCGGCGGCGCGGACCAACGGTTCGTGGCTCCGGCCCGCGCTGGATGCGCTGCGACCGCTGGCCAAGGGGTAGCGGCAAAAGGGAGATCGGCCCACTTGCCGGAAGGAGGAACGCGAATCCGGTCAGTTCCAATGCAAGGAAACGACGGTCGGATCGGCCAGGGCAGGCAGCACGGTCCGGGGAGCGCCCGGACCACCAACGCACCAGGGAGGACTCGAAGCGATGACGGGACAGACTCATAGTGACGGACTGGCGCGGATCAAGGTCGCCGGCGTGGGCGGCGGCGGGTCCAACGCCGTGGCGCGGATGCTGAAAGAGCCCGTGGACGGCGTCAGCTACTTCTGCATCAACACCGACGCCCAGGCGCTGACGCGGACGGAGGCGCCCAACATCGTTCGGATCGGCAACCAGGTCACCCGCGGCCTGGGCTCGGGCGGCAACCCGGAGAAGGGGCGGCAGGCGGCCGAAGAGAGCCGCGACGAGCTCTCGGAGATCCTGAAGGACGCCGACATGGTCTTCGTGGCCGCAGGCATGGGCGGCGGCACGGGCACCGGCGCCGGGCCCGTGGTGGCGGAGATCGCCCGCAGCCAGGGCGCTCTCACCGTCGCCGTGGTGACCCGCCCGTTCTCCTGGGAGGGGGCGCACCGCCGGCGGCGCGCCGAGGACGGCATCAACCGCCTGCGGGAGAAGGTGGACACGCT
>CAZKTO010000035.1:26325-28561 GCA_964555685.1 uncultured Dehalococcoidia bacterium
ACGACGCGCTGCTCTCCGTCTGCGACCGCAAGGCCACCATCCTGGGTGCCTTCAAGGTGGCCGACGAGGTGCTGCGCCGCGCCATCCAGGCCATCGCCGAGATCATCACCGTCTGCGGTGAGGTCAACCGCGACTTCGCCGACGTGCGGGCGGTCATGGGCAACGCCGGCTCCGCCATGCTGGGCGTCGGCTGGGGCGAGGGCGACAACCGCGCCACGGACGCGGCCCGCGCCGCCATCTCCAACCCGCTCCTCGACGTCTCCGTCGAGGGGGCCAAGGGCGTCCTCTACATCGTCACCGGAGGCCCGGACCTGACTATGAGCGAGGTCCACGCCGCCTCCGAGATCATCCAGAAGGCCGTGGACCCGGACGCCGAGATCTTCTGGGGCCTCAACACGGACAACCGCCTCGAGAACCAGGTCAAGATCACCCTCATCGCCACCGGCTTCCCCTCGGAGCAGACGACGGCCATCGCCGATCCCGAGACCATCGGCCGGCTCATGCGCGAGCCGGACGGCCAGCCCATGGCGAAGACGGAGCAGGACCTGGACGTGCCGCCCTTCCTGCGACGGCAGCCAGCCAGGCAGGAGGAGCGGCTCCCGCACGTGCACCAGAAGCTGCCCATCGGATTCTAAGCCCGGGACGGGCGCACCCCACGGGGTGCGCCCGTCCTTGGTGTGGGCGGCGCCTGGCCGAGGGCGGTTGTGCGCCTCTTGGTGCGCTGGGTGTGCACAGGCGGTCCGGCGGCGTCGGTTGCTGTGCGCGGGCGGTGCGTAACCGCAACTGGTTGGGTGTTTGTCAGGGCTTGGCCCAAAATGTAGTAGTTGGGGCTTGACAACGCTTCGGTGCGAATGCTATCGTAGCGCACCACTGTGACCAGCCCGCCGCTTCCCGGAGAGCGTGGCCCCGACCGTTAGCGTCGGGGCGCCGTTTCCACGCAGGTACAGGCGGAGAGTCCGAGGACCGGCCAGCTGGGGAGTCGCCAGAGCAACGGACGGGAAGCCCAGCCCCGACATGTTGGGGCCGCCCGGCAGCGCAGAAGGACCGCTTCAAGCCCATGAAGTGCCCCTACTGCGGCAACGAGGAGAGCAAGGTCACCGACTCCCGGACGGCCGAGGACGGCATCCGGCGCCGCCGCGAGTGCCTGCGCTGCGGGCTGCGGTTCACCACGTACGAGCGGGTGCAGTCGGCGGCGCTCCAGGTGATCAAGCGCGACGGCCGCCGCGAGGACTTCAACCGCGAGAAGCTGGCCGGGGGCATTCGCGCGGCCTGTGCCAAGCGCCCCTTGCCCACGGGCGCCATCGAGAAGATCGTAGAGGAGATCGAGGGCGAGGTCATGAAGCTCGGCCGGGCGGAGGTCCCCAGCTCCCTCATCGGCGACATGGTGATGGACCGGCTCCGGCGGCTGGACCGGGTGGCCTACGTCCGGTTCGCCTCCGTCTATCGCGACTTCGCCGATATCGATAACTTCCGGCAGGAGATCGAGGCGCTGCTGGCGACCCGGGAGAGCCGCACACCCTCGGCGCAGCTGCCGCTGATCCCGGAGGAGAAGCCGATGCCGCAGGAGGCGCGCCGTCGCCGTCGTGGCCGCCGTCCCCGCGGCGTGCTGCGCGTCCCGCCGGAGCAGGGCCTCCCACCCAGCGGCGGCGACCAGCCCGTGGCCCCGGAAGACAGGGGCTTGGCCTGAGACGCGCCTGCCCCCGACACACAACCAAGAAGGACATACCAATGGCATCCTCCAGTGACTCCAGCCACAACCCCATCCGGAGCGCGAAGAGCGCCAAGAGCGAACGCCGCGGCAACGGCAAGGCCACTCCGGAGACCTCGGCCGGCTGGTCGGAGCTCTCCGGGCGGCCGGAGCCGGCGGGCGTGAACACGCCGTCGCGCGCCACCAGCGGGGGCCTCTCCATCGCATCCAACGGCAACGCGCCGCTCGGCTCGGCGCGCCTGCCGGACGCGCTTCACCGCGCGCCCGCGGTGCGCGTCCCGACGGTCGTGCCCGGGCTGGAGGTGGCGCCCAACGCCTTCGAGGTGCTCAAGCGCCGGTATCTCGCCAAGGACCGCGAGGGCCGGGTGGTGGAGACGCCGGAGGAGATGTTCCGCCGCGTCGCGCGGAACCTGGCCGAGGGGGAGCGAGTCCACGACCCGGACGCCGAGATCGAGCCCATCGCCGAGGCGTTCTACCGCATGCTCTCCAGCCTGGAGTTCCTGCCCAACTCGCCCACCCTCATGAACG
>CAZKTO010000036.1:0-28500 GCA_964555685.1 uncultured Dehalococcoidia bacterium
CCATTCAGGGCGCCCGCATCGGCGGCGCGCGCATGATCATCGCCGTCGACGTCAACGAGTTCAAGATGAAGAGCGCCATGGACTTGGGCGCCACCCACGTCGTGGACGCCTCCTCCCGCGACCCCGTCAAGGCGATCCGGGACCTCACGGGCGGCGGCGTCGACTACTCCTTCGAGGCCATTGGGCTCAAGAAGGCCGCCGAGCAGTGCTTCGAGTGTATCCGGCCCGGCGGCACGGCCACCATCATCGGCATGATCCCCGTGGGCCAGAAGATCGAGATCGATGGCCGCGCCATCCTCTCGGAGCGCAAGATCCAGGGGACCATGATGGGCTCCAACCGCTTCCGCTTCGACATGCCCAAGTACATCGACTTCTACCGCCAGGGCCGTTTGAAGCTCGACGAGATGATCACCCGGCGGGGCCGCCTCCAGGACATCAACGAGGCCTTCCGCGCCATGAAGGCCGGCGAGGTCTCCCGCACCGTGCTCATGTTTGATTAGCCCGCTGTCCCCCCTTCCCAACGCGGGAAGGGGGCTAGGGGGTTAGGCCCATGCCATCCAAAGTCATCGACGCCGACGGTCACGTCGAGCCATCGGCCTACGTCGACTGGTCGGTCTACGCCCCCGAGCCCTGGGCGACGATGATGACGCGCCTCGCCCGGCGCAAGTACGATCTCGTGGGCGACATCACGGCGCTGCGGCGCGGCATGTGGGAGCCCGCCGAGCGCCTTCGTGACATGGACGAGGAGGGGATCGACGTGGCGGTCCTCTACGGAGGCCTCGTCGGCCTCAGCCTCGGCGGCGAGTTCCAGGGCGTCCGCGGGCCGGCGCCGGAGCAGGAGGGGGAGTACGCCATCCAGGCCGCCCGCGCCTACAACGACTGGCTCGCCGCCTACTGCGCTCGCGCCCCCGACCGCCTCAAGGGCGTCGCCCTCATCCCGTGGGCCGACCCCGGGGCCGCCGTGCGCGAGCTCGAGCGGGCCGCCGGCGAGCTCGGCTTCGTCGCCGGTCTCCTGCCCGTCCAGCTGGGCGAGCGCTTCCTGGACGATCACTACTTCAATCCGTTCTACGAGACGGCCGAGCGACTCGATGTCGCCCTCGCCGTCCATGCCCCCGGCCTCGTCTACTCGGACCGGCTGCACACCCACTTCCGGCGCCACGCCCTCTCCTTCGTCACGTCGCTGATGCAAGGGACGATGGACGTCCTCTGCGGCGGCGTCCTGGAGCGGTACAAGAAGCTGCGCATCGCCTTCCTGGAAGGGGAGTGCGGCTGGCTCCCCTTCTGGCTCGAGCGCCTGGACGGCCACTACGAGGACCTGCCCCATCAGGCCCCCCGCATCACCCAGCCGCCCAGCCGCTATCTCCAGACCGGCCGCCTCTTCGTCTCCTGCGAGTCCGACGAGCGCTCCCTGCCGCACGTCCTGGCCGATGTGGGCGACGACTGCATCGTCTACGCCTCCGACTACGCCCACTACGACTGCCTCTACCCGGACTCGGTGCGCCTGCTCCGCCAGCGATCGGACCTCTCGGCGGAGGCCAAGGAGAGGGTGCTGGGCCGGAACGCCGCCCGCCTGTACGGGCTGGCGTGACCGGGGAGCGTCCGTAGCCCAGGAGCCCCCACGACGATGGAGATGCGCAGGCTCGGAGCGAGTGGGATCGAGGTCTCGGCCATCGGCGTCGGCGCGTGGCCGTGGGGCGCCCGCTACGCCTGGGGCTTTGGCCGCGACTACGGCCTGCCCGAGGTCGAGGCGGCCTTCCGCGCCAGCCTGGACGCCGGCGTCACCTTCATCGACACGGCCGAGATCTACGCCGGCGGCCTCTCGGAGCGCATCGTCGGCGATCTCGCCCGGGCCGACAGCCGGCCCGTCGTCATCGCCTCCAAGTTCGCGCCCTTCCCCTGGCGCCTCACGGCCCGTTCGGTCACGCGGTCCCTGGACCGCACGCTCCAGCGCCTCGGCCTCGAGCGCCTGGACCTCTATCAGGTCCACTTCCCTCTCGCGCTCATCCCGCTCGAATCGCTCATGGGCGCGCTGGCGGAGGCCGTGAAGGGAGGCAAGGTCCGGGCCGTGGGCGTGAGCAACTACGGCGCCGTCCAGATGCGGCGGGCCCACGCGGCCCTCGCCCGCCGGGGCGTGCCGCTGGCCTCCAACCAGGTCAAGTACAGCCTGCTCCATCGCGGCCCCGAGGCCAGCGGCGTGCTGGCCGCCTGCCGCGAGCTCGATATCGCCCTCATCGCCCACACGCCCCTCGCCCAGGGCATCCTGACGGGCAAGTACCGTCCGGGGACGAGTCCCCGCGACATCCGCCGCTTCCGGGGCGACTTCCGTCGGCGCAGCCTCCGCGCCGCCGCGCCCGTCGTCGAGACGCTGGAGCGCATCGGCAGGGAGCACGGGAAGACGCCGGGCCAGGGGGCCCTCAACTGGCTCCTGCGCCAGGAGGGCGTCATCCCCATCCCAGGCGCCAAGAACGATCGTCAGGCGCGGGAGAACGCCGGGGCCGCCGGCTGGCGCATGTCGGACGACGAGGCGGCGGAGCTGGACCGCGTCAGCGTGCGGTGGCGGAGGTAGGGCCTCTCAATCGAGCTCCCCACCGCGTCCCTCCTCCCCCTCGCCCGCCGGCGCGTTCCGCTTCTTTACGACGAAGAACAGATCGCGCTCCTGCCACAGCCGCTCGGCGAGCCGGTGCGCGTACTCCCATGCGTCCACGTACTCCTCCGCCTCGGCGCCGGCCCCATCCAGCCATAGGTACGCGTGCTCGGTGTCGGGGTCCCCGACGGCAGTGTCGATCTCGACGCGCACCCCCCGGAACTCCGCCTCCACCGCCTCCTTCACCTTCTCGGCCGCCGTGCGTGTCTCCGGCCCGAGCTGGCCACCCCTCACGTCGGCCATCGCCCTTCGCTTCTCCCTGGGCTGTCCAGGGCTTCACCTGCCGCGTCTTATGGGGGCTCCTCCTCTTCCGGGCCAGCGGCCCATTCGAGGCAGGCCCATTATACCGGGGGACGGCGCAAGGGCTGGCCGAATGCGGTAGCATTGGTGGCGCAGGTGGGGGGGGCAGATCCCAGCACCACAGGAGGAGACCCGATGGCCCGTGTACCGTATCTGGACCGCGACCAGCTTCCGCCCGAAGCTCAGGCGGCCTTCGACCGGATCGCCGCCACGTGGGGCCGGGTGCCGCGCCCCTTCCAGCTCCTCTCCGATTCCCCGGAGCTCGCCTCCCACCTCTCCGACATGATGCGCCAGCTCCACGCGGGGACCGTCGTCGACCGGCACGCCCGCGAGATCGCCATCCTCACCATCGCGCGCGAGCTCAATTTTCAGTTCGAGTGGACCTACCACGAGAGCTCGGCCCGGAAGGCGGGCCTGCGCGACCTCGTCGTCGACGGGATCAAGGCCCGCGCCACCCGCGGCATGATCCCCAAGGAGCAGGTCTTCGTCGACTACACCAAGCAGGTCATGAAGGGCCGCGTCAACGACCCCACCTTCGCCGCCGTCGAGCACCTGCTGGGCAGGCGCGGCGCCGTCGAGCTCACCGTCCTCATCGGCTACTACACCATGTTCTGCTCCATCGGCAGCGCTCTCAAGCTGGAGCTCCCCGAGGGGATGCAGCCGCTCCTGCCAGACGCCTAGCCAAAGGGGCGGGGCGTTCCCAGCGCTCTTGACGCCGAGGGGCCGATTGGCGACAATGGCCGCCACGCGCTGCCAAGTGCGTCCGCTCCCTACGCCCCCCAGTGAACCACCAGCATCCCGATCCGCTGCATTCCCTCAGCAGACGCACCCCTGCCGAGAGCCCGGCGTGATCGTCTTCCGGCGCATCCTCGCCGTCATCCTCGCGCTGCTCCTCTTCGTCGTCCTGGCGGGCACGCTCCTCGCCGGCCGCGCCAACGGCACCATCGCCGACTCCGCCTTCCACGCCCGTCACCTGGACGGCGCCGGCGTCTACGCCTACGTCTACGACGACCTGGGGCCCCTAGCCGTCCGCGAGGCCCGCGAGAACGTCCGGGACCCCGTCATCGACTTCGGCCGGCTCGAGGCCGAGATCGTCGGCGCCGTCCGGGCCGCCTTCCCGCCCGAGTTCCTCCGCGAGCAGACCGAGCGCGCTCTTGGCGAGATCATCCCGTACCTCACCAACCGGCGGGACACGTTCGCCGTCACCATCCCCATCCACGAGCGCCTGCGCCAAGCCGGGCCCGGCGTCAAGCAGGCGCTCGGCACCGGCCGCCTGCCCGAGCGGCTCTATGACGACATCGCTCGAGATGAGATCGGGAAGGCGCTGAGCCAGGCCCGCATCCCCTTCGGTCTCCAGTTCACGCCCGACGAGATCCTGGCCTCGGCCAAGCGTATCGCCCCGCCCGGCTTCCTCCAGGACCAGATCAACCGCGGCATCGACTCGCTCCTTCCCTACCTCGCCGGCGACGCCGAGGGCTTCACCATCAAGGTGGATGTCGCCCCCCGGCGGGAGGCAGCCGCGGCCGAGATCAGGGCCCTCCTGGGCTCCAGGGACCTCCAGCCCTTCGTCTTCCAGGAGGTCCTGGACCCCATGGCCGAGCGGAACATCGGCTCCAACCTCCGCGTCCCCTTCGGCCTCATCGTCACGCCCGCCGATGTCCAGCAGGTCCTGCGCGAGACCGCGGGCGGCCCGTGGCTCACCGCCCGCATCAACGAGGTCGCCGCCGCCACCGCCGACTTCATGACGGCCCGCGCCCAGACCTTCAACGTCGTCATCCCCCTGGCCGAGCGCAAGACCGCCGCCCTGGACTCCGTGGCGCGCCTCATGGAGCGCAAGCTGGCCCAGGCCTACCAGGCCGCCCCCATCTGCACCCCCGCCCAGCAGCGCGCCCTCACCCCCCAGGCGCTACTCGACCGCGGGATCACCTGCCGCCCCTCGGGCCTCAGCCTCGACCAGGTCAAGGCCCTGGCCGGCCTCACCGACTTCCAGGCCGAGGTTCGGCGCATCGTCGGCGCCGCCCTGCCCGACACCTTCACCTTCGCCGAGGCCGACCTGCGCCGGGCCTTCGGCGCCCAGCAGTCCCGCCAGCTCGACGACGCCCGAGCCTGGTTCCGCGACGGCATCACCTTCACCGAGGCCGACCTGGAGGAGGAGCTGGCCAAGGCCGACTTCGAGGACCAGGGCCGCGGCGGCTGGGACGACCTCACCCCCGCCGCCAGGCGCGACGCCATCGCCCAGAGTCAGAACGTCCGCGACCTCCGCGAGTTCCGCGACCGCATCCGCGGCGGCTTCGCCTACGACCAGGACGATCTCCTCGATGACATCCGCGACGAGCGGGGCGAGGAGGGCGTGCAGGACTTTGAGGACTTCCGCGAGGTCCTGGGCAGGCTCAGCGGGGTGTGGTACGGGTGGCTGATCGTGGCGGCGCTCCTGATCGCCGTCGGCGCGCTGGGTGGCCGCAACTGGCGCTCCAAGGCCGCGTGGAGCGCGGCGCTCCTCGCCGTCTCCTCCCTCGTGCTCCTGGTGGGCCTGGGCATCGTCGCCAGCGGCGCCGCCGAGGACGAGATCCGGCAGAGCTTCGAGGAGGAGCTGGCCGGCCCGGACAACTCACCGCTGGAGCGTTCGGTCCTCCTGCGCGCCCAGACCGTCGTCCTGGCCGCCTCGGACGACCTCTTCTCCGGCCTCGCCGGCACCGCCCTGGTCCTGACCATCATCGGCGCCCTGGCGCTGGCCCTCGTCCTGCTCTGGCCCCGCATCCAGCGCTGGCGCGGCAGAGGCGCCCCGACAAGTCGGGGGCCCGCGCCGCCATCCGGCGCGTCCCCGCCTCCTGGCTCACCGCCCTGAGAGCTTGTGAACCAATGGTCATTGCGAGCGAGTCCCCGAGCGTGGCAATCTGGGGTGGTGGGGTCTCCCTCCCCTCCGCTTCCGTCAGCACGTTGCGTGGTATCACTTTTTGTGCAATGCCGGTCTTTCCCCTCTCGAACCGGGTTGGCGAGGGGGGAACCGCACCCCCTCAATCTGTGCTAATCCGCGCAATCGGCGGATCGAGTCCTGAGTGGAAGGGGCCGGGGAGTCGGGTCGCTCCACCTCGCCGCCAGCTATACTAGACGCGCCTCCCTGCGCGTCATCGCGCTCGTGAGAGCATCCCATGTTCGACGAGCCCATCGTCCGTTCCTTCGCGGCTCCGCCGCCGGACCTGCTCTTCGCCCGGCTCGCGGGGCGCCGCCGCCCCTTCTTCCTGGATAGCGGCACCGGCGGCGCCCGCCTTGGCCGCTACTCGTTCCTGGGCGCCGACCCCTTCCTCACCTTCGCCAGCCGCGGATGCGCTGTCGACCTCGTGACGGGCGGGCGACAGCGCCGCCTCCGCGCCGACCCGCTCCAAACGCTCGAGCGCCTGCTGTGCCGCTACGCCCTGCCCCCGGGCGACTGCCCCGTGCCCTTCGCCGGCGGCGCCGTCGGCTACCTGGGCTACGACCTGGGCCGCCTCATCGAGCCCGCCTCGGCAGGGCCCCGCCCTCCGCCCGACGACCTGCGCCTGCCCGACTCCGTCCTTTGCTTCTACGACGCGCTGGTGGCCTACGATCACGTGGAAGGGGCGGCCTATCTGGTCTCGACGGGCCTTCCCGAGCCGCCCGGCGCCGCCCGCCGCGATCGCGCCCAGCGCCGCCTCGCCGAGCTCGAGGCGATGGTCTGTGGCGAGCGCCACCCGCCGGCCGGCCCTCCGCCCCTCGCCGTTCCTGCCGCCGAGCCGGTCAGCGCCTTCAGCCGGCCCGCCTACCTCGCCGCCGTCCAGCGCGCCCGCGACTACATCATCGCCGGCGACTGCTATCAGGTGAACCTCGCCCAGCGTTTCCACGCGCCCTGGCCCGGAACGCCCTGGGACCTCCACCGGCGCGTCCGCGCCATCAACCCGGCCCCCTTCGCCGCCTGCCTCGGCCTCGGCCGGTTCGCCATCGTGAGCGCCTCGCCCGAGCGCTTCCTCTCGCTGTGCAACGGCGTCATCGAGACGCGTCCTATCAAAGGGACGCGCCCGCGGGGCTGCACGCCCGAGGAGGACGCCCGTCTCGCCCGGGAGCTCCTGGCCAGCGTCAAGGACCGGGCCGAGCATATCATGATCGTGGACCTGGAGCGCAACGATCTCGGCCGCGTCGCCGAGGTCGGCTCGGTCACCGTGGACGAGCTGATGACGCTTGAGAGCTACGCCACGGTGCACCACCTTGTCTCGACGGTCCGCGCGCGCCTCCGGCCCGGTCGCGGCGTCGCCGGCCTCCTGCGCGCCACCTTCCCCGGCGGCTCCATCACCGGTGCCCCCAAGGTCCGCGCCATGCAGATCATCGACGAGCTGGAGCCCGTCCGCCGCGGCGTCTACACCGGCGCCATCGGCTACCTCAGCGCCACCGGCTCTCTCGACCTCAACATCGCCATCCGCACCCTCGTCATCAAGGATGGCGTCGCCTACGTCCACCTGGGCGGCGCGATCGTCTACGACTCGGACCCCGAGGCCGAGTACCAGGAGACCCTCGACAAGGGCCGCGCTCTCTTCCAGGCGCTGGGTGGAGGGCCCTCTCCCTCCTGTCCCCCTCGAAGGACTCGGGGCAAGCTCTCTCCTGAAGGGAGAGGGACGATACCCCCTTCCTCTTTAGGGAAGGGGCCAGGGGGTTAGGGCAGAGGCCCTCTCCCCCCGGTTCCCTCTCCGTGTCGGAGAGGGAGCGCCCACACCCCCTTTCCGTCAGGGAATGGGGTGTGGGCTAGGTCTTCCTTGCGCCATTGCTCCTTCCGTTGCTACAATCCCCTCGTAGCTCGGCATATCCCCCTTCCCTTTAGGGAAGGGGCCAGGGGTTAGGTCCTCGTGGTCCTCAGCGACCGCACCATCAAACAGCAGATCGCCGCCGGGCGTATCAAGATCGACCCGCTGGATCCGGCCGACATCCAGCCCGCCAGCGTCGACGTCCATCTCGACCGCAAGATCCTCGTCTTCCGCAACTGGCACCGGCCCCATATCGATATCCGAGAGGACACCAGCGGCCTCACCGAGATCGTCGAGTTCGGGCCGGACGAGCCCTTCATCCTCCACCCCGGCGAGTTCGTCCTGGGCAGCACCATGGAGCAGATCGAGCTCCCGGACGATCTCGTGGCCCGCCTCGAGGGCAAGAGCTCCCTGGGCCGCCTGGGGCTCCTCATCCACTCCACGGCTGGCTACGTGGACCCCGGCTGGAAGGGCCACCTGACGCTGGAATTGAGCAACGTCGCCACCCTGCCCATCACCCTCTACTACAAGATGAAGATCGGCCAGGTATCGTTCATCCAGCTCACCACGCCCGTGGACAACCCCTACGGCTCCAAGGCCTTGGGCAGCAAGTACCAGGGGCAGACGCTGCCGACGGCGAGCCGTGTCCACCGGGACTTCTCCCGCTGATTCCACCATGACCGCCGGCCCCGCAAGTCCCTTCGACCAGCTCCGGCCCAGCCCCATGGACCGCGCCCTCGAGCTGGCCCGGGGCGTCCTGGGGAGCACCTCGCCCAACCCGGCCGTGGGCTGCGTCATCGTGCGCGACGGCGAGATCGTGGGCGAAGGGGCGACGCAGCCACCCGGCGGGCCCCACGCCGAGCGCGTCGCCCTGACCCAGGCCGGCGCGCGCGCCCGCGGCTCGACCATGTACGTCACCCTCGAGCCCTGCTGCCACCATGGCCGGACGCCTCCCTGCGCCGACGCCATCATCGCCGCGGGCGTCGCCGAGGTCCGCTTCTCCCTGCCCGACCCCAATCCCCTCGTCGCCGGCAAGGGTCAGGCGGCCCTGGAAGCCGCCGGCGTCCGCACCCGCGCCGGCGAGGGCGAGCGCGAGGCCCGCCGCATCAACGAGGCCTTCCTCAAGTGGATCGCCGTCAAGCGCCCCTTCGTCTACGCCAAGTTCGCCGTCAGCCTCGACGGCAAGATCGCCACGCGCACCGGCGACTCCCGATGGATCACCGGCGAGGAGGCCCGCCGCCGCGCCCACCAGTGGCGCTCCATCGTCGACGCCGTCATGATCGGCGTCGCCACGCTCCTGCGCGACGACCCGCAGCTCACCGCCCGCGACGCCGCCGGACGCCCCTGCGTCCGCCAGCCGCTGCGCGTCATCGCCGACAGCCGCGGCCGCACGCCCGTCACCGCGCGCATGCTCCGCGAGCCCGGCCAGACCCTCATCGCCGTCACCGCCGCCGCGCCCGGGCCGGCCCGCCGCGCCCTCCTGGACGCCGGCGCCGACCTCCTCGATCTCCCCGCCCACGAGGGCCGCGTCGACCTGGACACGCTCCTCCAGCGCCTGGGCCAGCGCGACCTCACGAGCGTCCTCGTCGAGGGCGGCGGCGAGCTCCTGCGCTCGTGCTTCGAGGGGCGCCTGGTGGACCGGGTCCTCGCCTTCGTCGCGCCCGTCATCATCGGCGGCCGCGAGGCCCCGGGCCCCGTCGCCGGCCCTGGCGTCGAGCGGGTGGCCGAGGCCCTGCGCCTCCAGGATGTGACCACCGAGCGCCTGGGCGACGATACGCTGATCTCCGGGTACGTGGGCCGGTGAGATGCGGCCTCTTGACCGTGGTAAACTCTGTCGAAGCACGACGGCGTTCGGCGGTTTGAAACGAGGAACGATGCTCTTGAGACCTGATGTTTAGCGGCATCGTCGAAGAGGTGGGCGCCGTCGCCGAGCTCCGCGCGCCCGCTGGCGGCGCCCCGGCGCGGCTGACCATCGCCGCCACGACCGTTCTCGAAGGGACGCATCCGGGCGATAGCATCGCCGTGAACGGCGCCTGCCTCACGGTGACCGGGATCGGAAAGGACCGCTTCTCCGTCGACGTCGTCCCGGAGACGCTGCGCCGCACCGCCCTGGGCGGCCTGCGCCGTAGCGACGGCGTCAACCTGGAGCGCGCTATGGCCTATGGCGCGCGCGTCGGCGGGCACCTGGTCCAGGGCCACGTGGACGGCACCGGGCGCATCGCCGCCATCGACCCCGATGGCGAAGCCGTCCTCGTGCGCTACCAGGCGGGCCCCTCCATCCTTCGGTACGTCGTCGAGAAGGGCTTCATCGCGGTGGATGGCGTCAGCCTGACCGTGGTGGGCTGCGGCGACGACTGGTTCACCGTCACCCTGATCCCCGTTACCCGGTCCAACACCATCCTGGGGCGCCAGCGGCCCGGCTGCCTGGTGAATCTGGAGGCCGATATCCTGGCCAAGTACGTGGAGCGGCTGCTCAAAGGGGTGGGAGGGGCCTGACGAGCGCGGCCCAGATACCCACCGGGGCGTCCGCTCACAACGCTAGCGGAAGAAGCGCCTACCTGCCCTCCCCTCTCCGTGTCGGAGAGGGGCAGGGGGAGAGGGTAGCGCCGAGGGCTTTGGCGACTCCGAT
The DNA here is from genome assembly GCA_964555685.1 of uncultured Dehalococcoidia bacterium. Classification (GTDB taxonomy): domain Bacteria; phylum Chloroflexota; class Dehalococcoidia; order SHYB01; family SHYB01; genus CAZKTO01. The sequence continues at coordinate 10,322 of CAZKTO010000036.1, forward strand.
GTATAATAGGGCGTTTCGAACGCTCGGCTGACAGGCGAGAGGATGCACCAGAGGCTGCCGAAAGACCGGACCGAGGGCCAGGCGTATAGCGCGCCCTTCGCGACCATCGAGGAGGCGCTGCAAGACCTGCGCGAGGGCAAGTTCGTCGTCCTCGTCGACGACGAGGACCGCGAGAACGAGGGCGACCTGATCATGGCCGCCGAGAAGGTCACGCCCGACGCCATCAACTTCATGGCCCGCCACGGCCGAGGCCTCGTGTGCGTCGCCATGCCGGGCGAGCGCCTGGACGAGCTGCGCATCCCCATGATGGTCCAGGACTTCGATAACACCTCCCGCCTGGGGACTGCCTTCACGGTCACCGTCGAGGCCAAGCGCGACACCACCACCGGCATCTCCGCCCACGACCGCGCCTCCACCGTCTTGGCTCTTATCGATCCAGCCACCAGGCCCAGCGACCTGCTCCGGCCGGGCCATATGTTCCCCTTGCGCGCCCGCGACGGCGGCGTGCTGGTGCGCGCCGGCCAAACGGAGGGCATGGTCGATCTCGCCCGGCTGGCCGGCCTATACCCTGCCGGCGTCATCTGTGAGATCATGAGCGAGGACGGCACCATGGCCCGCCTGCCGGAGCTCCAGCGCTTCGCCCAGGAGCACGGCATCCGCATCACCAGCGTCGCCCAGATCATCGAGTACCGGCGCAAGCACGAGAAGCTCATCCAGCGCGTCGCCGAGACCAACCTGCCCACCAAGTTCGGCCGCTTCCGGGCCTATGCCTACACCAGCGTCGTTGACCCCGGCCAGCACATCGCCCTCGTCCGGGGCGACGTGGGTACGGGCGGGCCGGTCCTGGTCCGCGTCCACAGCGAATGCCTCACGGGAGACGTCTTCGGCAGTCTGCGCTGCGACTGCGGCGACCAGGCGCAGATGGCCCTGCGCGCCATCGATCGGGCGGGCCGCGGTGTCTTCGTCTACATCCGGCAGGAGGGGCGCGGCCTGGGCCTCCACAACAAGATGAAGGCCTACTCCCTCCAGGACAACGGCATGGACACCGTGGAGGCCAACCTGGCCTTGGGCTTCCCCGCCGACCTCCGCGAGTACGGCATCGGCGCCCAGATCCTCGTCGATCTCGGCGTCGGCGATATGCGCCTCATGACCAACAACCCCCGGAAGATCGTCGGCCTCGAGGGCTACGGGCTGCGCGTCGTCGAGCGGGTTCCCATCATCGCCCCCCCGAACCCGGACAACATCCGCTACCTGGAGACGAAGCGCGACAAGCTGGGGCACATCATGCCCGGCGTCGCCCCCCTCGCCGAGTGGAACGTCGACCAGGATGACGCCGAGGACGACTAGTCCGCAGCCGTCCAGCGGCCCCTCCGGCCAGGGCCTGCGCATCGCCATCGTCGCCGCCCGGTTCAACCAGGTCGTCACCGAGAAGCTCCTGGACGGCGCTCGCCAGGCCCTCGCCAAGCACGGCGTCGCCGACGGCGACATCCACGTCGTCTGGGTGCCCGGCGCCTTCGAGCTGCCCCTGGCCGCCAAGCGCCTGGCCCAGACGGGGCGCTACGCCGCTATCGTCTGCCTTGGGGCCGTCGTCCGGGGCGAGACGCCCCACTTCGAATACATCTCGGCCGGCGCGGTCCAGGGCGTCGCCCAAGCCCAGCTCGAGACGGGCGTGCCCATGGCCCTGGGCGTGCTCACGACCAACGATATGACCCAGGCCCTGGACCGCGCCGGCGGCGCCGTGGGCAACAAGGGCTACGAGGCCGCCGTGACCGCCCTCGAGATGGCCAGCCTCCTGCGCGAGATCGGCGGCCCGTAGGAGGCGAGACCATGGCCGGCTACTCCAAACGCTCGCTGGTGGACAAGCTGGGCATCAAGTCCGGCCACCGCGTGAGCATCCAGAACGCACCCGCGGGCTACGACCGGACGCTGGGCCCGCTCCCCGCCGGCGCCGTTCCCGTGGACGCCCTGCGCGGCCCCCTGGACTTCATCCAGGTCTTCGCCACGCGGCGGGCGGAGCTGGACGAGGCCTCCCCGAAGCTCAAGGGGGCTCTCGCCGAGGCGGGCATGCTCTGGGTCTCCTGGCCCAAGGGCGCGTCGAAAGTGCCAACCGACCCTTCGGCAAGACCCCCACGCTCCGCTCAGGGCTTCGACTCAGAGCTTGCCCCGAGCCATCCGAGGGGGCAGGCTCTGAACGAGAACGTCGTGCGGGAGATCGCGCTACGCCACGGCCTGGTCGACGTCAAGGTCTGCGCCGTGGACGAGGTCTGGTCCGGCCTCAAGCTCGTTCGGCGCCTCAAGGACCGGAGGACGTAGGGGCGCAGCCGGGTACCCCGACAGGCCGGGGTGCGGTTAGTTCCAAGGAACGCCCCTTCCCTGCAGGAAGGGGCTGGGGGTTAGGGCAGAAGCCCTCTCCCTCCGGCTCCCTCTCCGGCACGGAGAGGGAGCCGGTCCCCCTTCCAGCGCGGCAAGGGCCCTTCCCGGTTCCCCTTCCCTTTAGGGAAGGGGTCAGGGGTTAGGTCGCACCTCGACCCCCGCCAGGCGCTCCAGCGGCTGCACCAGCGCCGCCATGTCCCGCGCGCCCAGCCCCAGCGCCGACGCCTCGGCGAAGAGCTGCTTGGCCACGGCCCCCATGAGCGTCCGGACGGACGTCTCATCCGAAAGCTCTAGGATCAGCCGCAGGTCTTTCTGGATCAGGTCCACCGGCGTCCCAGGATCGAACCGCCGCTCGAGGAACATGGGCCCGTGCCGGTTCAGCATGGCGCTGGCGCCGTAGCTCGTGCCCAGCACCTCCAGCGCGACCTTGGGATCGGCGCCGGCCTTCGTGGCCAGCGTCATCGCCTCCGCCGCGGCCGCGGTGTGGATGGCCACGAGGAGCTGGTTCGCCAGCTTGATGATGGAGCCGCAGCCGGGGCCCCCCACGTGGTGAATGTTCCTGCCCATCGCCCGGAAGACCGGCAGGGCCCGCTCGAACGTCTCGCGGTCGCCGCCCGCCATGATGGTAAGCGTGGCCGCCTGGGCTCCGGCGGGTCCGCCGCTGACCGGCGCGTCCAGGAAGCCCGCCCCCTTCGCCCTCGCGGCTTCGTACAGGGCGCGGCTCGTCCTGGGGCCGACGGTGCTGTGGTCAACCAGCGCCTGACCGGCGCGGACTCCGTCCATGAGGCCGTCCGGCCCCAGGTAGACCTGCTCGACGGCGGGCACGTCCGGCAGGCACGTGAGGACGATGTCGCTGCGCCGGGCCACCTCGGCGGGCGAGCCGGCGGGCGCGGCCCCCTCGCCGGCGAGGGCATCGACGGGGCCTCGGCTCCGGTTGTGGACGGTGACGGGGAAGCCGGCCTTGAGCAGGTGCTGGGCCATGGGGCGGCCCATCTTGCCCAGGCCGATGAATCCGGCGCGGAGCATGGCGCCTCCTGGTGCGGAGTCCGACGATTATAGCACCGCTGCTCCTGGCCAAGATCTGTGCAATCTGCGGAATCTGCGGATCTCTTCCCGTTGCCCTCCGCTCGCGCCTGCCCCATAATGGCCCGAGCTTCCATCGCCCGCGAGGGAGCCTCCCATGCCCAGCGACTCCAACCTCCGCCAGCGCACCTACGGCCAGTGGTGGGACTCCACCGAGGAGTTCGCCCAGGTCCGCATCGACGCCGTCCGCCGCGTCGCCCTCGCCGCCCTCGAGCAGGCCGGCGCCACGCCCAACGACGCCGCCTTTATCCTGGACGTGAGCCTCGACAAGGCGGTCCAGGGCGACCACGCCCGCGGCCTGGGCCGCCTCCCGGCGATGGTGCGCTCGGCCAAGCGCGGCGATCTGGATCTGCGCCCCGCGATCCAGGTCCTGCGCGAGACGCCTGGCACGGCGCTCATCGATGGCGGGCCCAAGGCCTCGGGCCTCCTCGTCTGCCGCCGGGGCATGGACCTGGCCATTGGGAAGGCCCGAACGAACGGCATCGGCTGGGTCAGCGCCCGGGCGACCGGAGGCATCCTCACCCCACACGCCGTTCAAGCCGTCGAGGCGGGCATGGTGGGCATGGTCATGGTCACGAGCTTCCCCATGGTGGCGCCCACGGGCGGCTACCAGCCGCTGCTGGGCAACGGGCCCATCGCCTTCGGCATCCCGGCGGGCAAGCGCGATCCGGTGATCCTGGACATGTCCATGACGACGAGCTCGGCCAGCGGCGTCTTCCAGGCCGCGCGCCAGGGCCAGCGCGTCCCCGAGGGCTGCCTCCTGGACGAGCGCGGCAACCCGACGACGGACGCCCGCGAGTTCCCGACGCCAGAGGCCCTGCGCACGGGCGGCATGGCGGCCCGCGGCAGCCTGACGCCCCTGGGCAACAGCCACAAGGCCTACGCCATGATCTTCGTCACTAGCCTGCTCTCGACGGTGCTGGCGGAGGCAGGCCAGCCGTGGGAGCTGGTGAGGGGGCAGGCGGGCCGCAGCCGCGACGGCACGCTGCTCATGGCGCTGAACCCCTCGCCGCTGGTGCCGCTGGACCGGTTCAAGCGGCGCGTGGACGAGTTCATTGACGGGGTGAAGGCGGCGCCGCGCCGGCCCGGCGTCCAGGAGATCCTCTACCCTGGCGAGGGCTCCCAGCGCCTGAAGCGGCAGCGTAAAGCGACTGGCGTCATCGCCATTCCCGCCAGCCACTACCACGGCCTCGTCGAGCTGGCCAAGGAGATTGGGATGCCGGGGGCGCTGTAGGGCGCACAGCAGGCGGTTACGACCATTGCAGCCGGCGTCGGCCAGGGCCGGAAAGACGTAGGAGCGCACCGCACCCAACCCTCGATGTGGGTACCCGGCAGGTACCCGGCTTCGCTCCTCCTGCATAGATTGCAGGCCGATGGCCCCGCAACTCTACCAGATTGCCGCGCCCGCCTGCGGCGGGCTCGCAATGACGAGGCGGCAGCCGTGCCCTCTGGTGGCTTGAAAGCATTAACTTGACTGAGTACTTGGTTGTGTGGACTGAGATCGTTTGTACGGGTTGCCCAGTTGACAGGCTCCAGGGTTGTCTCCCCGCTCAACTCCTTTGAGTCTTCGGGTCGTTGTGGTCTTCCCGCCCCGTGGGGGAGAGGTCCGCGCCTCTACCCGATCATGTAGTTGCCGCCGTTGATGTTGAGGATGGCCCCGCTGATCCCCGAGGCGGCGTCCGAGCACAGGAACACAATCCCCTCGGCGATCTCCTCGGGCTCCAGCCATCGCCCCGGCACCAGCGTCTTGGCGACGACCTCCATCTGCTCCCTGCCCATGTTGGCCACGGCCCCTTCGGTGGCCGTGTGCCCCGGCGCGACGACGTTGACGCGAATCCCATTGCGCGCCCCCTCCAGCGCCATGACGCGGCTCATGGCCACGAGCCCGCCCTTGGCCGCCGAGTAGGCCGCGTGGCCCTCGATGGCGCGGAAGGCCGCCCCCGAGGCCACGTTCACGATGGCGCCGCCGCCCTGCGTTGTCATCACCCGCATCGCCTCCTGGCAGGTGAAGAAGACGCCGCGCAGATCGATGTTCATGATCTGGTCCCAGTGCTCCTCGGTCACGTCGGCGACCTTGGAGCGCGGGAAGATGGCGGCCACGTTCGCCACGGCGTCGATCCGGCCGAAGTGCCCCTTGACCCGCTGGACCATCGCCCGCACCTCGCCGACGCTGGCGATGTCCGTCTGGCAGACGAGCGCTCGGGCGCCCAGGTCCTCCACGGTCCGCGCGGTCTTCTTGGCGCCCTCGCCGTTGATATCGACCAGGGCGACGTTCGCCCCCTGCTTGCCGAACGCGACGGCCGTGGCCCTGCCCATGCCGCTGGCCGCGCCCGTCACAATGGCCGTCTTCCCTTTCATGGTCATGAGGCGCACCTCCCTGGCTCGCCGGCTCATTGCTCCCTTGTATGCCGGGCCGGTCCCGTCGGAGCGCGCCCATTACAGCACGGCCCTCCCGCCCGGTCAACAGCCTGCGGGAGGCCGAGGCTCGTGAGCCAGGGCCTTTCGGCTGTGCTGGGAACACCTTTCTGTCAAGAGAGGTGTTCCCAGACCCTCCCAAAGAACCTTAGGCGTGGAGTAGCGGGGGGGCGGGCCCTGGAGGCCCGCCCCCCCGCTACTCCACCTCTAAAGTTTTCTGGAAGGGGCCTGGGGAAAGCCTCTTTGTCAAAAGAGGTTTCCCCAAGACAACTGAAACACTCTGCTCGTGAGCCCGCGCCTTGACGGGCCTGGCGCACGCCTCTAGAGTGTTCCCGTCCCTCGTGAGGCAGCCCATGACCGACTGGCGCGAGCACTACCGGTCGCGCACCACGTCCGCCGAGGAGGCCGTCGCCGCCGTCCGCTCCGGCGACCGCGTCGCCTTCACCACCGGCAACGAGCCCGCGGCCCTGGCGCTGGCCCTCCTTGCCCGCGCCGCCGAGCTCCGGGACGTGACGCTCTTCCTGCCCACCCCCAGCCGCGACTTCGGCTGGTACGACCCCGGCTTCGAGGAGAGCTTCCGCATCGAGGTGGGCTACATCCTGCCGGTCGTCCGCGAGATGCTCTCTCAGCACCGCTGTGACTACAACGTCCAGACGCTGCGCGTCGAGTATGGGCCCTTCGACCGCGCCCCGGACGTCGCGCTCGTCGAGCTCTCGCCGCCCGACGAGCACGGCTACTGCAGCTTCGGCGCCTCCCTCTGGAACAAGCGGCAGGAGGTGCGCGCCGCCAAGCGGGTCCTGGCCGAGGTCAACGACCGCCTCATCCGCACCGGCGGCGAGAACTTCGTCCACGTCACCGAGATCGACGCCTTCGTCCCTCACGTCTCCAGCGGACGGGCGCCGGGGGCGACGGACCTTCTGGGACGCAAGAGCGCCGAGCCGGGTCCCGCCGAGCGCGCCATGGCCGAGCACGTGGCCTCCCTCATCCGCGACGGCGATACGCTCCAGATCGGCGTCGGCTCCTCCTCCGAGTGGGTCGCCCGCCTGGGCGTCCTCGACCGCCGCAGCGACCTCGGCTGGCACTCGGAGACCACGCCCCGCGGGATCATCCCACTCGTCCGGCGGGGCGTCATCAACGGCAGCCGCAAGACGCTTCACCGGGGCAAGGTCGTGGCCACGGCCATCGGCGGCGGCGATCTCGACGACATGCGCTTCGTCGATGGCAACCCCATCTTCGAGCTCTACACGGCCGAGTACGTCATCGACCCGCGCACCATCGCCGCCCACGAGAGCATGGCCGCCATCAACAGCGCCGTGGCCGTGGACCTGACGGGCCAGGTCGCCGCCGAGTCCCTGGGCCCCACCATGGTCAGCGGCTCCGGCGGGCACCTGGCCTTCGCCATCGGCGCGAACCTCTCGAAAGATGGGCGCTCCATCGTCGTCATGCCGTCCACGGCCCAGGGCGGCGCCCGCTCGCGCATCGTGCCGTCGCTGGACGCGGGGGCCATCGTCACCGTGCCTCGGACTCTGGTCCAGTACGTCGTCACCGAGCACGGCGTGGCCGGCCTGCGCGGCAAGACCCAGCGCCAGCGGGCCGAGGCCCTCATCGAGATCGCCCACCCCGATCTCCGCGCGGAGCTGCGCCGTGCCGCGCGCGGGCTGTTTTGGCCTTGATCAACCCTGACGTGTCGGGGCCGGCCCTTCTGGCCGTAAGGAGCCCCCCATGACCGCTGATTCTTCTGCACCCAAGGGCGGCGTCCTCGCCGAGGGCCGCATCGACGAGCAGGCCCTGGCGGTCTTCCGTGGCCGCATCGGCATGAAGCTGCGCGTCTCCAACGTCTTCAACGAGCACGCCACGCCCGAGGCCATCCGCAAGTTTGTCAACGGCATCGGCGATACGAACCCGCTCTATCGCGACTTGGCGCATGCGGCCAGGTCGCGCTACGGCCGCCTCACGGCGCCCATAAGCTGGGTCTACAGCGTCTTCCCCACGTGGGTGCTCCAGGGCCTGCCGGGCGTCCACGCATTCCACTCCGGGAACGACTGGGAGTTCTCCAAGCCAATCCTGGTGGGCGACCGCATCACGCCCGAGTCTACCTTCACCGGGTTCGACATCAAGGAGGGCAAGTTCGGCGGGCGGTTCGTCATGGAGCACCAGGAGGCGCGCTACCTGAACCAGCGCGGCGAGCTGGTGGCCAAGGCCAAGACGTGGCTCGTGCGCGCCGAGCGCCCGGCGGCGCGGGAGCGCGGCAAGTACGGCGGCATCAAGCTCCCGCATCCCTGGACCGAGGAGGAGCTGGCCAGGGTCGAGGCGGACGTGCTGGCCGAGCGGCCTCGCGGCGCGGCGCCTCGGTACTGGGAGGACGTGCAGGTGGGCGACGCCGTCGGGCCGGTGACGAAAGGGCCCCTGGGGCTCACGGACATCGTCGCCTACTGCGTCGGCTCGGCGCCGGTCCAGATCCTCGCCCATCGAGCCGCGCTGCTGGAGTACCAGCGCCATCCCGCTTGGGCCTTCCGCGACCCGGAGACGGGGGCCAAGGAGCCCGTCTACGGCGTCCACTACAACAAGAGCGCCGCCCGCTCCGCCGGCCTCCCTTACCCTTACGACGCTGGGGCGCAGCGCCACTCGTGGCAGATCCAGCTCTTCACCGACTGGATGGGCGACGACGGCTGGCTGAAGCGCAACTACGGCGAGTATCGCCGCTTCGTCTATCTCTCGGACGCCGTGCGGTTCGCGGGCAAGGTGACGCGCAAGTTCGTGGACGCCGACGGCGAGCCCTGCGCGGAGATCGAGACGGAGGCGATCAACCAGCGCGGCGAGAACGTGCTGCCGGGCCGGGGGACCGTCGTGCTGCCGAGCCGGGAGCGCAACTCCTGGCCGCTGGAAGGAAGGCTGCCGAGGTGAACTGTCATTCCGAGCGCAGCGAGGAATCTATGCCCTCGTGGCGAATCGGATCCCTTTGTAGCGGGCTTCTCGAACTATGGCAGCGCAGCGACCCATGACCAAACGCACCATCGGCGTCATAGGTGACTTCGATGTCACGCGCCGCGCCCACACGGCAACCAATGACGGCTTGCGGCACGCTGCTGATGCGCTTGGCGTTGATGCCGCTATCCGATGGGTTCCTACGCCGGACCTGGAACGTGACGCCGCAGTGCGCGACCTGAAAGCCTATGATGGCCTCTGGGCCTCGCCGGGCAGTCCCTACAAAAGTCTTGAAGGTGCTCTGCGCGGTATCCGCTTCGCACGAGAACGTGGCGTCCCCTTGTTTGGCACCTGAGGGGGCTTCCAACATGCTCTGGTAGAGTATGCCCGCAACGTCCTCGGCATCCGAGACGCCGCCCACACCGAATACGACCCACATGCGACGACACCCTTGATTACGCTCGCCGCCTGCCCCGTTGGGAACCGGCCCGACGGCGCCCCGCGTCTGTGGGGCAAGATTCGTGTGACGCTCGCGCCCGGCTCTATGGCGCATCGCATCTGCGGAAGCCAGACCGCAATAGACGAGGAGTTCACGTGCAGCTACGAGCTGAACCCCGGGTACCAGCCCCGGTTTGAGGCGAGCGGTGTGCGTATCACTGGCCGGGGCCCCAACGGCGAGTGCCGCGTTGTCGAGCTAGCAGGCCACTCTTTCTACCTGGCTACGCTCTTTCTGCCCCAGCTTTCGTCCTCGCCCGGCAAGCCGCACCCGCTCATCGTCGCCTATCTGCAAGCCGTCTTGAAAGTCTCCTCCAAATCTGTGCAATCCCTGCCCTGAGTCTATCGAAGGGTGCGTAATCTGCGGATAACCCCATGACCGTCTTCTCCCCAGATGCTCTCTTGGGCAACGTCGCCATCGTCACCGGCGGCGGCACCGGCATCGGCCGGGCCATCGCGCTCGAGTTCGCCCGCGTGGGGGCCGACCTCGTCCTCACCAGCCGCAAGCGTGAGAACCTGGACAAGGTCGCGGACGAGGTGCGCGCCCTGGGCCGCCGCGCCCTCGCCGTCCCCTGCGACGTCCGCGAGCGCGCCCAGGTGGACGCCATGGCCGCCGCCGCCGTCGCCGAGTTCGGCAGGATCGATATCCTCGTCAACAACGCCGCCGGCAACTTCACCATCAAGGCCGAGGAGCTGACGCCCAACGGGTGGAGCGCCGTCCTGCGCACCGTCCTGGACGGGACCTTCCACTGCTCCCAGGCTGTGGGGCGCGAGATGATCAAGCGCAGGTCCGGCGTCATCATCAACATCACGTCCAACACGTGGATGACGGGCTCGCCGGGGAACGTCCACTCGGCGGCGGGCAAGGGCGGCGTCGAGGCGCTGGGGCGGACGCTGGCCCTGGAGTGGGCGCGCTATGGCATCCGCGTCGTCCAGGTCGCGCCGGGTCAGACGGAGACGGAGGGCGTTCGGCGGCAGCTCTGGGCCGCCCCCGGCTCGGACCGCGCGTTCCTGCGCCGCATTCCGCTGCGGCGCTACGCCCAGCCCGAGGAGATCGCCTACGCCTGCATCTTCGTCGCGTCGGAGGCTGGCGCCTACATCACCGGCGCGACGATCCACGTGGACGGCGGCTCGACGCTGGTGGCCTTGCCGGCCTCGGTGCGGGCGTTACAGGTCTGGGGCGAGGAGGCGGAGGAGGAAGGACCTACCCCCCGCCCCCTTCCCTGAAAGGAAGGGGAGTGGCTGGATTGCGCGTTTCAGGTACAATACGCGCCAATAGCTGGAATTACTCTAGCCAGAGCCAAGGAGGGTGCTGTGTCCACCACGCTGAACAAGATCAGGATGCGCCGCTTCTATGATGAGGTGCTCAACAAGGGGAACATCGAGGCCGTCGACCGGCTCCTCTCGAAGAACTTCCGCGAGCACGAGGAGTTCCCTGGTCTGACCCCGACCCGCGAGGGCGTCAAGCAGATGTTTACGATGATGCACAGGGCCTTCCCGGACATGAAGGTGAAGGTGGAGGACATGGGTGCAGCGGGCACCAGGGTGTTTGCGCGGCTGGTCATGACTGGCACGCACAAGGGGGAGTTCGCGGGCATCAAGGCCACGGGCAAGAAGATCAGGGTCCAGGTAATCGAGATCATGCGGTTCGCGCGGGGGCGCATGACCGACCACTGGGGCATCGTTGACCAGATGAGCATGATGCAGCAGATGGGCGTTATCCCCGCGCCCCAAGCGCCGAAGGCGAAGAAGGGCAAGCGCTAGGTAGCCTCCTCCTCGTCGAGCCGCGCCAGCGAGCGGTCGAAGGCCGCGACCGTGCGCTCCACGTCCTCGTCCGTGTGCGCCGCCGCCACGATCATCGTCGTCCCCATGAGGTCCACGCCGTGGACGAGCATGGCGCGGCGCAGCTTCGGCCCTAGCGAACGGTCGCCGCGCAAGCGCGCCCCGTCGCCTCGGGCCAGGATGCCAGGCAGCTCGTTGAGCGTGGGTGCATGGGCACCCAGCGCGATGTGCAGGATCGACGACTCGCCGTGCACGGAGCCCCGCAGCCCATGCCGGGCGATGGCCTCGCTCATGCCCTGGGCCAGCGCCCGCGCCGTGGCCGCCGCCTTGGCTTGGGCCTCGCCCCCGGCTATCAGGCGCAGCATGGCGGAGCCCGCCGCCGCCGAGAGGGGGTTGGCGTTGAAGGTGCCAGGGTGGAGGATGTGGCGCGCCTGCATCCACTCGGCGTCGCCGAAGTCGAGGGGCGCCATCACGCCGGCGCGGCCGCCGACTGCGGCGCCAGGCAGCCCGCCCGCCACGATCTTCCCGAACGTCGTCAGGTCCGGCGCGATGCTCAGCATCCCCTGGACGCCGCCCGGCGACCACCGGAAGCCGGTGACGACCTCGTCGAAGATGAGGAGCACGCCCGCGCGCCGCGTCAGGTCGCGCACCTCCTGGAGGTAGCCGGGGCGCAGCGGCCAGGCCCCCATGTGCGCCCCCGAGGGCTCGAGGATGACGGCGGCTGCGTCGCCGGGCCGGAGCGCCGCGTCCAGCGCCTCGATGTCGTTGGGGGGGACGCTGCGCACCGAGGCCCGCGTGGCGCCGGGGACTCCCGGCGGGGCCTCCCCGGGCGTCAGATAGTCGCTCCATCCGTGGAAGTGGTTGTCCAGCTTGACGATGGTCTCTTTCCCGGTGAACGCTCGGGCGAGGCGCAGCGCCATCTGCACGGCCTCCGTCCCCGAGCTGGTGAACCGCAGGCGCTGGACGCTCGGGACGAGCCGCTTGACCTGCTCGCCCCACTCGATCTCGAGCTCGTGGCTGGCGCCGTAGTGCGAACCGCGCTGAATCTGTCGCGTGACGGCCTCGACCAGCGCCGGGTGGGCGTGGCCCAGGAGCAGCGCCCCGTGGCCCATCCAGTAGTCGATATACTCGAGGCCGTCGGCGTCCCACTTCCGTGAGCCCAGGGCTCGCTCCACGTAGATGGGGAACGGTTGGAGGTGGCGCGCATCGTGGGTGACGCCGCCCGGGAAGACCTCCCGCGCGCGGCGGGAGAGGGCCCGCGACTGAGGCCGCCTCGCGTCGTACTCGCCGCCGGTGCTGCGCTGGCTGGACATGGGGCGATTATAGCGGCGTCTTCACGGCGATGCTGCTGCGTCCGCTCCCCCTTCCTTGAGGCGCCCCCTGCGCCCTGGTACAATCGCTGCGCCAATCTCTCTCCCGAGGAGCCGCAATGGGCCTCTTCCGCATGCACTGGGCCGACGTCTGCTCCCGCCACCTCGACCGCATCGAGCCCGGCGCCGGCCGCCGGCCCTTCCCCATGCCGGGCGCCAAGCCCAAGTACCCCCGCGACAAGGCCTTCAACCTCCACCACGTCCGCCTGGAGGTCGAGCTGGACTTCCATCGCAAACGGGTCTCCGGCGCCAGCTCCCTGACTATCTCGCCGGTGGCCGAGGGGCTGGAGGCCATCGAGCTGGACGCCATCGAGCTCACGATCCTCGGCGCGGCCCTGCCCACGGGCGAGGCGCTCCCCTTCGAGATGGGCGACGCCACCGTCAAGGTCCGCCTGCCCAAGGCTCTCCCCCTGGGCCAGCGCGCCACCATCGCCGTCCGCTACGAGGGCGCGCCACGCAAGGGCCTCTACTTCATCGCCCCGGACGATGCCTATCCCAAGAAGCCGGTCCAGGCCTGGACTCAGGGCGAGGATATGGACTCCCGCTACTGGTTCCCCTGCTACGACTTCCCCAACCAGCGCGCCACCAGCGAGGTCATCGCCACCGTCCCGGAGCGCTTCTTTGCCCTCTCCAACGGCCGGCTGGTGGACACCAGGCACGACCGCTCCCGCAAGACCAAGACCTACCACTGGAGCCAGGAGCAGCCGCACGTCACCTACCTGATCACCCTGGCCGCCGGCGAGTACGTGGAGATCGCCGACCGCTCCGATGGCGTGCCGATCCAGTACTACGTGCCGCCGGGACGGGAGGAGGAGGGACGGCGGACCCTCGGCAACACGCCCAAGATGATGGAGGTCTTCAACCGCCTCACCGGGCTCTCCTACCCGTGGGCCAAGTACGCCCAGATCACGGTGGCCGACTTCATCTTCGGCGGCATGGAGAACACCACCGCCACTACCCTCACCGAGCAGTGCCTGCTGGACGCCCGCGCTAAGATCGACTTCAGCTCCGACCGGCTGGTGGCCCACGAGTTGGCCCACCAGTGGTTCGGCAACCTCCTCACCTGCAAGGACTGGTCCCACGCCTGGCTCAACGAGGGTTTCGCCACCTACTTCGAGGCCCTCTTCACGGAGCACCACCTGGGCGCCGACGAGTTCCGCTATGAGCTGCACCACAACGCCTCCCTCTACCTGGGCGAGGACTCGGGGCGCTACCGCAGGCCCCTTGTGACCCGCGTCTACCAGGACCCTATCGAGCTCTTTGACCGGCACCTGTACGAGAAGGGCTCCCTGGTCCTCCACATGCTCCGGTACATTCTGGGCGACGAGCTCTTCTTCAAGGCCATCCGCCACTACGTGACCAAGCACCGGGACGGGATCGTGGGGACGGAGGACCTGCGCAAGGCCATCGAGGAGGCTACGGGGCGGACCATGGAGGCCTTCTTCGAGCAGTGGGTCTACAAGGCCGGCCACCCGGACTTCAAGGCCGCCTTCTCGTGGGACGACGGGACCCAGCTGGCCCAGGTGACCGTCACCCAGACCCAGGAGACGGAGGGCGAGACGTCCCTCTTCCAGATGCCGCTGGTCATCGACTTCGCCTGGGAGGGCGGCTCCAAGAGCTTCAAGGTCCAGCTCACCGAGAAGGAGCACCGCTTCCACCTTCCTCTGCCGCGGAAGCCTCTCATGATGCGCTTCGATCCGGGCAACCACATCCTCAAGACTATCGAGGAGGAGATGCCCAAAGAGATGCACCTGTACCGGCTGACCCACGATGACGACGTCATGGGCCGGGTCCGGGCCGCTCATGCCCTGGCCAAGCTGGGCGCGCCCGAAGGCATCGAGGCGCTGAAGACGGCGGCGCTGACCGATGCGTTCTGGGGCGTCCAGGCCGAGGCGGCCCATGCGCTGGGCACCATCAAGTCCAAGGCCGCCCGCGACGCCCTCGTGGGGGCCATGACGGTCAAGCACCCCAAGGCCCGGCGGGCCGTCGTGGCCGCCCTGGGCGAGTTCAAGGACGAGGTGGTGGCCGAGGCGGCGGCCAGGCTTCTCTCCCAGGGGGACGAGAGCTACTTCGTCGAGGCGGAGGCGGCCCGGACCCTGGGCAAGACCCGCTCGCCCAAGGCCTTCGATGCCCTCCAGCGGGCGCTGGAGAAGGACTCCTTCCTGGAGGTCATCCGCACCGCCGCCATCGACGGCCTTGCCCAGCTCCGGGACGAGCGGGGGCTCGCCATCGCCAAGGCCTGGGCCGGGTACGGGAAGCCAGAGCAGGTCCGCGGCGCCGCCGTGGCCGCCGTGGCCAGGCTGGGCGAGGACAAGAAGGAGACCACCGAGTTCCTCACCGAGTTCCTGCCCGACCCGGCCCTCCGCGTCCGCATGCGCGCCGCCGAAGCCCTGGAGTCCCTGGGCGATGGCAAGGCCGTTGGCGCGCTGGAGGAGCAGGCCCACCGGGAGCTGGACGGCCGCTCCAAGCGGCGCATGCGGGAGGCGGCCGCCTCCCTCCGCGAGGGCGCCAAGGGCAAGGAGGAGGCGCGGCGGCTCCGGGACGACTTCGAGAAGCTTACCGAGGACAACAAGGGCCTGCGCGACCGGCTGGACAAGCTGGAGGCGAGGCTGGGCCGCCCCGACGAGTCGGGGGCCGCGGGCAAGGGGCCCGGCGCGCCGGCCCCATAGCGCGGTGCTTCGAACGCTTCGTTATATGCAACCAGGAAGCTGCAACCCCAAAACCCGTTCGTGGTGAGCCCGTCGAACCACTCCACGGCTCGGTCCTTCGACTCGGAGCGGCTGGGAAGCCTTCCGTGCTCAGGACGAACGGAATTTGAGAATCACCACACTAGCGCGTCTCGCCTATCGCGGCTTTGCACCAACCCCCTTCCCCCTCGATGGGGGAAGGCTGGGATGGGGGTGACCGTCACCCCCACCTTCTGTCCTCCCCCGCAACGGGGGAGGAGATAACGCGGCGCGCCCGGGGGTCTCGCTACTCGCCGGTGAACTGGGGAGGCCGCTTCTCCAGGAACGAGCGAATCCCCTCCAGCCGGTCCTTGCTCTGGAAGGCGTAGCGGAGCGTCAGCGACTCGTACTGGGCGAAGGTCTCGAAGTCCTGCCGCAGCCCCAGGTAGATGGCCCGCTTCGCCATCGCGAGGGCGATGGGCGGCCCCTTGGCCAGGGCCAGGGCCACCTCCCGCGTCCTCTCCGCCAGCCGCTCGTGGGGCACCACCTCATTCACCAGGCCCGCATCCTTGGCCTGCTGGGCGTCCCACATCTGCCCCAGGAGCACCATCTCGAAGGCCTTGGCCAGCGGCATCACCTGGGGCAGCAGGTACGACCCGGCGGCCTCGGGCGGCAGGCCCCGTGGCACCCACAGGGCGCCGAACCGGGCCCGGTCGGAGGCGATGCGCAGCTCGCACGCCGCCGCCAGCGACAGCCCCCATCCCACGGCAGGCCCGTTCACGGCCGCGATGGCCGGCTGGGGCATTCTGCGGATGGCCGCCACGAAGGTCTCCTCGCCCGTCAGCGGCATGTACCGCTTCTTGAGCGACGGCACCTCCTGCGGCGTCCCCTTCAGGTCCTGGCCCGCCGAGAATCCGCGGCCTGCCCCCGTGATGACGAGGACCCGCGCCTCCGGGTCCGCCGCCACCTCGTTGATGGCCCGGGGCACCTCCGCCACCATGGTGTGGTTGGCGGCGTTCAGCCGGTCGGGACGGTTCAGCGTCAGCGTGACGATCCCATCGGCGTCCCTCTCGAGGAGGAGCGTCTCGTAGGGCATGGGCGGCCTCCTGGCGGCGGGCGTACGCCTCGGCGCGCGGCAACCGAGTATAGACCGCCCCCATAGGGCGAGTCCACCGGCGCATGCGCGAGCCCAGGGCTCTCCCCGGCCCTTCCGCCTTCCCGCACCGGGGCCTTGCCCCAAAAGTGGTGGCGCCGAGCCCGGACTCTCACACCTCCTCTCCCCTGGAGGGAGAGAGCCTGCCCTGAGCGAAGCCGAAGGGACAAGAGGAGAGGGGGATTTGGCCACTCTCACCCGTCGAGGGAGGGGGAGTTTTGGGGCAAAGCCCAAACCAGGGAAGGGGCTCGCCCCTCTCCCTTTAGGAGAGGGGCCGGGGGAGAGGGCTCTCCCCTACCCCCGTCGGGAAGGGGAGTCGCTCCCTCGCCGCACCGGGAAGGCCGACGAGTCGGCTCGGCCTGCCGGGGTGGGGTTAGGTCTCCCACGCCTCCAGCGCCCTCGCCAGGTCCGGCGGGAGCGGCGAAACGCATCGCACGAGGGCTCCCGTTCGCGGATGGCGGAACGCCAGCTCGGCCGCGTGCAGGAACTGCCGTCCGAGCCCTGGCCGGGGCCCCCGGCCCGTTGGGGTCCCGCCGTAGAGCGCGTCGCCCACCAGGGGATGGCCCACCGAGGCCAGGTGCGCCCGGATCTGGTGCGTCCGCCCCGTGCGCGGCCGGACCTCGAGCAGCGTGGCCCCGTCCAGGCGCCGCAGCACGCGGTAGGCCGTCTGCGCCTCCCTCCCGCCCTCGACGACGGCGATGCGCTTCCGGTTGCGCCGGTCGCGGCCCAGGGGCGCGTCGATGACTCCCTCGGCCGGCTCCACGCGCCCTTTCGCCAGCGCCAGGTAGCGCTTCTCGACGCTCCGCTCCTTGAACTGGCGCGAGAGCTCCTGGTGGGCCAGGTCGCTCTTGGCCACCACGATGAGGCCCGAGGTCTCCTTGTCCAGCCGGTGCACGATCCCCGGCCGCACCCTCCCGCCGATTCCCGCCAGGTCCGGGCAGTGGGCCAGCAGCGCGTTGACCAGCGTGTGGCTCGGATGCCCAGGCGCCGGGTGCACGGTCATGCCCGCCGGCTTGTCGATGACGAGCAGGTCCGCGTCTTCGTAGATAACGTTGAGGGGGATGCGCTCCGGCGCCACACCGAGGGGCTCCGGGTCCGGGACGGTGATGGCGACCCGCTGGCCGGGCTTGAGGCGCAGGGCGGGCTTGCCCGGACGCCCGCCGGCGGTGGCCAGCCCGTCATCGATGAGCTGCTTGACCCGCGAGCGCGTGAGCTCCGGCATACGCTCGGCCAGAAAGCGGTCCAGGCGCTGGCCCGCGACCGTCGCGGTGAACTGGTGGGTCTTGGGCATACGGCTGCGCTTGGGCAGGCGTTCCCCGACAGGTCGGGGCGCCTACGTCTGCGCCGGCCCGCGCCGGTCCTGGAAGAGGATCACCCACACCAGGAGCAGGATGCCGATGACCACCGACGAGTCGGCCACGTTGAAGACGGGCCACTTCTGGAAGTCGATGAAGTCGGTCACGTGCCCGTCCCGGATGCGGTCGGCCAGATTGCTGCTGGCGCCGCCCAGCTGAAGCCCCAGGGTGATCCGCAGGATGGCGCTCGTCCCGGCCACCTGCCGGTAGAAGTAGAGCATGATGGCGATGGCGACGGCCGAGGCCACGATCAGAAAGAGCGTCTGCCCGTCGAAGAGGCCGAAGGCGCTGCCGGCGTTCTCGACGCGGGTGATCCGGACGGGCCAGCCGCCCGGCCAGAGCTCGCCGAACTCCAGATTGGCGCGGACCAGGTGCTTCGTGACCTGGTCCAGGGCGATGACCGTCGCGGCGACCAGCGCTGTGGGGACGGCGCGCGACCATCGCACGCGCAGGTGCAGGGCCTTCTGCATGGCAGGTCTAGTACTCAGTTAACACCGTTCTGATAGTTGTCATAAGAGAGGCCGCTGGATACCCGCCCCGACGCATCGGGGCGGGCGGAAAG
>CAZKTO010000037.1:0-1087 GCA_964555685.1 uncultured Dehalococcoidia bacterium
TGCGCTTCTCGTTGCGGATAATAATCTCCGGCGCCCCCAGCTCCAGCAGCCGCCTCAGGCGGTTGTTTCGGTTGATGGCGCGGCGGTAGAGGTCGTTCAGGTCGCTGGTGGCGAAGCGGCCGCCATCCAGCTGGACCATGGGGCGCAGGTCTGGGGGCAGCACGGGCAGCACGCGGAGGACCATCCACGCGGGGCTGTTGCCGCTCTTGCGGAAGGCCTCCACCACCCGCAGGGTCTTGGCGGCCTTCTTGCGCCGCTGGCCGGAGGTGGAGTGGATCTCGCCCAGAAGGTGCTCTCGAAGCTGGTCCGTGTTCAGGCCTTCCAAGAGCTCCAGGATCGCCTCGGCGCCCATGCCCGCCTTGAAGAACTCGCCGTGCCGGTCGCGCAGCTCGCGGTAACGGTTCTCCGGCAGCATGATGCGGGGCTGGACCTCTTCGACCTCGGCGATGGTCTGCTGTATCTCCCCTTCGACGCCCTGGCGCAGCTCCTCCAGGCGCCGGCGCATCTCGTTGATCTCCCGGTCGGCCTCGGCCTGGCGCGCCTCGATCTCGGCGTCGATGGGCTCCGTCTTGTTCAGCTTCTGCTCGGTGAACGGGGGCCGCACCTGCTCCAGGCGCTCGTTCTTGATCTCCTCGCCCTTGGTCACCTGGGCCTTCCGCACCCAGTCGCCCGCGGCGACCACGGCCTGGTCAAAGAGGGCAACGGCCTCCTTGGCCTTTTTGCCCTGGGCCGCCTGGAGCGCTTCCAGGGCCGGCCGGGCGGCTTCGGAGACCGCTTGCTCCGCCTTCTGGAGCTCCGTATCGATCTCCTTCTCGGCGTCGTGGCGGCGGTCCTGCAGCTCGGCGAGGGTCTTGGCCAGCGCGGCCTCGTACTCGGCGATCTTCGCCGTCAGCTCCCCCGTGGCCTGGTCCAGCCGCTCGTTGCGCTCCCGGCCCAGGTCGTCCAGGATGGCCTTGCGAGCCTCCTCGTCCACCGAGGTGACGATGTACTGGGCGAAGTAGAGGACACGCTCCAGGGCCCGAGGGGAGAGGTCCAGGAGCAGGCCGATGCGGCTGGGCGTCCCCTTGGAGAACCAGATGTGGGCCAC
>CAZKTO010000037.1:1097-14419 GCA_964555685.1 uncultured Dehalococcoidia bacterium
TGCGCTCCCGGCGGACCTTGGACCGGGCCACCTCTACGCCGCAGCGGTCGCAGATGATGCCCTTGAACCGGACGCGCTTGTACTTGCCGCAGTAGCACTCGAAGTCCTTGGTGGGCCCGAAGATGCGCTCGCAGAAGAGGCCGTCTTTCTCCGGCTTGAGCGTCCGGTAGTTGATGGTCTCCGGTTTCGTGACCTCGCCATAGGACCAGTTGCGGATCTGCTCCGGCGAGGCCAGCGAGATGCGGATGGCGTTGAAATCATTGGTCTCCGGCATGGCGGTCCCCTTTCCCGTGCGTCCGCGGCCCAGCGCTACTCTTCGTCCGTCTCCTCATCGTCGCCCTTGTCCTTGTCCGCGCCGGCCGTCTTAGCCTCCCCGTCGGCGGGCTCGGCCGCCGAGCCCGCGTCCGCATCCTCCCTGCCTGCGGCGGCGGTCTGCGCGGCGGGCTCGGCCTCCGCGGCCTCCGTGGCCGGCTGCGCGGACGCCTCCGGCTCCTCCGCTTCGACGATGTCGCCGGGGAGCTCGTCCAGGAGGCTGAGCCGCTCCTCCTCCTGCTCGCTCAGGAGCTCTACCGCCAAGCCCAGGCTCTGGAGCTCCTTGAGGAGCACGTGGAAGGACTCGGGCACGCCGGGCTGGATCACGTCCTCCCCCTTGACGATAGCCTCGTAGGTCTTGACCCGGCCCACGACGTCATCGGACTTCACCGTGAGCATCTCTTGCAGGTTGTAGGCGGCGCTATAGGCCTCCAGGGCCCATACCTCCATCTCGCCGAACCGCTGCCCGCCGAACTGGGCCTTGCCGCCCAGCGGCTGCTGGGTGATGAGGGAGTAGGGGCCCGTGGAGCGGGCGTGGATCTTGTCCTCCACCAGGTGGATGAGCTTCATCATGTAGATGTAGCCGACGGTCACCGGCTGGTCGAAGGGCATGCCCGTGCGGCCGTCGTAGAGGACGGTCTTGCCGAAGATGGGCGGCGCCAGGCGCTCCTGGGAGTGCAGGCGGCGCAGCTCCTTGAGCATCCGCTTGTAGTCCATTCCCTTGGTGTCGACGCCCATGTCCTGGAGCCACAGACGGACGCCCGCCTCGCTGGCCGCGCCGGTGGCGGACTCGTCCAGGACCCGGTCCGGGTTCTGGCCGCGCTGGCGGAGCCAACGCTTGGCGGCCTCCAGCCTGGTCGCGCTGGACAGGACCGCGCCGTTCGCGCCGGCGCCGTCAGGGCCGGCGCCGTTGGCGGGAGCCGCGACTTGCTCGAGAATCCACGTTCGGGCCAGGCTATCCTCGATGGTGGCGTCGCTGGCGCCGTCGAAGACCGGGGTGCTGGCGGTGAAGCCCAGGAGCTTCGCCGCGAGGCCCAGGTGCGTCTCCAGCACCTGCCCCAGGTTCATGCGCGAAGGCACGCCGATGGGATTCAGGATGATATCGACGGGCGTCCCATCCGGAAGGAAGGGCATGTCCTCCTCGGGCAGGATGCGGGCGATGACGCCCTTGTTGCCATGGCGTCCGGCCATCTTGTCGCCCTCGGAGACCTTGCGCGTCTGGGCGATCCAGACGCGGACCAGCCGGTTGACGCCGGGCTGGAGCTCGTCCTGGTCGTCCTGGGAGAAGACCTTCACGTCGATGACCTTGCCCCGCTCGCCGTGGGGGACCCGCAGGGAGGTGTCCTTCACCTCGCGGGCCTTCTCACCGAAGATGGCGCGTAGGAGCTTCTCCTCCGCCGTCAGCTCCGTCTCGCCCTTGGGCGTGATCTTTCCCACCAGGATGTCGCCGGGGCCTACCTGGGCGCCGATGCGGATGATGCCCCGCTCGTCCAGGTCCCGCAGGCTCTCCTCGCCTACGTTGGGGATATCTCGCGTGATCTCTTCGGGGCCCAGCTTGGTGTCTCGGGACTCCACCTCGTGCTTCTCGATGTGGACGGAGGTGAAGCGGTCGCCCTTCACGACTCGCTCGCTGATGATGATGGCGTCCTCGAAGTTGTAGCCCTCCCAGCTCATGAATGCGGCCAGGACGTTGTGGCCCAGGGCCAGCTCGCCGTGGTCGGTGGAGGAGCTATCGGCCAGCGGCTGCCCCTTGACCACCACATCGCCGGGGCTCACGATGGCGCGCTGGTTCATGCAGGTGCCCTGGTTGCTGCGCAGGAACTTCTGGAGGCGGTGCCGCTCCTCGGCGCCGTCCCCCCCCAGGACAACGATCTCGCGCGCCGTGACGGAGGTGACGACGCCATCGGTGCGGGCCAGGGCCACCTGGCCGCTATCGCGGGCCACGCGGGCCTCCATGCCCGTGCCCACCAGGGGCGCCTCGGGCCGGATCAGGGGCACCGCCTGCCGCTGCATGTTGGAGCCCATGAGGGCGCGGTTGGCGTCGTCGTGCTCCAGGAACGGGATCAGGGACGCCGAGACGCTGACGATCTGCTTGGGCGAGACGTCCATGTAATCGATGTGCTCCGGGCTCTCCAGAGCGAACTCCTGGCCCCGGCGCACCTCGATCTTCTCGCCGGCGAACTGCATCCGCTCGTCCAGGACGGCGTTGGCCTGGGCGATGGTGAACTTCTCCTCCCGGTCCGCCGAGAGGTACTCGATCCCCGCGGAGGCGTAGGGGCGGACCTTCACGGTCTTCACCTTGAGCTCGGCGATCTGCTTGGCGATCTTGTCCGTGATGACCTGGCCCGCCTCGACGATGGGCCTGCCCCGGGCGGTCGCGATGGTCTCCCGGGCGATGCGGCCCACGAGCTCCCGGGGCTTGTTGGGAGCCTCCTTGAGGACCTTCCGGTAGGGGGTCTCGATGAAGCCGTACTGGTTGATATGGGCGTAGGTGGCCAGGGAGCCCAGGAGGCCGATGTTGGGGCCCTCCGGCGTCTCGATGGGGCAGATGCGGCCGTAGTGGGAGTGGTGAACGTCGCGGACGTCGAATCCGGCGCGCTCGCGGGAGAGGCCGCCCGGGCCCAGGGCCGAGAGGCGGCGCTTGTGGGTCAGCTCGGCCAGGGGATTCGTCTGGTCCATGAACTGGGAGAGCTGGGAGCCGCCGAAGAACTCCTTGACGGCCGCCACGATGGGCCGGATGTTGATCAGGGCGCTGGGCGTGGCCTGCTCCGGGTCGATGAGCGTCATGCGCTCCTTGACCACCCGCTCCATGCGCAGCAGGCCGATGCGGACCTGGTTCTGGGTGAGCTCGCCCACGGCCCGGACGCGCCGGTTGCCCAGGTGGTCGATGTCGTCGCCCCGGTCCTCGCCGTTGTTGATGCGGACGATCTGCTTGACGATGGCGACCATATCGGCGGGGGTCAGGACGCGGTCCGTGAGAGGGACGCTATGGCCCAGGCGCTGGCTGACCTTGTACCGGCCCACCCTGCCCAGGTCATAGCGCCGGGGGTTATAGAAGAGCGTCGTCAGCAGGGTGCGGGCGTTGTCGAGGCTGGGCGGCTCGCCGGGGCGCAGCTTGCGGTAGAGGTCCAGGAGCGCCTCCTGCTCGTTCCGTACGCCCGGCTCCCGCTCGATGGTGGTCTGGATGTACCGATGGTCTGGGTTGGTGTCCACGTCCTTGACGAGATCGAAGAGCTTCTCGTCGTCGCCGAAGCCCATGGCCCGCAGGAGGGTCGTTATCGGGATCTTGCGCTTGCGGTCGACCTTGACGGAGATGACGTCCCGGTTGCTGGTGTCGAACTCGAGCCAGGCGCCGCGGTTGGGGATCAGCTTGCCGGCGCACAGCTTGCGGCCGCTGGTGGGGTCCTCATCGATGGTGAAGTAGACGCCAGGCGACCGGACGAGCTGGCTGACGACGACCCGCTCGGCGCCGTTGATGATGAAGGTGGCGTCCTGGGTCATCATCGGCAGATCGCCCATGAAGACCCACTGCTCGACCTTCTCGCCCTCGCCGGCGCCCGACTTCTTCTCCAGCTCCACCCGGGCATACATGGGAGCGGCGTAGGTCTTATCGCGCTCGCGGCACTCGTCCACCGGGCACTTGGGCTCGCGGAACTGGAACTCCAGGAAGCGGAGCTCGTAACGTCCGCCGGTAAAGTCCTGGATGGGCGAGACCTCGTCGAAGAGCTCCTTGAGCCCCTCGTCCAGCAGCCACTTGAAGGAGTCCACCTGGACCTGGATCAGGTTGGGGACCTCGAGAACCTCGGGCAGGCGGGCGTAGGAGCGGCGGGCTGCCGAGGGGTCGCGCAGAGAAAGAGAGGCCACGGTGGTCATGCGGTCAAGCTCCTCCGATGGGCAGAGAACGGCCCCACAGACAGGAGGCCAGGGCAGAGACGGGCGTTGCGTTGCTGCAAGCTGGGTAACAGATTATGACCTGGAGCGGTCGAAAAACGCACGCACGCGGTCAAGATAAACACTATACAAGCCCTGGCCTTTTGTCAATCCCCTGTACTGGGTCAGGAGATATCGGACAAGGCCTCCTTTCCTGGAGAGTGAGTGGCCAACCAGTTGCTTCGAGACTCGCGATGACGTTTCTTGATAGAACCGCTCTGGAGTCTGGTAGCCCAGGGCTTGGTGGTGCCGGACGGTCTCGTAGACCTGGTTCCAGCGAAGGAGGGCAGCTTCCAGCCCTGCCACATCGGGGGGCAGTTCTTCCACCCTTCGGCTTCGCTCAGGGCAGGCTCTGGTAGAATTCCTCCTCGTCAGTGCGGAAGCTCCCCGACAAGTCGGGGCCATTGCCCTGCGGGTAGTTGGGACGGTTGAAGTAGTGGGTAAGCTGGAGTTCCGCCACGACGGGCCCGAACTCCTTGAGGAACTCGCTCCCTCCGTCCGACTGGACCGCCTGGACCGGGAAGGGAAACTGGGCTACCAGCCGCTTCCGGAAGGCTGCCCCCTGAGTGCTGGTGAGCCGGGGTGCCAGGGCCACCACCCGCTTGCGGGTGAACCAGTCCACCGCCCCAAACTCGTACACTACGACCCCGTTCCCCAACGGCACCTGCTTGCTGTCCACTTGCACCAGAGCGCCTGGGCGGTCCACCACCAGCTCCTGGGGGGCCGGCGCAGTCGCTCATGCAGCCAGCGGATCCTCTTGCGCGGCCGCAGGGGCTCCCGCAGTGCCCCTCGGGCCTTGAGGCCGGCGATCACCCGGTCAATGCTCTTGGCCGAGATGGTGATCCCCTCCCGTGCCGGCAGGACCTTGAGCTTCTCTTGGCCCCAGCGCGGGTACTGCTCCCGCAGGGCTTGGATGCGCTGCACCACCGCAAAGAGAGTCTGGGGTTGGCGCACCCGCTTGGGCCGCTGGCTCCGGGGCTCCAGTCCCGCCACCCCTCCTTCCCGGTACGCCCGCAGCCACCGGCTGATGGTGTCCGGGCTCACCACGAAATGCCGCGCCGTCAGCCGTACCCTCCCTCCGTGCTCCTCGCACCGCTGGATCACCCGCCATCGGCGCGCCGCCCCCGGCAGAATGGCCCCGTATACGCTCATCGTGACACCAGCGTACTGTCCCAGCGTCCTCATGGCTGGCGTCCGATATGTATCTGACCCTACTCAGGATTCGTGAACGGGATTTTCCCGTTCTTTTTCGCGTCTTTAGCAGGGCGATCGCGTTTTCTTGACACATCTTATATCAAGTTCTGAACCTTGACTCCTATTGCGTCGTCGTAGGGGATGGAGGCTGTGATCAAGTCCCTCGCGATGTGGTAGTGCGCTTCTGTCTGAAGTTAAAACGCGATCGCCCTGGCGTCTTTGCCGATTTTGTGCTATTTTCTAAAGAAGAGTCTAAAATAAGTCTAAAACGTCAACAGGGCCTAGTACCTATGGCCTGTAGCGCAGAGGAGAATTGGCCGATGTCTTGGGCAGGGGGCCGGTCGTACTATTGACCCATTGACTCTTAGGCCTAGCCAGTCCTCTCGCAAGACTGGGGGTGGCATGTCTGCGGAATATCAACAGCTAGTCCAGCAGAACTGGGGGTTCCTCTCTGAAGAGGACCAAGCCATCGTTGGCCGGACTCGAGTGCTACTGGCTGGCTGCGGGCTGGGCAGCAACATCGCCCTATTGGCGGTGCGCACCGGCTTTCGCCACTTCATTGTAGCGGACGGGGATTCTGTGGAGGGAAGCAATCTTAACCGGCAGGCCTTTCGACGAGAACACGTGGGCCAAAACAAGGCCCTTGCTACCGCCGCCTTGGTAAGGGAAGTGTACCCAGAGGCCCAGGTGGAGGCTATCCCCGCCTTCCTCCGGGTGGAGGATGCCGCCTCTCTGGTCGAGCGGTGCGATGTGGTCGTTAACATGGTTGACCCGGGGCTGGTTCTCCTTGCCCTCTTAGAGGCCGCCAAGGAACAGGGTAGGATTAGCCTGTTCCCTCTGAACATAGGCTTTGGCGGGCTGGTGCTGGCCTTCGGGCCTGAGTCCCCACCCTTGAGAACCCTGGCGGGCCCGGACGCGGGCGCGGACCTTTTCTTACGTATTGTAGAGGGGCTCATGCCGTCTCTGCCAAGCTACCTTTGGGATTTTGCTTGGGTAGCGGAACGGGTGCGACGGGAACGGATCGCGCCTCCGCAACTGGGCGTGGCAGCGTCCCTAACGGCCTCCCTGGTCGTGGGAGCCATGATCAAGGTGGCCCTGGGGTCATCGCTTCCGTTAGTCCCAAACGTTCTCGCCCTCGACTGCCGGGACCCGGCCTGCCTCTCCTGGCCCACCGGCCAGGAAAGAGCGCAGACGAACGGAGGTGTCTGATGGAAATCTTCGACGCGGCCTCTAAGCGTATGTGGCGAGAGTACTGCGCTGTGGTCCAATTGCCCATGGAGCAGTTCCTGGCGATCCAGAACACCCTTCTTTCGGAACAGATGGACCTGGTCTCCAAGTCATCTTGGGTCAAGATGCTGCCCGGGGGCCGGGCGCCCAGTGGCATCGGAGAGTTTCGGCGCACGGTACCGCTGCGGCGATGGGCGGACTATGCTCCAGTGTTGCACCCTGACGGTCTTGATGGCCTCGGGGGAGATGTGCATTGCTGGGTCCAGACTTCCTGGTGCCACGGCTCCTGGAAACGGGTCCCCTGGACCCGGCGCTTCTTTGATGCGCAGTGCCGCCACGCCATCGGAGCGCTGATGTTGTCGGTCGCTCGTCACGATGGCGACGTGCGCCTCAACAAGAACTTCCAGGTCCTCCCGATTCTTCCGGAGACACCCTTTGCCTCCGCCTGGCTGGCGACGGGTATTATCCAGCGCGGCGTGGTGGGCCACGACCTGGTGCCGAGCCAGGAGGACGGCGGCCTTACCATGGCCAAGCGGGTTCGAGCGGGACTCTTCCGGTCCATGGAAACCGGCCTGGACTGTATCGTCGGCATGACGAGCACCCTCCTCATGGCTCGCCGGGAGTTCGAGCGAATGGTGGCCGGCGCCGACTTTCGCCGGCTTCTGTCGGAGGCCGGCAGTAGAGCCGCCCTCAAATGGACCATAGGGGCGGCCCGCCAATTCGCCACCGGGCAGACGTGGGAGCCCAAGTCCATGCTGGCGCCCAAGTCGGTCATAACCTGGGGCGCCGATACGGGCTTCCTGGCCCCGGCTCTGGAGGCCCAATGGGGTGCTCCCGTCTTCCAGCTCTATGCCTCCAGCGAGGGCGGCATCATGGCTATGCAAGACTGGCAGCGAAACGAGCTCATCCCCCTCCCCACCAGCGTCTTTCTGGAGTTTCTGCCCTCCGGCTCCCCGCCGGACAACGAGGCCCCCTTGCTCCTGGACGCGCTGGAGGAGGGGAAGCTTTATGAACCGGTAATCACCAGCTTCTATGGCATGCCCTTTTTACGCCTCCGTCAGGGGGACCTTCTTCAGGTAACTGGCCGGAATCAGCAAGGGGTCCCGCTCTTCCGCTTCCATTCCCGAGCCGACGACATTATCGATCTGGGCAGCATCGCCAGGATCGATAGGGCAACCCTGGCGGAGGCAATGGAAATGGTAGGCTTTAAGGATGGCGAATGGCTGGCCAAAAAGGAGTACCTTGACGGCCGGCCACTCATGGGTCTCCACGTCAATGTGGCGCCCGATGCTCTGAAGGAGTTAGGCCACAAGGTACACCGGGCCCTCGGCAAGGTCGACCCCCACTACCGTGAAGCCTGCTACACCCTGGGCTACTCACCGATCCAGGTTTCCGCTATGGAGATAGCGGTGCCGGCTGCCCCGGGGAGTTACCGCTAACATGCCGTCGTAATGGGGGACCCAAGCTCCGGGCGGCAGGCTTCCCCTCAGAGCTGCGGTCCCGTTGGAGGCAGTAGCCCATGAGCCATTACGCGGCGGCTCCTCTCTTGCAAGGCGCCCTGGCAGCGGGGCTCCTGCTGCTCATCTTGGTCCAGGCGGGGAGGTCCCGCGCCGTCGGCCGTTGGTTTGCCCTCTTTCTTCTCGGTCAAATGCTATGGGGACTGGCTGTCTTTGGGCTGCGCGCATCCGGCGACTTGGACTGGGCCCTCCGCTGGGAGCGTCTGACCCCCGCGGCGGTCAGCCTGACGGTCAGCAGCTTCTATTGCTTCTCCGTGACCATGGTGCGGGCCCCCTTGGCACGCTGGGTGGCCGTAATGGCGGCAGTCCACCTTGTAGCCAGCGTGGGAAGCTCCCTCACCCCCTACCTGGTCGCAGGTGTGGAGGTTGCAAGCTACGGGAACACCGCAGTGTGGGGAAGGGCGCTAATTCCCTGGACCGCGCCCGTGTATCTGATGATGGGCCTCTCCCTCGCCGCATTGTACCGGGGCTTCCGGTCCAGCGAGTCATACACGGAGAGGAACCGGCTTCTCCTGTTGCTCATAGCCGCTTCGGTGTCGGTGGCGGGCAGCGCTCTGGACGTGGCGCCTGTCCTGGGCCTGGACGTGCCTCCGGCCACTGCTTGGACAAACTCCCTGTTCTTCATTCTGGCCGGAGTAGCTATCCTCCGGTACCATCTTCTGGACATCCAGGTCGCCTTCCAGCATCGGTTCTCTTACCTCTTGAGAAGCAGCCTCCACCTGGGCGTCATCGGCACAGTCGTCGTCGTCTTTTGGCGGCTGGGTCTTCCTCCCTGGGGCATGGCGATCCTCGCTCTGGGTCTTCTGCTGGCAGCCGAGCCTGGCTGGCGCAGGCTTGACACCTTCATTCGAACTCGGTTCGAGAGGGACCTGGCTGGAGAGCTGCAGGCCCTCTTTGCGCTGGGAACGGGCCAAACGGGGGTCACCCGGCAGCAGGTCTCCAACACGCTTCTTAACCTGATACGTCAGGTCGTCCGCCCGGTCCGCTGCGCCGTGCTCTCGTATGAGGATGGCTATGCTCGGCCTCTGGTTTCTTACGGGTACCCTGTTTCCGTGGAGACCTCCCTCCAGACCGCTCATCCCCTGCTGTTGCATCTTCAGAGCCATCGTGAACCCGCGTTACACGATGATCTGGTGGTGGAGCCCGAGTTCCAGAGCATGGGGGAGAAGAGCGCGGAGGCGTTATCAGCTCTGGACGCCAACGTTTATGTCCCGCTGGGGGGTCGAGCATCACTCGAAGGAGTCTTAGTCATCGGGCCAAAGCCCAGGCGGGCGGTCTACACTTGGCAGGAGATGAAATTCCTGAGCATGCTCGGGCAGCAGGGCGGCCTTCTCCTGGAGAGCATACGCCTGTACCGTGCCGATCAGGTGCAAAGAGAGCGGATCGTGCACATAAGAGAGGTCCAGAAGCAGTTGGTCGCGGCCAGGGAGGAGGAGCGCCGTTCCCTGGCAGCCGAGATCCACGATGAACCTATCCAGATGCTGGTAGGTTCCCTGGTCCGCCTCAACTTGATCCGCGATTCCTTGGTAACACGCCCGCAGCTGAGCCAGCAGCAAATAGACCATGCCATCACAAATCTTACCCTGGCGGAGAAGAGCATGCGCCGAATCATGACGGGAGTCTTTCCTGCGCTCCTTCAGGACCTGGGGCTTACCGCTGCGTTGGAGTCCCTGTGTGAGGACTTCCACAGGAATGGCCTAGCCACCGCTCCCTTGCATATCTCTATAAAGGTAAGCGGCATTCCGCGAGGCTGGAAGCTCCCCATGGGGATTGGCCTGGCCATCTACCGCTTTGTTCAGGAAGGGCTGAACAACGTGGTAGGCCACGCGGGGGCGACCCAGGCAGAGGTCACCATTGAGTATGGGGTCGAGCTTGTTACTCTTCAGGTGGTTGATAATGGCCGGGGCGTCGACACACAACGGCTGCTAAGCCGGAGACGCGAGGGCCACGTGGGCCTGCTGGGGTTGGAGGAGCGGCTGGGAGCCCTGGGCGGCAGCATCACCCTCGACAGCCTGCCCGCGGGGGGTGGGCGCCTACGGGGCCAGTTTTACCATGAGTGCCCAAGCCCGGACGTCGGGGCCCACTGGACTTTCGAGTACGAACTCACTCCTGTCTCCCTCATCAAGGAGTCAGCGAAGGGTCCCGCCGTGGAGCCAGTCCAGACCCACGGATAGCTGGGCGAGGGGGATCATTCTGCTGATCCCTCTCACCCTCCCAAAGTCACACCCGCGAACCACCTCGCCAAGCCTCCTTGCCCTTGGAAGGCGGAGAGGGTGGGAATGCGGCCCCCGCTTCTTGAACGCCTATTTACCGGTTGTTGTCAACTCTTAGGTGGAACGCTTATCATTGGCCTTTACCATGAGCCCTGTAGCAAGTTGGAGGTGGGCCCATGGTAACCGCGACACGAGCTCTTCCCGAACCGACGGCCGAGGCGACGGATTCTCCTCTGAGCGTCCAGTACATTAACGGGGCCATCGTGATTCGTCCCCGACAGGAGAAGGCCCTAACGTTCCAGGTGGAGCGGCTGACGGAGCGGGAGTTGCAGGTCCTGGCACTGGTTGCAGAAGGCAACTGTAATAAGATCATTGGCCAGGAGCTGCAGATATGCGAGCGGACGGTCAAGAACCATCTAACCGGGATCATGACCAAGCTTCGAGCCTATGACCGGACCCACGCGGTTGTCACCGCCGTCAGGCTTGGCTGGCTGACCCTCTAGGAGGATTTTCATGGACCGCTCAGCCGCTGAAGCGATCTCCCTGGTGTTGGTCGAGGAGCATGAGCTGTTCCGTCATGGGCTCCGCGTCCTCATGAACGATGCAGGCCTCAACGTCGTCGCCGAATATGGCTCGGTGAGGGATGCTCTGGAGAGGGAAGGAAAGCAGGCGGAACTAGAGCCGGGAACCATAGTCCTGTGCTCGCTGACGATGCCCCGATGGCAGGAGTTGGTTTTCCGCCTGTCCCGTCAGGCCCCCGGGTGTCCCATCCTGGGAGTGATGGATTCGGTCACCGAGACAGCGGCCATAGAGGCGCTAAGCAGCGGCGTCCAGTCTTGCATGGACCGCTCCCTTCCCCCGGAAGAGTGGCTAGAAAGCATCCGCCGTGTGCGTGCGGGCAACCTGCGCCCTGCTGACATGTTGATCCTCTATCCAGGCGTAGCTAGGCATGCGCTGATGGTGCTATCAGAGCCGCCAGCCCTGGCCGGGCTCCGCCCCCTTGCCCCAGTCTTGGGCAACCGCGAGCGCCTCGCGCTGAGCAACCTCTCGGAGGGTCTCCCACTGGAGGCGATTGTGGAACGCATGGATGTTCCGGTGGAGGTCATGCAGGGGATTTTAGAGTCCGCGTGCCGCAAACTCGCGGCCCGACAGTCTCTTTTAGGAATGCTGGATCGGCAACGATAGGGAGGTCGAACGATGAATGAGCAGAACGGAAATGGTAACCGGAAGATTGAGCACATCCCCGGGCTCCCCCCTGGTGCGCCCCAGGACCGGGATTACCTCACTGCCGTGGTGGACAAGATGGTCGGCCAGCATGGGGCCCTGCTGCGCCAGCAGCTTGACCACGAGGCCAGGCAGTTCCCCCTGCAGTATGACAAGGGGCGGATCGATCAGCTCATACGAGACTTCCAGGCCAATTCGGCGGACATCAAGGCCGCCATCATCGAGAGAGTCAAGTCCAGGCTCCTTGCCCATGTACACCAAGATCTGCGGCGCGTCTTGGCGGACGTCATAGGGGATGCGCCGCATGCGCTCCCGGCCCCGCCATGGCACCAGAACGATCCTACGCCGACGCCTCCTCCCCATGCCGGGCCCCTCCGCCTCCGCGCCTGGCCACATCAGCCCTTAGCCCAGCAGGTCCCCCTAATCAATGGACAGCAACGCCCTCGGGAAAACGCTATTTCGGAACAGCCGCCCGAGCCATTCTCCGGTCCGGTCCCGGCCACCCAGGCTCTCGGAAAAAATGAGACCCCCGAGACGCGGGAGGTGCCGCCGGCGGAGTCTGAGGACCGGAACCCCGCTGACGGGCGTCCTATGCCGTCCGCTAACGAGCTGTATAGGGCTACAGTGATGTTGCGGGTGGAAGCCAAGGACTCTCTCCGGCAGATGATCCGCTCCATCGAAGCCCTCCGGCAAAAGCCGGATCTTCGTCTCGTGCAACTGGTGGGCAGCATCCTGGTGGGCAACATCAAGGAGGGCGTGGATATCTGGTTAGGGCTCCGTACGCCAGTGCCCCTGACAGAGATCCTCCTCGACATCGAGGGTGTATCCCAGGCGGAAGGCTCTCCCGTGCTGGATGGCAAAGGCGGCGAGTCCCTTCTCAAGGTCCGACTGGCGGGGATGCCGTCACTGAACTAACGGGGTCCAACCTGCGAAACTGACCCTCAGCGGCCGGTGCGCCGCGAGTCCCGCTCCGCTCCCTTAGTACAAAAGGGTCCCGGCCTAGAGTACGCGGGTGTCATGACGTTAAGGGCTTCGCCTCATAGACTTTGGCTTAGCTCATGGCATCTGAAACTTGAGGTACGGAGGTGGAGAGGGTGACCACGGAACTAAGAGGGGAGACCAGGCCGCCACGTCCCGGAGCTGAGGGTGCCCCCGGCGGCGTTAAAAGCAACTCCGCTGAATTGAATCCTCCAGGTTCTATTAGCCAGATTCTGGGGCAGTACCAAGGTCTACTGGTTCAGGAGGTAGAGCGGGAGGTTAAAAGCAGAGCTCTGGCCACGATGACCGAGGAGGCTGGGCTTCTCCACTTTCGGGCCCGGGAGCGGCTCCGCTCCGCCGAATCAGATGTGCAACAAGGGGTCCAAGCAGTAGTAGACCGGACTCGAGAGAAGATCTTCGAGATGGTTCGGGAGGAGGTGGAGGCCATCTTTGCCGAGCTCAAGACCCGGCTGGGGAGTCATCTCAGGGACGCCGAGCTGAACGTCGATCGGGAGGCTTCAGCACCGGGTGACGGGGAAGAGCACTTGCACAGATCGCCAGAGCCTGCCGCACGAACACGGGCGTCGCAACAGTCGGGCGACGAGACGGCGGACCAAACTCCAGAAGTGGGAATTGGCCCCCAGGTAGTATGTCTGGACCTGCCACCCCTCGGGGACGCCGAGCTGAACGTCGATCGGGAGGCTTCAGCACCGGGTGACGGGGAAGA